>DASRLN010000166.1:0-18123 GCA_035648435.1 Caulobacteraceae bacterium
ACCTTGGCCTTGCGCCGCAGATTGAGGATCAGGTCCTTGACCTGGTCATAGGTCAGAAAGCGGATGATCTGGGGGCGGGCGGCGGCCAGGGTGATCGGGGCTTCGCGACGGCGATCGTCGATGCGGGCCACGACCCAGCCCTGATCGGTCTTGAACGGGCCGACGAGTTCGCCGGCCTTGGCGTCCTTGAGCGCCGGCGCGTAGGCCGGCGGCAGCAGATCAGTGCTCACCGGTCCGAGTTGGCCCCCCTTGAATCGGGTGGCCTCGTCTCGCGAGCGCTCGGCGGCCAGGGCGTCGAAGGTCGCCCCCCCGGCCAGCAGGGTCTTCACTTGCTGGGCCTCGGCCTCGCTGGCGACCACCACCTGACGTAGCTGGATCTGCTCGGTGGGCGCGGCGTTGGTCAGCATCTCCTGGTAGAGTCCATTGACCGCCGCGTCGTTCACCTGCCTGCCGACCGAGCTTTCCATGAGAATGTCGCCGAGGATGCGCTCGCGCGCGGCGGCGAGCCGGCGTTGAGCGGCGGCGTCCCGGTCCAGTCCGCGCTTCACCGCCTCGGCGGCGAGCAGCTTCTGGTCGATGACCTCGTCGAGCACCTCGCGGAACTGATCGGAGGAGATGTCGAGCGGCTCGCCCTGGCCGATCAGGCCCTGCGCCACCGCCTCGCGCTTGACATCGGACGCCCACACCGCCCCGCCGTTCACCCGGGCCACCGCCTGATCGCCGGACTGCGGGGCGGTCTCGACCACCGCCTTCTTCTGGCAGGCGATGAGGCCCAGCAGGCAAGCGGCGAGAAGAGTATGCCTTGCCTTCATCAGACCTACCGTCCTAGGCATTGGAGAATTGAGGAAACCGCGCGGAAAAGGGCGACGCCCATGAAGTTCTACAACTCCATCGGACCCAACCCGCGGGTGGTCAAGATGTTCATGGCCGAGAAGGGACTGGCGATCGACCGGGAAGAGGTCGATCTGATGGCCGGCGCCAACCGCGCGGCGCCGTATACGGCCAAGAATCCTTCCGGCCAGACCCCGGCGCTGGAACTGGACGACGGTTTCGTCCTGGCCGAGATTACCGCCATCTGCGAATATCTCGACGAGCTTCATCCGGCCCCGCCGCTGATCGGGGCCACGCCGCGCGAGCGGGCCGAGACGCGGATGTGGGTCAGGCGCATCGACCTCAACATCGTCGAGCCCCTGGCCAACGGGTTCCGTTTCGCCGAAGGCCTGCCGCTGTTCCAGAACCGGGTCCGCTGCATCCCGCAGGCCGCCGACGATCTCAAGGCCGTGGCGCGGGAAAAGCTCGCCTGGCTGGACGGCCTGATGGGGGACCGGACCTGGATCGCCGGCGAACGGTTCACCCTGGCCGACGTCCTGCTCTTCGCCTTCCTCGATTTCGGCGCTCAGGTCGGCCAACCCCTCGATCCGGCCAACGCCAACCTCGCCGCCTGGCTCGCCCGCGTGAAGGCCAGGCCCAGCGCCGCCGCCAGCGCCTAGGGTTCCCGGGAGGCGTCCGCGTTGACACTCACCCCCGCGCTTCCTAAGTCTCGCGCGCGCTGAACGCGGGTCTCCAAGCGGGATGGGCCTCCCTCCGCGAGGCCGCGCGTCTTATTGAGTTTTCAACCGGACCCTCGCTTCAAGCCCATGCTCGATCTCAAAAAGCTGTTCGGCTCTTCCAACGACCGCAAGGTCAAGTCGATGGGCGCGCGCGTCGCCAGGATCAATGATCTCGAACCGGCGATCTCGGCGTTGTCGGACGACGCGCTGCGCGCCAGGACCGAGGAATTCAAAGGCCGCATCGCCGCCGGCGAGAGCCTCGACGCTCTCATGAACGAGGCCTTCGCGGTCGTCCGCGAGGCGGCCAAACGGACGCTGGGCCAGCGCCACTACGATGTCCAGATGGTCGGCGGCATGGTGCTGCACAAGGGCGGCATCGCCGAGATGCGCACCGGCGAGGGCAAGACCCTGGTCGCGACCCTGCCGATCTACCTCAACGCCCTGGCCGGCAAGGGCGTGCATCTGATCACCGTCAACGACTACCTCGCCGCCCGCGACGCCGAGTGGATGGGCCGGATCTACGGCTTCCTGGGCATGAGCGTCGGGGTGATCGTCAATGGCCTCTCCCAGGGCGAGCGCCAGCGAGCCTATCGCAGCGACATCACCTATGGGACCAACAACGAATTCGGCTTCGATTATCTGCGCGACAACCTGGTCTATGACGCCAGCGAGATGGTCCAACGCGGCCATCATTTCGCCATCGTCGATGAGGTGGACTCGATCCTGATCGACGAGGCCCGCACGCCGCTGATCATTTCGGGACCGACAGAGGACCGTTCGGAGTTCTACCGCACCATCGACACCCTGGTGCGTGAGCTGATCGTCGATCCGACCACCTTCGACCACGACGAGAAGCAGAAGCAGGCCCTGCTCACCGAATACGGTTCGGAGAAGATCGAGGAGATTCTGGAGGCCGCCGGGCATCTGGCCGATGGTTCGGCCGGCCTCTACGATCCCGCCAACATCTCCGCCGTGCACCACGTCAACCAGGCCCTGAGGGCCAACGTCCTCTACATGCGCGACCGCGACTACATCGTCCGCGACGGCGAGGTGATGCTGATCGACGAATTCACCGGGCGGATGATGCATGGCCGGCGGCTCTCGGAGGGCCTGCACCAGGCCATCGAGGCCAAGGAGGGCGCCGATATCCAGCCCGAGAACCAGACCCTGGCTTCGGTGACCATTCAGAACTACTTCCGGCTCTACGAAAAACTCTCCGGCATGACCGGCACGGCGGCCACCGAGGCGCAGGAATTCTTCGACATCTACAAGATGGACGTGGCCGAAATCCCCACCAACCGGCCGGTGACCCGGATCGACATCGACGACGAGGTCTATCGGACCTCGGCCGAGAAGAACCAGGCGATCATCGCCCAGATCGAGGACTGCCACCGACGCGGCCAGCCGATCCTGGTCGGCACGGTCTCGATCGAGAAATCGGAGCTTCTGGCCGAACTTCTCAAGACCCACAGATGGGACGACGACGGCAAGCCCCGCGTGGGCCTGCCGCACAGCGTGCTCAACGCCCGCTACCACGAGCAGGAAGCCTTCATCGTCGCCGACGCCGGCGTGCCCGGGACGGTGACCATCGCCACCAACATGGCCGGCCGCGGCACCGACATCCAGCTCGGCGGCAACCTCGACATGCGGCTGGCCAAATGGCGGGCCGAGCAGAAGGGCCTGGGTATCGAGCCGACCCGGGAGGCCGAGGCCGAACAGAAGATCGAACTCGAGGCCGAGATCGAGAGCAAGCGCGCCAGGGCGCTTTCCGCCGGCGGCCTGTTCGTGCTCGGCACCGAGCGGCACGAGAGCCGGCGAATCGACAACCAGCTCCGCGGCCGGACCGGCCGCCAGGGCGATCCCGGCAAGTCGAAATTCTTCCTCTCCTGCGAGGATGACCTCTTGCGCATCTTCGCCGGCGACCGGCTGGACGCGATCATGCGCACCTTCGGCGTCGAGGAGGGCGAGGCGATCACTCACCGGTGGCTGAACAGCGCCATCGCCACCGCCCAGAAGCGGGTCGAACAGCGCAACTACGAAATCCGCAAGAACCTGCTCAAGTACGACGACGTGGTCAACGACCAGCGCAAGGCGGTGTTCGAGCAGCGGCAGGAATTCATGGAATCGGCCGACCTCTCCGAGATCGTCGCCGAGATTCGCCACGATACGGTGGAGGATCTGGTCGCCCGGCACCTTCCGCCCAAGGCCTATGCCGACCAGTGGGACGTCGAGGGTCTGGACGAGCGGGTGCAGTCCCTGCTCGGCCTCGTCCTGCCGGTCAAGGACTGGGCGGCCGAGGAGGGCATCGCCAACGAGGAAATCCAGGAGCGGCTGATGGCCGCCGCCGACGCCCGGGCCGCCGAGCGCGAGCAGCTCATTTCACCCGAGCAGACCCGCCATCTGGAAAAGAACTTCCTGCTGCAGATGACCGACATGCAGTGGCGCGAGCATCTGATGCACCTCGATCACCTGCGCAACGTCATCGGCCTGCGTGGTTATGGCCAGCGCGACCCGCTCAATGAGTACAAGACCGAGGCCTTCTCGCTGTTCGAGAAGCTGATCGGCGATCTGCGCCAGAGCGTCACCCGCTGGCTGATGACGGTGGAGATCCAGTTCACCGACCCCGAGCCGGCGCCCATGCCGATGTACGAGGTCCATGTCGATCCCTTGACCGGCGAGAACGAACGGACCCTGGAACTGGTCGGCGCGACGCTGGGTTCAGGCACGACCGATCAGCGCGCCGCCCTGCCGATGAGCGCACTTCCCGACGGCTTCGAACGCACCGGCCGCAACGCCCCCTGCCCCTGCGGTTCGGGCAGGAAGTTCAAGCACTGCCACGGGGCGCTGGTGTAGAGGTTCATCACCGCAAGCACCGCGTGGCCGAGCGTTGCGCAAGCAACGAAACGCGCGGTCGTATCCGAATTCAGATTGCCGTCAAACCGCCGCGTCCAGGGTCGTTGGCGTCAGGCGGTGGACATGAAAGCCGTCCTCGCCGAGAGCCTGCCGCGCGACATTCTCGATGTGGGGGTGATGCGTGAAGACAAGGACCTGCAGACTTTCGGAGGCTTCCTTCAGTACACGCAGCATCGCCCCGGCCCGCTCGTTGTCGCTGCTCACCAGCAGGTCGTCACAGACCAGCGGCGGGGCGCCCTGGCCAGCGCGGGCCTGGAGCGATCCCAAACGCAGCGCCAGGTACAGCTGGTCGCGGGTTCCTTCCGTCAACCCCTCGATTCCCACACGTGAGCGATCGGGGCGAACCGCCACGATACGTGGGCGATCGTCGTCGTAATCCAGGGCCACCCCCTCGAATGCCTCGCGAGTGACGGTCTTAAACAGGACCCCCGCCCGGGCGAGCAAGGGCGCCTGGGCTCCCGCACGGTGGCGCTCGATCAGCCACCGCAGAAGGGCGACGGCCGCGGCTACCTCGATGTAGCGTTCGGCGCTGGCGCCGAGCGCCGCGCGAACCTCGGCCACGTTCTGCTGAGCGTCGGCGGCGTCGGTGGCGATTTCCGCGCGCTCAATCGCCAGCACCACGTCCTTCAATTCGCCACCGATGGCTTCGCGCTCGGTGGCGATCTCCTGGCGGCGGGCTTCGATCAATTCCCGCTCGGCTTGCGCGGACCCTTCATCGATCTCGCCCGCGGCGAGCGAGAGATCCTCGGGGCCAATTCCGCCACTGACCTCCGCAAGTTCGGCGTGGGCCGCCGACTCGGCTTGCGTCGCCGCGGCGCGCCGCGCGAGGACCACCATGACCGCGTCCAGTTCGTCCTCCGTCTGGACGCCGGCGGAGGTGAGCAGGCCCCCGATCGCGACTTGCGCGGTCCCGAGGCGGCGATCGACGCCTTCCAAGGCTTCATCTTCGTCGGCGATGACCGCGCCCAGGTTGGCGAGGTCCTTGCTCGACGTCCGCGCTGACTTGAGGTCGAGCGCAAGCAAGCGCACCGCGTCCGACGCCGAGGGGCTTGCTGGGCGGCTCAGATCGGACAACAGCGTCGAGACTTCATCGTCGAATCCCGCGATGTCACGGTTCATGCCTTGGACATCCTGCGCCAGGCCCGGACGCGCGCCGACCTGCGGGGTGACCTCGTCGAGGCCGTCCAGGACATCCTCCAGCAAATCCGCGACCGCCGCTGAAATCTTCGCCTCCTCCAGAAGTCTCACGCGCTCCCCGTCGATGGCGGCGGCATCCTCCCCCATGGCCTCTGCTTCCCGCGCCAGGCCGTCGGCGGCGCGCTCCAGTTCCGAAGCCTTGACCAACAACCCAAGGCGATCGCGGGATATTGTCTCCATCCGGCGGGCTTGGCTTCTCGCGTTGTTCAACCGGCTCGTCAGGTCTCCCTCGATCGAAAATCCGGCGACCGCCAGGGCGCGGGACAATTGGTCCTCCGCCGACTGCATTGATGTCTGCTCGCGCCGATATTCATCCGCCGCGACCTGAGCGTCGTTTCGGAGCACAATGAAATGGTCGCGCCCGTCCTTCCAAGCGGGAAACCCGGACGGACCGAGGGCGTCGGGCATTCCAGCGCTGGCGGTGATTTTCGACCATTCGGCCTGCGCCGTGGCCAGCTCGTCGCCGGCGGCCACACCGTCGCCCTCGGCCGCCAGCCCGGTCCCCTCCGCGATCGCCAGCGCCGAGAGCGTGACGGCGTGCTCCGCGATCTGGCGGGAAGCCGCGTCCCGCGCGTCCGCGAGAAGATCGGCCTTGCCAATCGCAAGGGCCAGCCGCGAGGCCGCCTCGGCGTCGTCGGGCTGTCGGGCATGCCCCAGCCGGGCTCTCACCTCCTCGAAGGCGTGGTCTCGCGCTTCCCGGCCTTCCGCCACCACCGCGGGCGTCGGCAGCGGGCCGCCCGCCGCGAGTTCGTCCAGTTTCGCACGACATCGGCGCGCCTCGGACCCCGCCGCCTGGGCGTTCTCCCTCGCCTTCTCCACTGCCTCCCGAGCGACGCGTGCGCGCCTTTCTTGGTCCGAGGCTTCGGCCAGCGAAGGCAGCCGCGCGCTCGCAAGGGCGTCCGCGGATCCGTTCCAGCCCAGAGACGACAGGGCGGCGACCGCCCGCTGCGCCGCCCGCTCCGAAGCGGCCCTACCCATCTCGATGCGCTTGATCGCATCCGGCGAGAGGGCCGCCAAAGCATCCTTCAAATCCGCCAAACTGGCCTGTTCCGGCGCTTGTGTGAGCGCCTCGGCGGCGCTTTGCCGCTCGTGGCGGTTTAGGGAAACACCTTCAGAATGTTTGCGGGCGCGCGTTTCGAGCGCCCGGCGGGCCTCCAGGTAGATGCGGGCGCGGCGCCGCCAGGCGGACGTCGGCAGGCGGGCCGAATCGGCCAGGCCCGACGCCTGCCGCGCTGCGGCAATGGCCGCTTCGATCTCGTCGAGCGTGGCCGCCTTTCGCGGCAGATCTTTTCGCATTCGGTCGATTTCCGCTCGCCGCTCCTCCAGCGCGTCGATGCGCGCCGCGACGGCGAGGATCGCCTCTGGGAGCGCGATGGCCGCGATGGCGCTGGACGCGCGATCCCGCTTCCGCTGGTGGCCAGATTTCAGCTCAAGCGTCGTGGCGCGCTCGGCGCGCGCATCGGCGAGGATCCGGGCCGCATCGGCGTGAAGGCTCGGAAGCGGCCCCAGCCGCGCGACCTCACTACGCGCTTCATCAAGGCGACGAAGCGGCGCCCGCGCGCGAGCCAGACGTTCAAGGTCGTTCATGCGGGCGCCAAGCGTCTTGTCTTCGGCGATGAGATCAGCACGCGCCGCTTCCGCTCTGCTCCGGCGACCATGCAGCTTGGTCCAGTCGGCTTCGCTCAGGGTCGTCACGCGCAGGGTGTCAACGCTCTCCTGGCGCTCGCGCAGAAGTTGATTGATCCTGGGCTTCGAGGCGCTGGGCTTGAACAACTCCCCGCACTCGGCCTCGAGCTGCTTGAGCTTGGCGCCGACGGCGGCCATGCCCGTACCTGCTTCGAACAGCGATTGGGCCGCGTCGTCCTTGCCCGCGAGTATGGCTTGGCCGCCCGCTCTCAGTTTGGCGGCGTCCAGGCCGAACAGGCGGTCGAAGGCGGCGCGATTGAGGCCCCCCAGCAGGGGGTCCAGGATGTCATCGGGAAGCGGCGTGTCATCCGCGCCAAGCAGGGTGTTCTTCAGTCCATTGCGCCTGGCGACCCGCAACGTGCGATGACCGTCGGCGATGGAGGCGGCGAGGCGAAGGTCCTTGGTTTCGAAGCGCCAGTTCTGCAGCGTTGGCCTTGAGAACCCGAACAACAGGTCGCCGATCGCCGACAGCAGAGTGGATTTGCCCGACTCGTTCGGCCCGATGATCAGGTGAAGATCGAGATGTCCGTCGCCGAAATCGAGGGAACGCCCCTCGTAGCCGCCGTATCGGGCAAGTTCGAGCCGCTGCAGACGCATCAGCCCCCTTCCCCTGCGAGGCGCGCCTCGACCAGGCGCCGCGCCGCCGCCACGAGGGTTCGGTCGTCCTGTTCTCGCGCCGCCCAGAGCAGCGGAGAAAGGTCCGGATCGCGCAAATCGGCGGGCAACTTGCCCAGCAGCGGCGCCACCGCAGCCCGCACGGCGTGGGCACAATCCTCGTCGTCCATCGCCACGGCGAGGAGGGCGTCAAGCTCCGGGAGCAAGCTCGTGGTCGGGCCATCTTCCACGGCCGTGAGCGTGACCTTTTCGATCCACAGCGACTCTGAAAGCCCCGCCGCGATCGCCTGCACCTCGCCGTCGAACCACTCACGATCGGCCGTGGCTCCGCGACCAACTCCGTCCCTCGCCCGCACGATGACGCGAACGGCCACCGGGCGACCGTCGGTTGAGCGGGTCGCGCCCGCGAGGCCCTCGCCGACGGCGGCCAGCAGTTCGGTCATGTCGCGCGCATCGACCCCATCAATCTCGGCGCGCGCGAAACGCACTTCGTCGCATGCCCGGTGTTCGACGGATTGAACCTCGCCCTCGGACACGCGGACCAACACCGCACCCTTGGCGCCGGTTTCGCGCGCGTGGCGGCCTTGGGTGTTGCCTGGATAGACGACAAACGGGTGGCGTGATCGCACCGCGTGCTCGTGGACATGTCCTAACGCCCAATACTGGTGGCCGGATGAGCGCAATCGGTCCAGAGTGCATGGTGCGTAATTCTCGTGCGGGGGATTCCCGCCTAGCGCCGTATGCAGCAAGGCTATATTGAAGGCGAGTGCGTTCGGCGCGCAATAGCTGGCCGCGAGGTCTTCGGTCGTCGCCACCTCCTTGTAGCTGCGGCCGTGAATCGCGACACCGAATTCCTCCATAAATACCGTCTCGCAAGCTTTGTTGCTGAGTAAATGAACCCCCGGTGGCATGGTCAGGTGACGCGAGATGCGGCTCTCGGCGTCGTGATTGCCGAAGACAATGAATGTTCGTATCCCGGCGCGCGACAGGCGGCTGAGCTGGGAGACGGCGAACTGACCGGTGTTCTGGTCCTTCCAGGTTCCGTCGTAGAGATCCCCCGCGATCACCACAAACCCGGCGCCTTCGTCGATCGCCAGATCGACGACGTTGGAGAACGCCCGCCGCGTCGCGCCGCGGACGAGTCGGGAAAAGCCTTCGTCCTTGCGCGCCAGACCGGTGAGCGGGCTGTCCAGATGGATGTCCGCGGTGTGGACGAAGGTGAAATCTCTCTTCATGGGGGTCCGTGTAAGCGATTTCGAATCCGCAGACTCGATGCTATTGGACGGCATGGCCGAGCCCAAGACGATTTTCGACGAACGCGACGACGCCATCGAAGAGGCTGCGATGGAGCGAGCCCGCGCCGAGATCGCGGAGGGCCGTGGACTGGCGCATGAAAAGGTGGGGGCATGGTTGCGGAGATTGGCTGCCGGCGAGAGGGCGCCGCCTCCGGAGCCAGACTGAGCCGTGCGCGTCATTTGGCCGCCGTCCGTCGTGGACGAGGTCTGGCGCATCCACGAATACCTATTCGCCTTCAACCCCCGCGACGCCGCTCACCTTGCCGAACGATTGTTTCAGGCCGGCACGAGCCTCGCCGAGCGGCCACATCGCGGCAGACCCGTGCCTGGCACGCAGTTGTGCGAACTGGTGATCGTCTACCCCTACATCATCCGTTATGAAGTGGTTGGCGAAGAGGTTCACATTCTCCGCATCCGCCACGGAATGCGCCGTCCGTGACCATACGATGGCGGCGTCGCATCTTCCTCGCCCCGATCGGAGGGGACCAACTTGGCGGAACGCCTCATGCCAACCTATGACTCGACCGAGTGGCCCTTTCTGGCCGGCAGCGGACCCAGGATCGTCGGCGGCGAAGGCGCCTGGCTGATCGCCGATGGCGGCCGGCGGATCCTCGACGCCGCCGGCGGGGCGATCGTGGCCAACGTCGGCCACGGCCGCGCCGAGGTCACGGCGGCGGTGGCCAGATCCGCCGCTGGCGCGGCGTTCGTGGTGCCGACCTGGCCGACCCCCGAGCGCGAGGCGCTGGTCGAAAGACTGCGGGCCGACTGGCTGCCCGAGGGGCTGCACCACATTCACCTGACCTGCGGCGGGTCGGAGGGCATGGAGGCGGCGGTGAAGATCGCCCTGCAGCATTTCGCCGCCCTCGGCGAGACCCGCCGCACACGGATCATGGCTCGCGATCTGTCCTATCACGGCACCACCATCAGCATGGCCGCCTTCTCCGGCCACGCCAGCCGCAAGCGCGGGCTCGAAGGTTTCCTCCCGGAGTTCCTGCGCGCGCCGACACCGTCGCCGCTTCGCTGCCCGCTCGGCAGGCATCATCCGGACGCCGGCCGATACTATGTGGACGCCACCCGAGCGGCGATCGAGGCGGCGGGGCCGGAAACCATCGCCGCCTTGGCCATAGAGGCGGTGACCGGCTCGAGTGGCGGGGCGATCGTTCCGCCATCGGACTATCTTCCCGGCATCCGGGCTCTCTGCGACGAGTTCGGCATACTGCTGATCGTCGATGAGGTAATGACCGGCTTCGGTCGGCTCGGCGACCGGTTCGCCTGCCAGCGCTTCGACCTGCGGCCCGACATCATGGTCGGCGGCAAGGGCCTGGCGGGCGGCTATGCGGCGATCACCGGCGTCTATGCGACGTCCGAAGTCGCCCAGCCGATCGGCGAGGCCGGCTACGACATCATGTTCCACACCTTCGCGGCCCTCCCCTCGGCCTGCGCGGCGGCGAACGCGGTGCTCGCCATCATCGATCGGGAACAGCTCATCGACCAGGTGGCGCCGCTGGGGGCGCGGCTCTCCGACCGGCTGCACCGGCGTCTCGGCCAGCATCCGCACGTGGCCGAGATCAGAGGCATGGGCCTGTTGCAGGCCATCGAGATCGTGCGTGACCGCGACACGCTGGAGCCCTTCGACGCCGCCGATCGGGTCACCAATCGGATCGTCGGCCAGGGCCTGAAGAACGACGTCTTCTTCTATCCCGGCGGCACCGGCGTCGCCCGCGACATCATCTGCCTGGGCCCTCCCTTCGTGAGCAGCGAAACGGATATCGACCGGATGGCCGACGTCCTCGCCCAGTCGATCGACGAAGTCCTGTGCTGACCACGCCCGGCGGCCGCCCGCGCGCCCGGGCCATCGGCATTCCCTTTGCCGGCGAGCCCGGTCCCCACAACGCGATCACGGACGTCGCCGGCGTGGAGGTCGGCTATCGCACCATCATCCGCGGCGCCGGAAAGCTCGAAGTAGGCGTCGGGCCGGTGCGCACCGGCGTCACCGCCATCCTGCCCCGCGGCCGGGCCGGGGCCGGCGAGGGGGTGTTCGCGGCCATGTTCAGTCTCAACGGCAACGGCGAGCTCACCGGCTCGCACTGGGCGCGGGAGGTCGGCCGCTGCGACGGGCCGATCACCCTCACCAACACCCATTCCTGCGGCCTGGCGCGGGACGCGACGATCAAGTGGCTGGTCGAGCGTGGTGGGCTGGCGGGTTGGTCGCTTCCCGTCGCCGGCGAGACCTGGGATGGTTGGCTGAACGACATCAACGGCTTCCACGTCCGCGACGAGGACGTCTTCGCGGCCCTCGACGACGCGGCCGGCGGCGCGATCGAGGAAGGCAGCGTCGGCGGCGGCACGGGAATGATCTGCTACGGCTTCAAGGGCGGATCGGGCTCGGCCTCGCGCCGCGTGGCCTTCGCCGGTGAAATCCATACCGTCGGCGCCTTCGTGCAGGCGAACTTCGGTCTGCGCGAGCAGCTCACCATCGCCGGCATTCCGGTGGGCCGGGCACTGAAGGACTGGCGGCCCGATCCGCGCGGCGGCGTGGAGGCCGGTTCGGTGATCGCCATCCTGGCCACCGACGCGCCGTTGATCCCCCACCAGCTCGAGCGGTGCGCGCGGCGCGTATCTCTCGGCATCGGTCGCGGCGGGGCCATATCCGGCCACGGATCGGGCGACATCTTCCTTGCCCTCTCCACCGCCAACCGCGAGGCGTTGGCCGCCGGCGACAAAGCGCTCGGACGCCTCGATTTCATCCCCGACGCCGCGCTCAATCCTTTGTTCGCCGCCGCCATCGAGAGCATCGACGAGGCGGTTCTCAACGCCCTGGTCGCCAATGAGGACATGGTCGGGATCGACGACCGCGTGATCAATGCTTTGCCCCACGCCGAAGTCCGGCGCCTGATGGCGCCCCGCAGGAGGCGCGGAGAATGAATCTGGCCAGGTTTCCCCGGCGCCGATACACGCCCCATGCGACCGCCATCGAACCCCTGGAAAATCTCAGCCGCGCGCTGGGCGGTCCGCGCGTCTGGATCAAGCGCGACGACACCCTCGGCCTGGCGGCCGGCGGCAACAAGACCCGCAAGCTCGAATTCCTGGTTGCCGACGCCCTCGCCCGGGGCGCCGACACCCTGATCACCGTCGGCGCCGTGCAGTCCAACCATTGCCGCCTCACCCTCGCGGCGGCGGCCCGCGAGGGTTTGAAATGCCGGCTGGTGCTCGAAGAGCGGGTGCCGGGCAGCTACGACCGCGCGGCCAGTGGCAACAACTTTCTCTTCGACCTGATGGGCGTCGAGACGGTCGCTGTGGTCCCCGCCGGCGTCGATCTCGACGCGGCGATGGTCGAGATAGGCGCCGATCTGGCCGCCGGGGGGCGACGCGGCTACGTCATCCCCGGCGGCGGATCCAACCCCCTGGGCGCCCTCGGCTATGTCTCCTGCGCCAACGAGATACTCGACCAGGGCTTCGCCATGGGGCTGGCCTTCGACCACATCGTCTGCGCCAGCGGCAGCGCCGGCACCCACGCCGGCCTGCTTGTCGGCCTGGAGGCGCGCGACGCGGGAATTCCCCTCACCGGCGTCAACGTGCGACGCCCACGCGCCGAGCAGGAAGCCAATGTCCACAAGCTCGCCGTGGCCACCGCCGATCTGCTCGGCCTCGCCCGGTCGCCGTCGCGCGCGGCCGTGACCGCCTTGGACGAATGGGTCGGCCCCGGCTATTCGCTGCCCACCGAGGACATGGTCGAGGCGGTCAGGATGCTGGCCCGGCTGGAAGGCGTGCTCCTCGATCCGGTCTATACCGGCAAGGCCATGGCCGGGCTGATCGCCCTGGCGCGCCGCGGCGCCTTCAGGGACGGCGAGAACGTGCTCTTCATCCACACCGGCGGGTCGCCGGCGCTATACGCCTACCAGAGCGTGCTGCGCTCGTGAGCGGTCGCGTCGTGGGAGTGATCGGCGGCATGGGTCCGGCCGCCACGATCGCGTTCATGGCCAGGGTGCGCGCCCTCACCCCGGCGGCGCGCGACCAGGACCACCCGCGCCTGCTGGTGGACTGCAATCCCGGCGTCCCCGACCGCAACGCCGCGGCGGGCGGGATCGGTCCCACGCCAGGCGACGTGCTGGCGTCGATGGCGCGAGGATTGGTGACCGCCGGCGCCGAGATTCTGGTGATGCCCTGCAACGCGGCTCACGCCCATGCCGCGGCGATCACGGGGGCGTGCGCGATCCCCTTCATCAACCTCGTCGAGACCGCCGCCGATGACGTCGCCGCGCTCGCGCCGACAAGAGTAGGGATCCTCGCCGCCGACGGCTGCCTGGAAGCCGGGCTCTATCAGGACGCCCTGGCTCGCCGGGGAATTTCCTTCATCGTCTGCGAGCCGGCGGCCCAGGCGGCGTTCATGGCGCTGCTCTACCGCGTGAAAGCCGGCGACACCGGGCCGGTGGCCCGCGCCCGGATGGCCGCCCTGGCCGCCGGACTGATCGACCGCGGCGCCGACGCCGTTCTCGCCGGTTGCACCGAGATCCCGCTGGTGCTGGCCCCCACGGACATCGCCGTCGCCCTGGTGGATTCCCTCGAAGCGCTGGCGCGAAGGACCGTCGCCGCGGCGACGGCCTAGGCTCGGAAACCGGCTTGCCTGGGCCGGCTAGAACAATCCGACGCGGCGCTCGGCGGTCCGGCGCGGGTCCGCCTCGGTCAGGCCGCCCGCCAGGAACCGTGGAAGCCGAAGGGAACGCGGCGCGGAATCCGGGCCGCGGCGAGCGGCCCGCCGGGAATGTCCTGGGCGTCGAAGACCAGGAAGTCGCTGCGGTCCTCGTTCCCTCGATAGACCACCGCAATCACCCAGCCGTCGCCTTCGGGCGCGTCGGCCGAACGCGGCACGAACACCGGTTCGCCGGCGGCGTCGGACGATGCCAGTTCATGCGCGGTCCGTTTGCCGGTGACCAGGTCGATATGGGCGATGGCGTTGAAGCGGAAATCGCCCGGACGCTGGGAGCTGCCGGCGAACCAGCCGTGACGGTAGGCGAGACCGGCGCGGCGTTCGTCGAACCTCGGAAACTCGCCGGCCAGATCGTCGAGGGGCTCGCGTTTGATCGCGTCGGTGTCACCGGCGAGGTCGAAGGTCCAGCGCACCAGGCGGGCGGCGGTATTGTCTCCCCGGCTTCCGTCGATCTTGGGGAACAGTGGAGCGCTTGGATATTCCATCACGTCGGCGAAGATCTTCGCCTTCTCCTCCCAGGCGTTCATCGGGTGGAAGACGTAGCAGGGGTCGGTCTGGAACCAGCGCATCGTCTCGACCCCGGCGTCGCGGGCCATGACGCCGACGAAGGCGCCCTTTTCCGGCTCCCAGGCGTAGGCGGGGCCGCCGGCCATCGCGCGTTGAAGACTGCCGGTAAGCGGCAGGATCGGGAACAGGGCGTGGCGGCGGGTGACCAGGAAATCGTGCACCATGCTGGAATAAGGGGCCTCGAAGTCATCCCGGCGCACCACCTCGCCGGCGGCGTTGGTGACGCCATATGAGACAGTGGCGTTGAGGGGCTGCTCGCCGGTGGAATAGCCGAACCAGACCATTTCGGAGGTTTCTGGGTCGATCTTGGGATGGGCGGTGACCCGGCCGCGGTATTGTTCGACATAGCCGAGCGTCTCGAGGCTCGACGGATCAAGCCCCGTGGGCTTGTGCCCCTCTTCCAGGGCCAACAGGCGACCGGCGTGGCTGAGGATGCTGGTATTGGCCACCCCGCTATCCTGTCCGAGCACGGACGGATCGGTGGTCATCGGGTTGCCGAAGGTTCCGAACAGGGAGCGCCCGGCGGCGTTCTCGACCTTCCATTTCGGGGTGCGGATCCAGCGATTGCGATAGCGGACCTTGCCGTCCTCGACGAAGAAGGCGTGAATCATGCCGTCGCCGCCGAACCAGTGGTAATCGCCGCGCGGCTCGAATTGCGGATTGGGGCCGTTGCGGTAGAAAGCGCCAGCCAGAGCGGCGGGGATCTCGCCCACCACTTCGAGGTCGAAATCATCCTCATCATGGACCGGGGCGAAATTCCCGGCGAGATAGGGGTTGATGGGCTGGGAGCCGTCCATGCTCGTTCTCCGAATTTCTTACGTTGTAAATTTATGCCGTAAGGTATAATCGAATGCAAGCGGGTTTTTTGTGGGGAAGACATTTTTTGCCGAGAAGCCTTTCGGACGCCGACATCGCCGGGTTCCGTGATCGCCTGTGCGACGCCGCCGAACATCTGTTCGCCGAGCACGGCCCCGACGCCGTCACCATCCGTCAGCTCGCCGCCGCCGTGGGGGTCAGCCCGATGACGCCCTATCGCTACTTCAAGGACAAGGGCGCCATCCTGGCGGCGGTGCGGGCGCGGGGCTTCGACCGTCACGCCGAGGCGCTGGAGCGCGCCTACCGCGCCGGCCCGACCGATCCGTCGGCGCGGGCGGTGGCGATCGGGGCCGCCTATGTTCGTTTCGCCCTGGAAAATCCCGAAGCCTACAAGCTGATGTTCGACATCAACCAGGAGGGCGCGGAAAGCTATCCCGATCTGGTCCGGGCCGCCGAGCGTTCACGGGCGACGATGACCGCGCATTTGCGCGACCTTGCCGCCGCGGGCCGCCTGAAGGGCGATCCCGACCTCATCGGCCACCTCTACTGGGCGGCCCTGCACGGTCCGCTGATGCTGCAACTGTCCGGCATGCTGGGCGGCGCCTTCGACGCCCCGGCCCTCATCGCCGGCCTGATGGCCGCCCTGGGTAAGACGACGTTGATCGGCGCCGGCGTTTCGGTTCCCTCACGATAAAAGGCTTCCCAGGAGATTGACGATGGCTCGCTACGACTTCGCCTCGGACAATGTGGCCGGAGCCATGCCAGAGGTGATCGCCGCGCTCGGCCGCCACAACGACGGTTTCGCGGCCGGTTACGGCGACGACGCCGTCTGCGCCCGCGCGGCCGATCTGATCCGCGCCCTGCTCGACATCGACGCCGAGGTGCGCTTCGCCGCTTCCGGCACCGCCGCCAACGCCATCACCCTGGCCGCCCTGGCCCAGCCGCACGAGGCGGTGATCACCCACGAACACTCCCACATCGCCACCGACGAGACCGGCGCGCCGGGCTTTTTCGGCGCCGGACTGGGGATCATCGGCCTGTCGGGCGCCTCGGGACGCATCGATCCGAACGCGTTGGCCGAGGCCCTGGGCCGCCCGGACGAGCCGCACTGGCAATCGCCCGCGACCCTCTCGATCACCAACGCCACCGAATTCGGCGCCGTCTATTCCGACGCCGAACTGGCGGAACTGATCGCCGCCGCAAAGGAGCGCGGCCTGAAGATCCACCTGGACGGGGCGCGGCTGGCGAACGCCGCCGCCGCCGGCTTCGACCTGGCGTCGCTCGGGCGCCTAGGAGTGGATGCGCTGGTGCTCGGCGGGACCAAGGCCGGCTCGACTCCCACCGAAGCCATCGTCCTGATCGACAAGACTCTCTCCCGCCGGTTCGGCGCGCGCCTCAAGCACGGCGGCCAACTCGTCTCCAAGGCGCGGTTCCTCGCCGCCCCGTGGATCGGCATGCTGGAGAGCGGCGCCTGGCGGTCCCGCGCCACCCACGCCAATACCATGGCCGCCCGGCTCGCCGCCGCCATGCCCTTCTCCATCCGCCACCCGGTCGAGGCCAACGCCGTGTTCGTCGAGATGGACGAGCCGCGCTTGCAGGCAATGCGACGCTCAGGCTGGTTCGTCTATCGCTTCATCGACGGCAGCGTGCGCTTCATGTGCTCGTGGGCGACGACGGTGGAGGCGGTGGATGAGATCGCGGAGGCGCTGAGAGCATTGATCTGACCCCTCCATCCCCTTCATGGGGAGGGTGGCGCGAAGCGCCGGGTGGGGCTGTGTGGAACCATCCGAACGCCGGTGGCGATCGAGACTGCCCCACCTTAGATCGCTTCGCGATCGTCCCTCCCCAGAAGGGGAGGGAGGGATATCCTACTCCGCCGCCACCGCCGTCCGCGACCCGATCATACCTTCCAACCGTCCACGGATGATCCCCTCCGCCTCGGTGACGATGCGGCCGATCAGCTCGGCGCAGGTGGGGACGTCGTGGATCAGGCCCTGGACCTGGCCGGCCGACCAGATGCCGTGATCCGGGTCGCCGGTCTCATAGACCACCTTGCCGCGCACGCCGGCGACGAGTTCGCGGACGTCCTCGAACTTGGCCCCGCCGCGTTCCAGTTCCACGACCTGCTGGCTGATGGCGTTCCTGGCCACCCGGGCGGTGTTGCGCATGGTCCGGAAGATGAGGTCGGTGGCGCGTTCGTCGTTGGCCACCATCTGCTGCTTGACGTTTTCATGGATCGGCGATTCGGCCGTGGCCATGAACCGGGTTCCCATGTTGATGCCGTCGGCCCCGAGGGCCAGGGCGGCGACCAGACCGCGGGCGTCGCCGAAGCCGCCCGAAGCGATCATCGGTATGCGGATCTTGTCGGCGGCGGCCGGGATCAGGATCAGGCCGGGAACGTCGTCCTCGCCCGGATGACCTGCGCATTCGAAGCCGTCGATGGAAATCGCATCGACGCCCATGCGTTCGGCCGAGAGGCCGTGGCGCACCGAGGTGCATTTGTGGATCACCTTGATCCCATGCTGCTTGAAGTGATCGACGTGCTCCTGGGGCTTGTAGCCGGCGGTCTCGACGATCTTGATCCCGCTCTCGATGATCGCGGCGCGGTATTCGGCATAGGGTGGCGGCTTGATCGCCGGCAGGATGGTGAGGTTGACCCCGAACGGCTTGTCGGTCATCTCGCGGCAGCGCCTGATCTCTTCGGCCAGCGCCTCCGGCGTCGGCTGGGTCAGGGCGGTGATGAAGCCCAGGGCGCCGGCGTTGGCCACCGCCGAAA
>DASRLN010000167.1:0-15003 GCA_035648435.1 Caulobacteraceae bacterium
ATCTTGGAGACGGGGGCGAAGGGGCGCCAGCCGGGAACGGTCTTCGAGGCTCACCGGGCGCCAGTCGATCACCACGACGCCCTACCTCAGGACGATGAAGTGCTGGGATGCCAGGGACCCGAGCGCGGGAACGTTCACCACCGTAAAGACGACGAATGCAGCGACGACGAGCAAGGCCATGGTCATCAGTCCGTGCTCCGTGAACAGCTTCTCGGGCTTCTGCGCGGTTGATGCCGGCTGCATCGAGAGGGCGAGGTATTTGCCGAACAGCAGGGCCACGGGCGGCAGCACGAAGATGTACTCGATCCGGTACTTCACGAAGAAAATCGCCAGGGCCATGGCGCTGAACAGGGCATAGATGAGGCACGAAGAGGTCAGGCTGATCTCCGTGTAGCCCGCGAAACTCGGCCGGTATAGAGCCAGCACTTCGCGTCCGTGGGAAGCCACGATCTCGCGGTATTCGGACAGGCGCTTGGTTCCCATCAGGAACGCGCCGCCGAGCCAATAGGCGAAGATGATGCTGGATGGTGGCAGGGTCGTCGGATCCACCATCGCCCATCCGATCATCAGGCGCAGCGGATTGTTGACTGATTCCGAGAGCACGTCGAGATAGGGATGGTCCTTGGACCTGAACGGCGGCACATTGTAGACCACCCCCTGGAGCGCGAAGGCGGCGGCGATCACCAGCATCGTCGCGCTCGCGGACGCGCCGACCGCGAGACCGGCGACCACCAGCAGAGCCCATTGCCCAAGGACGATCCAGCCCTTCATCTCGTTGCGGACGGCGGTTCTCGCCGACTTGGTCGGATGGTGCGCGTCCGACGCGCGGTCGAGCCATTCGTTGATCACATAGTTGGCCGAGGCGATCAGGATCGCCATCAGGGCGCCGGCGACGAACGGCCAAGCTGAAAGGCGCACCGTCTCGCCACGCAGAAGCACCGCGAGGACCGCCCCGGGCACGATGAAGACGTGCTTGGTGGCGTGGTCCAGGCGCATGATGCCCACGTAGTCGGCCAACCTCGCCCTGGGACGGGCCGCGGCCGGAATGGTCCAAGCGGCGGTCATGGCGCGGCCAAAGAACAGAGCGGGCCGGCGAAAAACGGCGAGCGCGTCTCCTCGCGCCGGGAATCGAATGCGCGTCTGCCGACCACCGCGGCGACCGCGAGGCTGGCGAACAGGCCCAGGGGAAGATGGACGAGGGGGCCGAGGTTGCCCGTCAGGGCGGCCCCGGCCAGAACGAAGTATTCAAGCCGGTCGAAGCCTCGATGGCGATAAAGAAATGCCGCCGAGACCGCCAGCAGCGGGAGGTCGTAGCCCAGGACATACGGCGTCGCCAGGATCGCCGCCACCGGCAGACTGGCCGCCTTCAGGTCCATCGGCCCGCGGCCACGCCAGAACCAGACCATCGCCGCGATGCAGGCCGCCGTCGCGGCCCCCTGCGCGCCCCACCCGATCGTGTCGGACGCACCCAATGCCCGCGCCAGCCCATAGACGCTTTCCAGATTGTACGAAGCGATGCCCCCGTTATCGACCAGCGCCCGCGTGGCGATGGGCAGGTCACGAAGGAAGGAAGAGAACACATCGAACCCGAAGACCGCGATCGAAAGGCCCGCCAGGCCAAGGGCGCTGGCCGCCGCCCACCCGAACACTCGCCAGCGACCGCTCGCCGCGAGCACCAAGGGGAATAGCGGCCCGAACTGCGGCTTATAGGTCAGCAGACCGAGCAACAGGCCGCTCGTGATCGGCCGCTCGTCCATCGTCAACAAGACGAAGCCGGCCAGGGCGGCGGTGAGGAACCCGGTCTGGCCCATCGAGGCGCAGGCAAATACGCAAAGCGGCGCGAGGGCGACGATCGCCGCCGTCCAACGGCGGCTGATCGCCGCGATGCTCCAGCCGTACAGGACCAGGGTCGAGCCGGCCCAGAGAAGGAAGGCCCCGGCATACGGAAGCGCGGCCAGCGCGGTGGTGACCAACAGAAAGACCGGAGGATAATTCCAGCCTATGGAACGCTGAAAGGCGTGGCCGATCGTGGCTATTTCAGCGGCATGCTGCAGGCCGGCGTCATAGGCCCACAGGGCGTGCCCGTCTCTCGCCAGGCCTCCCGCCGACCACATTCCCACGAAGTCGGTCAGGATCGGCCGGCCGCCGGCGTCCAGCAGCCAGCCATGGCCGGCGAACATCCAGCCCAACGCCACCACGTAAATCGCCGCGACGCCGAGGGAAATCACCACCAGGCGCCTCTCCGAGCGGCTTGCGGCGGCGAGGTCCATGGTCAGCGCGCCGCCGTCGAGCATGTTTCAAGCTTCTCCGTCCCGCGAAGGATCGCCCGGAGATTGTTTCCAACTCGTTATCGGTGACCGCCTCGACGAGGGAGTGCGTCGAGGCCGAGGGCTGCCCCCAGGTCCGCGAACACCGTCGCCGGACGGCAATGGATCAGGGGGCGATCAGGGGGGGCGCCAGGGAAGGCCGCGCGCCGATCGGCGACGGGGACATGAGGGATGACCCGCCGCGCTGGAGGGCGACCACGCGCCGGCCGACCACCGCGCCGAACGCAAGAGGCGCGATCAGGCCCAAGGGTAGACCGATCGGGAAGCCGGCGTTGATCACCAAGGCCGCGACGCCCAGAACAACGTATTCCAGCCGGTCAAAACTCCTCTGGCGATAAAGGAGGACCATCGTCACGCCGAGGATGGGAAGGTCGTAGTTGAAGACGTAGGGCGTGGCGAGGATCGCCGCGACCGGCAGGCTGGCCGCTTTCAGAGCGGTTGGCGCGCCGCCACGCCAAAGCCAGACGACCATTGTCGCGCAGGCCGCCGCGGCGGCGCCCTGCGCGCACCAGCCGACCGAGTTGGGCGCACCTAGCGCCCGACTCATGCTGTAGATGCTTTGCAGTTTGTACCAAGGAATCTGTCCATCATTCAACATCCCTCCCGTCGCCAACGCCAGGTTGTGCAAAAAGGCCAGGAATACGTCGGGGCCGAAAACCACGATGGAAAGCCCGGTGAGGCTGACGGTGCTGACCGTGGCCCACGCCAATACACGCCAGCGACCGCTCGCCACCAGGACGAAGGGGAACAGAAAGCCGAACTGTGGCTTGAAGGCGAGGAAACCGAGCAGGATCCCGCTCAGAATCGGCCTCTCGTCCATCGTCAGCAAGACGAGGCCGATCAGTGCGGCGGCGAGGAAGCCGTTCTGACCGGTGAAGGCGCAGGCCAGCATCCAAGGCGCCGCCAGGGCGGCAAGCAACGTCGCCCACCGACGCGAGAGCGCGGCGATGCTCACCACGTACAGAGCTAGTGTCGAAGCGACCCAGGCCACGAACGCCACCGCGTAGGGAAGGCCGGCCAGAACGACCATGACAAGGAGAAAGCTCGGAGGATAATTCCAGCCGAAATAGCCTTGATACTGGTGACCGACGGTGGCGACCTCGGCGGCGTGTTGCAATCGCCCATCGTACGCCGACAGGGCGTGCCCATCCCTCGCGAGGCTTCCCGCCGACCACATCGCGGCGAAGTCGGTCATGATCGGCCGCCGGTCGGCGCCCAGCACCCACGAGTGCCTGGCGAACATCGCGGCCAGCGCCACCAGGTAGCCGGCGGCGATTCCGAGCGAAACCATCACCAGACGCTTTTCGGCGCGGCTCTTCGGACCCAGGATCATGGGTGTCGCGTCGTCGCTGGGCATGGGTCGAGATTCTCCGTCCTCCGAAGGATTGCCGGACAGTGTTTCCAACCCGTTATTGATGACCGCGCCGGGCGCCGGAACATGGGCGACGTTCAGCGGCGAGAGCGAAGGGAGATGTTTGTCGCGGGCCGCACGGGCGCCGTTGCCGCACCACGGCGGATCGCGGCGATCTCTAAACCCTTGCTTCACTTGATTGGCCGAATCTGCCGCTTCTCACCGCAAGGGAAGGCTCTCGCAATGTCGATATCCCCGGACGCGATGAAGATCGCCCTGATCCTGACCTTCTCGACCCTGGTCATTCTGGCCGCGGTGCGCGATATCGGCACCTACACCATTCCAAACTGGCTGACCGCGGCCCTGGCGGTGGCGTTCGTGCCGGCCGCCTTCCTCGCCGGGGTCCATCCGCTGGAGATCCTGACATCGCTCGGGATCGGCGCGGCGCTGCTGGTCGCGGGCGTCGCGATGTTCGCCATGAAGTGGATGGGCGGCGGTGACGCCAAGCTGCTGGCGGCGGCGTCCCTCTGGCTCGGCGTTCCCGGTCTTGCGTCCTTTATCCTCTGCACCGGCCTCGCCGGCGGGGTTCTGGCCATGGGGCTGCTGGCGATGCGGTCGGCATGGCTGCGACCCTATGCCGTGGCGGGTCCCTCCTGGGTGGGCAGGCTGGCGACTCCGGGCGGCGCCGCCCCCTATGGCGTGGCCATCGCCATCGGCGCTCTGGCCGCCTTTCCGCAGGGATTGTTGATGCGGGCGGCGAACGGCGGCTTCTAAAACCGTTCGTTTAGGCCGGCGTTAACCAACCACCGGTGAATGTCGCCGGGCGCCGGGAGGCCGGGGCGCGAATCATGGGTGTGACGTTCCGATCATCGGGACCGCGCCCACAAAATCGAACCGGCGCGGCTGGAGTCTCGAAAGACGATGAACCCGGTAAGGATCGCGATCATTGGAGTGGCCCTGGTGGCCGCCATCGGCCTGGCCTGGATATTGCGCAGCGTCATGACGCCGCACAGGGCGCCGATCGTGGTCGCCGCCGCGCCGGTCAAGGCGTCGGTGCGGGTCCTGGTCGCCGCCCGGGACCTCGACACCGGCGTGCGCCTGACCCCGGCGGACATGAACTGGCAGCCGTGGCCGGCCGAATCGCTCAACCCCAACTACATCACCGACGGCAGCCCGATCACGCCGGCCGGCGCCGCCATCTCCCCGGCCAAGGGCCTGATGACCGGGGCCAAGGACATCATTTCCGGCGGCGGCCCGCAGATGCAGGCCCTCACCGGCGCGGTGGTTCGCGAGCCGCTGGTCAAGGGCGAGCCGTTGGTCAAGGGCAAGATCGTGGTCGCCGGCCAAGGTGGCTTCATGTCGGTGGTCCTGCAGCCGGGCATGCGCGCGATGTCCCTGGCGGTCAGCGCCGAAACCGGCGCCGGCGGCTTCGTCCAGCCGGGCGATCGGGTCGATGTGCTCGAGGCTCATTCCGACACCAATCACAAGATGGCCGGCGGCTACGTGACCGAAACGGTGGTCTCCAACGTGAGGGTGCTGGCGGTGGATCAATCCACCGGTCCCGCCAAGAACGGCAAATCGACGGTGGCGGCCACGGTGACGCTGGAAGTGCCGGCGGCGGCGGCCCCGGGCCTGGCGGAAGCCAGAACGCGCGGCGGCGCGATGCTGGCCCTGCGGTCCTACGCCGACATGGGCGGCGGCCCGGGCGGCAGCAGCACGGCCTCCGCCGGCCAAGCTGTTCGCATGTTCAAGGGCGGTCAGGAATCCGAAGTGACGGTGTCGCGATGAACCTCAGACTGAACTCCCCGGCTCGCCTGGCGGCCGCCCTGGTGGTCCTCGGCGTGGCGGGCCTCGCGCCGCCGGCGCTGGCGCAATACCAGCCCCCGGGAGGGGGGAACGACGCCCCTGGCGGCGGCATGGTCCGGATCGACATGACCGGCGGCGCGGCGACCCAGAACGTGTCCATTCCCCAGGGCCAGTCCGCCACGGTGGAGCTTCCAGTGGACGCCCGCGACGTGCTGGTGACCAATCCGCTCGCGGCCGACGTCGTCCTGCGGTCGCCGCGTCACATCTCGGTTCTCGGCCTGAAGACCGGCATGACCGACGCGGTTTTCTTCGACGCCGCCAACCGTCGCATTCTGACCCTGATCATCCGCGTTCACGCCGACGGCGCGGCATCCAGCGCACTGATGAATCGTCTCATGCCGGGCGCCAACATCCATGCAGACGTCGTCGGTGACAGCATCGTCCTTTCCGGCCAGGTGGCCAATCTGGCGGACGCCGACAGGGCGGTGCAGTTCGCCCGCTCGCAGGTTCAAAAGCCGGAGCAGGTGATCAACATGCTCAGCATCGCCGGCAAGGACCAGGTGATGGTGAAGGTTCGGATCGTCGAGGTTCAGCGCAACATCGTCAAGCAGCTCGGCGTCAACTTTCAGGCGCTCGCTCAGGCCGGCGCGACCGCGTTCAGCTTCGCGGCGACCCCGACCTACGCCATCAACGGGCAGCTCCTGGGCGGCGGCGCGGCCGGGCTGGAGACCACCGGCAACCATGGCCTGAATCAACTCGCCGCGAGCCTGCAGGCGTTCGAGCGCGTGGGTCTGGTGCGTACCCTGGCAGAGCCCAACCTCACCGCCGTTTCTGGTGAGGCCGCCAAATTCCTGGTCGGTGGCGAGTTCCCGGTTCCTGTCGGCCGCGACATCACCGGTCAGGTGACGATCGAGTTCAAGCCCTACGGCATCGGCCTTGGGTTCACGCCGATCGTGTTGTCGGGGGGGCGGATATCCCTGAAGATTTCCACCGAAGTCTCCGAACTCGACAACTCCGATTCCTTCACGCTCGGCTTCGGCGGCGGCGCCGGAGGAACCACGACCACCACGTCGTGCACCGTGGGCACGAGCGGGTGTAGTTCCAACGGCACCATCACCACCACCACCACCCCGACGACCAGCGGGACAAATCTCGTGGTTCCCTCGCTGATCGTGCGCCGGGCGGAGACAACCGTGGAAATGCCGTCGGGCGGCGCGATGATGATCGCCGGCCTGCTGCAGGACACCTCGAAGCAGAATATCGACGGCCTGCCGGGACTGAAGAACCTGCCGATCCTGGGCGCCCTGTTCCGATCGCGTGACTACCAGGCCGGCCAGACCGAGCTGGTGATCATCGTCACGCCCTACATCGTGAGTTCGACGAGGCCGGAGGATCTGCAGACGCCAGCCGACGGGCTGAAGGTTGCCAACGACACCGACACCGTCCTGCTGGGCCGACTGAACAAGGCCTACAACCGCCCGCCCGAAGCCACGGCCGGCCGCAGCTACCAGGGCCCGGTGGGCTACGTGATCGAATGAGAAGGACCCCGACCGTGATCAAGTCTCCCGCGATCCTGGCCATCCTGGCGGGTTTGGGACTCGGCGCCTGCGCCAGCGATCCCCACGGCTTCGACAACGTGGCCGCCTTGCCCTCCGAGCATTTCGCCATCGAGGTCCAGACCCAGCCTCGGGAAATCCGCTTGGCGCCTCATCGCGCCGGCGCCTCGCCAACCCAGGCCAACGCCCTGGCGACCTTCGCCCAAGAGTGGGCGGACACCTCCGGCGGCGACATCTCGGTGCGCACGCCCGCAAGGCCGATGGATCCGGCGGCCGCCTACCGCACCGCCAGCGACGCCCGGGACATCCTGATTTCCAGGGGCGTGGCGCCCGACAAGGTACGTATCATCGGCTATGACGCCGGCGGCGACCCGCGCGGGCCGATCATCGTCGGCTATGCCCGCTACGTCGCCAGGGGTCCGCGATGCGGAACATCCTGGGACAATCTGTCGAACGACTTCAGTAACCAGGAAGACAAGAATTTCGGCTGCGCGGTGACCGCCAATGTCGCCGCCCAGATCGCCGATCCGCGCGACATTCTCAGCCCACGCGCCACGGACTATCCGGACGCCGCCCGCCGCCAAGCCGTGCTGGACAAATACCGCAAGGGTGAAACCACCTCCACGGCCAAGGATTCCCAGGCCAGCGGCGCCGTCTCAACCGCAGTCCAGTAGGTCTCAGCCATGCCGCCCAAACCCGCGGAACGCGATCGCTTCGAACTCGATTTCGACGCCGAAGACGACTTCACCTCGCCTGGCGACCAGGACTCGTCATGGGGTTCGGAGTCGGGAGCGGATATGTCCGCGGCCCGGGCGCTCGACGATCCGTTCGCGGCGCTCAATCGCGCCGCCGCGGCCGATTCGTTCGAAGACGGCGCGCGCTCCGGCGGGGCCGCGGCCGATCCGTTCGCCGACCTGCCATTGATGCCGCCGGACAGCGAGGCCCAGTTTGGGCGCCTGGCGGCGGACCCGGAGCCGGCGGCCGCTTCGGCGGCCGCGGTCATGGCCGACCTGGCCGAAGCCGCCGCCACGCTCGGCGAAGCGGTGGCCCCCAGGATCACCGTCCATGCCTTCTGCGCCAATCCGAACACCATCGAGGTCGTCAAGAACGCGGCCGGCGACCGCCGGATGGAACGCGCTTCGACCATCGTTCGGCCCGGCGGCCTGGCGGCGGCGGTGGAATACTATCAGAACCAGCCGACCCCCTCCCTGGTGATCGTCGAATCCGGCGACTCCGCCAGTGAATTGCTGCGGTTGCTGGGGGCGTTGGCGGAGGTCTGCGACCCGGGCACCAAGGTGATGGTCATCGGCGCGGCCAACGACATCGCCCTCTACCGCGAGCTGATGCGCCAGGGGGTGAGCGACTATCTCGTCCCGCCGCTGAAGACGCTGCAGTTGATCAGCGCGATCACCGCCCTCTATGCCGATCCCTCCGCGCCGTTCACCGGCCGGCAGATCGCCTTCTGCGGCGCCAAGGGCGGGGCCGGAGCCTCGACCCTGGCGCACAATGTCGCCCACGAAATCTCCCAGCGGATGAGCGCCGGAACGGTGATCGTCGATCTCGACCTCGCCTTCGGCACGGCCGGCCTGAACTTCAATCACGACCCGCTGCAGGGAATCGCCGACGCGCTCGCCCATCCCGACCGGCTCGACCCGGTGCTGATGGACCGGATGATGGCCAAGCACAGCGATCACCTGAGCCTGTTCGCCGCGCCGGCGACCCTGGAGCAGGACTACGAGATCAACGCCGACGTCTTCGAAGAGGTGATCCGCAAAATCAGAGCCGCGACCCCTTATGTGGTGCTCGATCTGCCGCATGCGTGGAGCCGGTGGAAAAGACGCATGCTGCTGACCTCCGATGACCTGGTCATCGTCGCCGAGCCGGATCTGGCGTCGCTGCGCAACGCCAAGAACATCATCGACCTGGTCCGCGCCGCCAGGCCCAACGACGCCCCGCCCAAGGTGGTGCTGAACAAGGTCGGCCTGCCCGGGAGGCCGGAAATCCCCCTGAAGGACTTCGGCGAGGCGCTGGGCGTGGCCCCGGATCTCGCCATTCCCTTCGACGCCAAAGTCTTCGGCCAGGCGGCCAACAACGGCCAGATGGTCGGAGAGGTGGCCGGAAAGACCCGGGCCATGGAGGCCATCGACCAGCTCACCCGGCTGATGATCAATCAGCGCGCGCCCGCGCCCGCGCCGGCCGCGAGGACCTCGGTGCTCTCCAGCCTGTTCAAGCGCAAGTAAGGCGACAGACGTGTTCGGCAAACGCCCTTCCGACGAACCGCGGCGGCCGGCCCCGCCGCCCGGCGGCGGCGTCGCCATCGCCACCCGCCCGCAGCGGATCGAGAAGGCCGCGGCGCGCGACGCCGCCGCGCCGGCGGCCGCGAAACCCTCGTCCAAGGGGCCGACCGGCTTCGATCCTCTCGGCGGAGTGATGGCGGTCGCGCCGGCCACCACCGAGATCGTCAAGGAACAGAGCGATTTCTACCACGCCACCAAGACGACGATCTTCAATGCGCTTCTGAACACCATCGACCTGGCTCAACTCGCCCAGCTCGACACCAAGGCGGCGGCGGCCGAGATCCGCGACATCGTCGCCGAACTGGTGGCGATCAAGAACGTCTCGATGTCGGTGGTCGAGCAGGACCACCTGGTCCAGGACATCATCCACGACGTGCTGGGTTACGGCCCGCTCGAGCCGCTGCTGGCCCGCGACGAGATCGCCGACATCATGGTCAATGGCGCCAACCGGGTGTTCATCGAGGTCGATGGCAAGGTCCAGCAGACCAACGTCCGCTTCCGCGACAACAGCCAGCTGATGAACATCTGCCAGCGGATCGTCAGCCAGGTCGGCCGGCGGGTCGATGAGAGTTCGCCGATCTGCGACGCCCGTCTGCCCGACGGCAGCCGGGTCAACGTCATCGCCCACCCGCTGGCCCTCGACGGTCCGACCCTCACCATCCGGAAATTCCGCAAGGACCGGCTGACGATGAAGAACCTGGTCGAGTACGCCTCGATCAGCCCCGAGGGGGCCCGGGTGCTGGGGGTCATCGGCGCCTGCCGATGCAACGTCGTCATTTCCGGCGGGACGGGTTCGGGCAAAACCACCCTGCTCAACACCCTGACCGCCTTCATCGACCCCACCGAGCGGGTGATCACCTGCGAGGACGCCGCCGAACTGCAGCTTCAGCAGCCGCACGTGGTGCGCCTGGAAACCCGTCCGCCAAATCTCGAGGGCAGTGGCGCGATCACCATGCGCGACCTGGTCAAGAACTGCCTGCGGATGCGCCCCGAGCGGATCATCGTCGGCGAAGTGCGCGGACCCGAAGCCTTCGACCTGCTTCAGGCGATGAACACCGGTCACGACGGCTCCATGGGAACGCTGCACGCCAACTCGCCGCGCGAGGCGATCAGCCGTCTGGAATCGATGATCACCATGGGCGGCTATGGCCTGCCCTCGAAGACCATCCGTGAAATGATCGTCGGCTCGGTGGATGTGATCATCCAGGCCGCCCGCCTGCGCGACGGCTCGCGCCGGATCACTCACATCACCGAGGTCGTCGGCCTCGAAGGCGATGTGATCGTGACCCAGGATCTGTTCGTCTATGAGATCACCGGCGAGGACGACAACGGCAGGATCATCGGCCGACATCGCTCCACGGGCATCGCGCGGCCCCGGTTCTGGGAGCGCGCCCGTTACTTCGGACTCGCGCTCGAACTGGCCGAAGCCCTGGACGCCGCCGAGTAGACGCGCATGGACCTCATTTTCATCGTCGTCGCCGTTCTCGGCTTCGTGGTTGTCGCTGGCGCGGGCTTCGCGTTCGCCGGCGGCGGCGCCGCGTCGGGCCAGGTCAAGATCAAGCGGCTCCAGTCGATCGGCGGTGGCGGCGAGCAGCGCGACCGCCGGGCCCGCGCCAAGGCGGCGGCGGCCAATCCCGAGAACCGCCGCAAGCAGATCGTCCGTTCCCTGAAGGATCAGGAACGACAACAGAAGAAGGCCACCCTCACCCTCTCCAGCCGGCTCCATCAGGCGGGATTGCCGTTCTCACCGGTTCAGTTCTACGTCGCCAGCGGCGTTCTCGGTATCGTGGTGATGGTCGCCGTTCTGATCGCGCGTCAGGCGGTGTGGATCGACATCGCCGCCGGCGCCGTCGCCGGCCTGGGTCTGCCGCGATTCATCGTCGGCTTCCTGGCCAAGCGGCGGACCAAGAAGTTCACCGGGGCGTTCTCGGACGCCATGGACATCATCGTGCGGGGCATAAAGACCGGCCTGCCGGTGAATGATTGCCTGAGGATCATCGCCCGCGAAAGCATCCAGCCGCTGGGCGGCGAGTTTCGCCGACTGGTCGAGAACCTGGGCATGGGCATGGATTTCGACGTCGCCCTGGATAAGATGTACGAGCGCATGCCCACCCCGGAGTTGAAGTTCTTCGCCATCGTCATGACGGTGCAGCAGAAGACCGGCGGCAACCTCGCCGAGGCGCTCGGCAATCTCTCCACCGTATTGCGGGCGCGGAAGCTGATGCGCGAGAAGGTCAAGGCCCTGTCGTCGGAGGCGGTGGCATCCTCGATGATCATCGGCGCCCTGCCGCCCGGGGTCGTGATGCTGATCTCGATCACCCAGCCGGCATATATGCTGCCTTTGTTCACCGACCCGCGCGGCAAGATCATACTGGTCGGCGCGGTTCTGTGGATGAGCCTCGGCATCTTCGTCATGCGCCGCATGATCAACTTCAAGATGTAGGGGCGGACGACGTGGACAAGGACCTCGCCGAGACCCTGACCAATCCGGACAATCTGTTCGCGGCGTTCGTCGCCGTGGCCGCGTTCCTGACCTTCCTGTCGCTGGTCATGCCCTATTTCAAGGGCAGCGGCCTGGAGACCCGGCTGAAATCGGTGGCCAATCGCCGCGAGGAACTCAAGCGCCGTTCCCTCGAAGCCCTGACCAAGAACACCGGCAAGAACTCCCTCCGGCAGACTGACGAAAGCGTCTACAAGAAGATCGTTGAGCGCCTGCAATTGAGCCGCCTGCTCGAAGACACCTCGGTCATCGATAAACTCTCCCAGGCCGGTCTTCGCGGCCCCCGGCCGATTTCGACCTATTACTTCTTTCGCTTCGCCACGCCGATCGTCCTGGCGATCATCGCCGCCATCTACATCCTGGCGATCGACGGCCACGGTCTTCCGCCGATGGGCAAGCTCTGCGTGTGCATGGTGGCGATGTTCGCCGGCTTCTATGCGCCGAGCCTCTACATCAGCAACATCGCCAGCAAGCGGCGCACCTCGATCGTGCAGGCATTTCCCGACTGCCTCGATCTCCTCCTGATCTGCGTGGAATCGGGGATGTCGATCGAAGCGGCCCTGCAAAAGGTCAGCCAGGAGATCGGCGGATCGTCCATGGAGCTGGCTGAGGAATTGACCCTGCTCAACGCCGAATTGTCCTACCTGCCCGAGCGCCGCACCGCCTATGAGGGCCTGTCCAAGCGGACCAACCATCCGGGAATCAAGGCCGTGACCATGGCCATGATCCAGGCCGAGCGCTACGGCACGCCGCTGGGTTCGGCGCTGCGCACCATGGCCAAGGAAAATCGTGACCTGCGCCTATCGGCGGCGGAGAAGAAGGCCTCGGCCTTGCCCGCCCAGCTCACCGTGCCGATGATCCTCTTCTTCCTGCCGGTGTTGTTCGCCGTGATCCTCGGCCCGACCATCATCCGGGTCCAGGACGTGATGGCCCACCAGGCGGCCCACTGACCGGGGACGAACGCGGTGGCATCCGGCGTCCAGCCGGTGGAAAACCCATGCGCGACGCCGGGGCGCTGAAGCAGGCCCCGCCGCTCGATGTGGACCTCAAGATTCTGATCGGTCTCGGCGTCGCCGCTGGCATCGCCTGGCTCACCCCCTTCGATCTGGCCTTCGGCGCCGCCACCTTCGGGGTCCCGGCGTTGCGGGCGGTGGCGATCATGGCCATCGCCCTGGCGGGACTCCATTTCGGCGCCAGGATCGGGCTGGGTATCGAACCGACCGGCCTGAAGCGGCCCATCGTCATGCCCGTGGCGGTCGCCGCCGGCGTGGCCGTCGCCTGCGCGATCTCGGACTGGACGTTTCGCGCCTCCCTGCCCGGGAGCTACGTCGGGGTGATGTCCCAACCGTTGGCCCTGAGGCTATCGCTCTACATGTTGCGCGCGTTCAACGAGAACATCATCTATCGACTGTTTCTCGGTTCGGCCCTGATCTGGCTGATCGGCCGGGTGTGGAGGACGGCGGATCGTCGGCCGGCCGAGGGCGCATACTGGGCCGGCTTCGCGATCTCGCAGGCGGCGAACGTGTGGATCAACGTCACCTCACAGGGACCCATCGCGCCGCTCGGCGTGGTCCATGACATCCTGCGCTATTTCGCCCCCGGCATGGTGTGGAGCTGGCTCTATCGGCGCCATGGCTTTCAGAGCAATGAGATCGCCTGCACCACCGTCCATGTCTTCTTCCAGCCGCTGGTGACCCTGGGCCTGCGGTAGCGCATCCTGTGGCGGCGAGGGTATGGTCGGCCGGCAAAGCGTTCGAGACCGGGAGGTCGCCGCCATGATGTGGAACTACGCCGACATCTGGGAGACCGTCGCCGACGCCGTCCCCGAACGGACGGCCCAGATTCACGGCGAGCGCCGGCTGAGCTGGCGCCGGTTCGACCGGCGCGCGGACGGCCTGGCGCGCCATCTTCTGGAGTCGGGGCTCACGCGGCAGGCCAAGGTCGCGGCCTATCTCTACAACGCCCCGGAATACCTCGAGACCTACTTCGCGGCCTTCAAGGCGGGCCTGGTTCCGGTCAACACCAACCATCGCTATGTCGCCGATGAACTCTTCTATCTGTTCGACAACGCCGACGCCCAGGCGGTGGTGTTCCACGCCTCGTTCACCGAAAAGGTGGCGGCGATCCGCGCGCGGCTGCCCAAGATCAGGACCTGGATCGCGGTGGCCGAGCCCGGGCATCCGGTCCCCGACTTCGCCAGCGACTATGAGCGCCTGGCCGGCCGCGACGTCGAGCCCGCGCGACCGCCCTGGGGCCGGTCGGCCGACGACCTGTTGCTGCTCTACACCGGCGGCACCACGGGCATGCCCAAGGGGGTGATGTGGCGACAGGAGGATCTGTTCCAGGTGCTGGGGGCCGGCGGAAACCTGCTGCTCGGGCTGCCGGCGTTCGAGACCCTCCAGGATGCGGCGGAACGGGCGATTTCCGTCGATCCCGGCGTCACCATCGCCGCCGCGCCGCTGATGCACGGCACCGCGCAGTTCACCGCCATCGGCGCGCTGACGGTGGGCGGCTGCGTCGCCTGCCTGCCGGGCGCGCGCTTCGACGCGGTGGAATTCTGGTCGGAAGCCGCGCGGCTGAACGCCACCGGCGCGGCCATCGTCGGCATGGCCTTCGCCCTGCCGATGCTTGAGGCCCTCGACACCAACCCGGGCCGATGGGACTTGACGAGCCTGCGCCGGCTGGGGTCGTCGGGGACGGTGTGGAGCATGGAGAACAAGCAGGGCCTGCTGAAGCACCTGCCTGGGTGCGCGATTTTCGACAGCCTGGGTTCTTCCGAAGCGGTGGGCCTGGGCGCTTCGAATTCGGCCGCCGGGGAGGAAGCGGAAACCGCCCGGTTCATGGTCGGGCCGAGCAGCGCCGTGTTCACCGAGGACGGCCGCCGGGTCGAACCGGGTTCGGGCGAGCGCGGCCAGGTGGCCGTCTCCGGCTTCCTGCCGGTCGGCTACTACAAGGATCCCGACAAGAGCGCCCGGACCTTCCGCGAATTGGAGGGTCGGCGCTGGTCCATCCCGGGCGACTTCGCCACCGTCGAGGCCGATGGCACGCTCAAGTTGCTGGGGCGCGGCTCCCAGGTGATCAACACCGGCGGCGAGAAGGTCTTCCCCGAGGAGGTCGAAGAGGCGATGAGCCACCATCCCGACGTCGAGGACTCGATCGTGCTCGG
>DASRLN010000168.1:0-2026 GCA_035648435.1 Caulobacteraceae bacterium
CCGGCCGCTGGCGAAGGCGTTCTTCAACGTCCTGACCATGGCCTCCTGGCCGATGAGGTCGTCAAAGCTCCGAGGCCGGTATTTGCGGGCCAGGACGGTGTAGGGCGCCGGGGCGACGGATTGGGCGCCGGCCCCATCGGCGGGCGAGACACCGAACATTTCTCTGGTCGCCTCGTCACGCTCCGGCGGCGGCGTCTCGAGCGTGATATCCTGGACGGTCATCAATCTTTGGGACTTTGAAAGAGGCGGTGGAGACCGGCAAACGACCCGGAGTAAATCCCGTTACGGCTGCTTCCTTCCGGACCTGACCGGATTGGCGAGGCCTCCGCCCATCGCCGATCTCCGCGATCTATATCGCGTGGCCGGCCGGCCGGCGCAAGCGCCGGCGTGACGAACACGACGCCCGCACATGACGGGCGCGGGCCGGCGCCTTAAAGGAGAGGCGCCATGCCCCTCGCCGCTTTCACCAACACCTTCGCCGGCAATCCTCTGGACCGCGCCAGCTATCGGCGCGCCGACCCCGACTGGCTGGCGGAAAAGCTGGCCGCGCCCGACTCCCTGGCGCTCGCGGTCTGGAACGGCCAACCGCTGGTCGAGGACGCCAGGGGGGAGGACGCCAAGGCCGGCGGCATGCGGATCGCCTGGCTCGCCGCCGGCATGGCGCGGACCCTGTCGGGATCGCCCGAACACCTGCTTTTTCTGGGCCTGTGGAAGGGCGTGGCGATCTTCGCGGTGGATCTGGAGGGGGGCGCAGATCCCGCCGAGGGACCGCTGGAAGGTCTTGGTCGCTTCGAGGATCTGCGCGCCATCGCCGCGGCTTTGCCGTCCAGCGACGCGGCCATCGCGGCCACCGCCAAGTCGATGTTCGAATGGCGCCGCAAACATCGGCACTGCGCCGCCTGCGGCGAGATCGCGCAGATCGCCGACGGGGGCTGGAAGCGCGTCTGTCCGGTCTGCCAGGCCCAGCATTTCCCCCGCACCGATCCGGTGGTGATTATGCTGGCGGTCAGGGACGAGATCTGCCTGCTCGGCCGCCAGGCCGCCTGGCCGCGGGGCATGTATTCCGCCTTGGCGGGATTCCTGGAACCCGGCGAATCCATCGAGGAGGCCTGCGCGCGCGAGCTCTTCGAGGAAGCGGCCTTGCGCGTCCGGGAGGTGCGTTACCATTCCACCCAGCCGTGGCCCTATCCTTCGACCCTGATGATTGGCCTGATCGCCGAGGTGGAGGAAGGAGAGGCCGTCGCCGACCAGATCGAGATCGACGAGGTGCGCTGGTTCACCCGCGCCGAGGCCGGCGCCCTCATTGCCGGCCAACTCGATGACGCCAAGGCGCCGCCCGCCCTGGCCATCGCCCATCAGCTGATCAAGGCCTGGGCGCAAGGGGACTAAAAACGATGAGCAAATCCGCCGTTGAACGTTGGTTGGAGGCGGGGCTATTCGCCTCGAGATGGCTGCTCGCGCCCTTCTACATGGGACTCGTGGTCGCCCTGGTCGGCCTGCTGATTGTTTTCGGACGCGAACTCTATGGCGAGGTTTCCCACATTCTCACCATGCGACCGCAGGACGGCATCCTTATGGCCCTGTCGCTCATCGACCTCTCCCTGGCCGGAAATCTCGTCATCATCGTGATCCTGTCGGGCTACGAAAATTTCGTCGCCAAGATCGCCACCCCCGAACGCTCCGACCGGCCCGATTGGCTGGGAGGGGTGGATTTCTCCGGTCTCAAGATGAAGGTGATGGCCTCCATCGTGGCGATTTCCGCCATCGCCCTGTTGCGCGCCTTCATGGACCTGGCCGAGCCCGACACCACCCTGGATCGAAGCAAACTCGTCTGGCTGGTCGCGATCCACCTGACCTTCGTCGTTTCAGCCGTTCTGCTGGCCGCCATGGACTGGCTGATTTCGCGCGGCAAAGCCCACCAAGGGGGCGCCTCGTAACGCCCTATCCCTTGGCTCGAAACGGATCAGCGGCGAACACGCCGAGGATTTCGAAATGATCGCTGAAGAAGCTCAGTTCCTCCATGGCG
>DASRLN010000169.1:0-2322 GCA_035648435.1 Caulobacteraceae bacterium
CACCGAGGCGGCGCCGTCGGCCGCCGAGGTCTGCATCACCCCTTCTTCCGGACTGGCGAAGGCGACGGCGCCGGGGCGCATCAGGGTGCCGACATTGTATTCGTTGTGCCAACGGAAGAGACCGTCCTTGGCTTGGGCGCGCGCCTCCTCGCGGGTCTCGGCGATATGCCAGGCCATCACCACCCGCCAGTTCGCCCGATCGACCGCGCGTCCGGCCTTGGCCGCGGCGTCCTCGGCGAAGCTCCACTGGGTCGGCAGGGCCAGCAGGCCGGCGGTGGACATCGAGCCGATCGAGAGCACGCCCGCCCCGTACTTGCCGGCCAGGGTCATTCCCGAGGGACTGATCTGCGAGGCGACGGCGAACGGCAGGTCCTCCTGAAGCGGGAGCAGCTGCAGGCGGGCGTCGCGCAGGGTGAACCACTCGCTCTCGCAGGTCACCCGCTCGCCGGCGAACAGGCGCTTGATCACCCCGATCGCCTCGTCCTGCCGGTCGCGCTGGACCATCGGATCGATGCCGAGGACAAAGGCGTCGGAGGGCAGGGCGCCCGGTCCCGAGCCGAAGATCACCCGGCCGCCGGTCATGTGGTCGAGCTGGACGATCCGCTGGGCGACGTTGAACGGGTGATGATAGGGCAGCGAGATCACCCCGGTGCCGAGCCTGATCCGGTGGGTGTGCTCGCCGGCCGCGGCCAGGAACATCTCCGGCGAGGCGATCGTCTCCCAGCCGGTCGAATGATGCTCCCCGCACCAGAATTCGTCGAACCCCAAGGCGTCGAGCTGCTTGGCGAAGGCGATGTCGCTTCGGAACTGCAGCATCGGATGCTCGCCGATGGGATGGTGAGGGGCGAGAAAGGCGCCGAATTTCATACGGGACACGTCGGGCTCCGGACATTGGCTTAAGAAGTCGCCACTAGCCCGACAAACGCGCGTTTGAAAAGTAGCTTCGGGTTCGCCGGCGGCCTCCTCGGCGGCATTTTGCCGTAAGAAACGTGGCTGCGACCCAAATGGCGACATGATCTCAATTCCTCTTTCTTCGAATTGAGTTCGTGTCGCCGATTTGGGCGTGCCGGCGTTGGCGGTCCTGCCTAAACCACCCCGCTCACCGGCGCGACGGCGCCGCTCCCCGGAAACACCGTCGCATCCAGCGCCGCGCGCTCCACGCCCATGTGGCCGCGCAGGACGCTCTTGAAGAGACCGCGCATGTCGAGGGTGGGGGCGGTATCGCGGTTCTCGAACAGGCGAGCCTGAGCCAGGGTCGGCCAGTCGCCGACGATGCCGCCCTTTTTCAGGGCGCCGCCGAGCAGCAGGGCGGTGGAGGCGGTGCCGTGATCGGTGCCGCCTGTGCCGTTGACCCGGGCGGTGCGGCCGAACTCGGTGGCGACGACCACCACCGTGTCTCGCCACGAGGGGCCGAGCCCGCTGGAAAGACCATCGAGGAAGGCGTCGAGATAGGCCAGGCGCACCGCCAGCTGACCTTGGGCCGCGCCCTGGTTGGCGTGGGTGTCGAAGCCGTCGAGGCAAACGGCCGCGACCTGCTGGCCGTCCGGCTGGGTCATGAACCCGGCCAGGGTCTCGCCGAGCTTGCGGGCTTGCGGCAGGCCCTGGCGCAGGACGGGCTTCAGCGTTTCGCCGCTGGCCGCCATCTGACTGTCGGGCGCCCCCCTGGCATTTTCCGCCGCCACATCGGCGGTGGCGATTCTGGCCATGGCCTGGGTGGTCAGGCCGTTGGCCAGCGCCGGACCGAGCAGCGCGTCCTTGGCGTAGAGATCCTGCAGTATCCCCGGTAGGCGATGGTCATGGTCGCCGCCGCCGCCGGGCGACCAGGACGCGGCCTCGATCTTGCCGCGCAGGATCAGGGGCGCGGTCGGGCCGATGGAGATCGCCCTGACCTTGCCCGGCGGTCCCATGGCCTCCAGCGAGCGGTTGAGCCAGCCCGACGACGTGCCGTAGACCACCGCCGCGCCGCTTTCGAGCACGTCCTGGGCCTCGAAATGTGAACGCTCGCGGTCGGGCGTGGCCACGGCCGGGGCGATCCGCGCCTCGCCCTTCAGCGCCAGGGCGTGGGTCGCGGCGAGCGAGGGATGCAGGCCGAAGGTTCCGTCCAGCTTCAGCGCTCCGCCCGCCTCGCCGAACGGCGCCAGGGCGATCGGCCCCCGCAAGGAGGCGTAGGATGGGTCACCCACGGGGGGGGACAGCGACAGGCCGTCGAGGCCGCCCCGGCAGACCACGACCACCAGTTTCTTTCGCGCCTGGCCGGCGTCGGACGCGGGCCACGCCCGCGAACCCATGAATTCGACCGTGAAGCCGAGACCCAGGGCGCCG
>DASRLN010000170.1:0-6486 GCA_035648435.1 Caulobacteraceae bacterium
GACCTTGGAGAGGTCGGTGATGATGTCCTCGCTGATCCCGTCGCTGAAATACTCCTGCTCGGGGTCTCCGCTCATGTTGGCGAACGGCAGCACGCAGATCGAGAGTCGGCGGAGCGGCGGCGACGACCCGGTCGCCCCCGAGGCGCCCGACAGTCCAGGGTCGCCGGTGAGGTCGGCGATGCTGGCCGCCACCTTGCGCCAACCGGCCGCCTCCGGCTCGCCGTTCCAGCCGGCGAGGTCGGCGCATTGAATCTGATCGAAGGGCATGGGTGGGAACACGCCATCGACGCTCAGCTGGACGAGCTTGCCGGCCGCCCGGCCCTTGTCGGCCTCCGACCGCACCCATTGGGATAGCACCGCGTCCGCCGACCAGATCACCACCACCGCGCCGGCCGATTTCAGTCGTTCCTCGATGACCTCGGCATAGGATCGATGAGCGGGGAGGGCGTCGTCGAGCCACACACGGTGGCCAAGCGCGCGAAGCGCCTCGGCCACCGCCCGGGCCTGCATCGCCGTCGAGCGGGCGTAGGAAATGAAGACCTCGGACATGCCAAGCGACCCCACCTTCCGACCGCGGGCCAAACCCTACCGACGCTGACGGGCGGGGCAAGGAAAAGATGGCTGACGATGACCCGGCGGCGGGACGCGACCCTCGTCGCGCCGGGGCGTGGCCGCCGTTATTCCACTTCCCAATCGATCTCGCCGCGCACATCGATGGGCGCCTCGCAGAGCGCGGCGTGCAGGCCTTCTCGCGTGCCCGTCCGCGGCAGGCGGAAAACAAACTCGACCCGCCCTTTGCCGATGGATCTGCGTTCACTGATGATCTTGCAGCCTTGGCGCTCCAGCACGCCGCGATAGGCCGCGGCGCATTCGGCCAGTCGATCCACCGGCAATTCGCAGATTCTGACCCGGCAGCCGGGATGGGAATCGAACAAATAGATCATCACGAACGTGAACACGGTGGTGATCACCGCGAAGTGCGGCAGGCCCAGCCCGGCGATCAGCCCCGAGAGGGTGACCGAGATCAGCCGGCCGGTGTCCCGCGCCGAGCCGGCGTCGGTGCGAAAACGTATCAGTCCGCCGATGCCGAACACGACGACACCGATCACCATGCCGAATTCGCGCACGGTCACCCCGATCACCGCGCCGACGAAGGCGTACATGATGTACACCTTCGGCATATCCGCTTCCTGCAGCGTATCGACCGTGCGCGGTGTCGTCGGGTGATAGCCGATCAGCGCGCCGAGGGCGGTGGCCAGCAGGAGCGCGCCGATCGAGTCGGCCATGAAATGCATGTCGAGGAAGCCGGCCCAGCCGACCGCGGCGAGTTGGCCCTTCGGCGCGTCGAACAACCCCGGCGCGCGCGCCAAGGCCAAGCCCGGCGCCGCCAGCATGAACAGAAGAAGCCGCAGCAATCTCATGCCGTCCCACCCCCGCTCCGCACGATGAACGCGCCCGCGCCCCTTGGCAACCCGAAGTCGCGAGCTTGCGGGGCGATCGGGCGAAGGCGGCGGCGCCGAAATAGAGCATCCGTGGATAGCGTTTCTTGGCTTCATCACGGCGCCGCCCGCGCCATGGCTTGCGTTCCGGCCGCCGCCGTGGCCCCTTGCGGGGTGAACCGCGCGTGGGCGACGCGCGCCTTGGGGTCCTCACCGTGCGGCCACTGCCGATTGCCTTTGGCGCATCGCTGTTCGCGGGCGAGCCAGAATTGCAATGGCGCCTGCCCAGGCGTCTGCGGGAGATATCGGGCCTGGCCCTGACCCCCGACGGACGGGTGATGGGACACGACGACGAGATCGCGGTCATCTACCAGATCGACATCGAACGCGGCGACGTGGTCAAGCGTTTCGCGCTCGGCGATCCGGTCCTGCGGGGCGATTTCGAGGGCCTCGCCATCGACGGCGGCGGCGCCTTCTATCTGACCACCAGCACTGGCCGGCTCTACCGCTTCCGCGAGGGCGACGACCACGCCCATGTCGCGTTCGAGGCGTTCGACACCAAGCTGGGAGAGATTGGCGAGATCGAAGGCCTTGCCTTTCATCAGGCCGACGCGAAGGCTATTTTCGCCTGCAAGACCAACTACACGCCGGCTCTGCGCGGCGCGGTCGCCCTCTTCGCCTGGTCGCCGGCGACGCCCGAGGCGCCGGCGGAGCCGTGGCTCACCATCCCCGTGGTCCTTCTCGCCGACGCCATCGGGGCGCGATCCTTTCATCCATCGTCGCTCGAATTCGACGCTCGCACCGGCCGGCTGATCGTCCTGGCCGGGCGGGAGAATGGCATGGTCGAACTGGACGCCAGGGGCATGCTGCTCTCCGCGCGCGGGCTCGGCGAACACCATCGCCAGGCCGAAGGCGCGACGATCCTCACCGACGGCGCCCTGATCATCGCCGACGAAGGCGGCGACGCCCATGCCCGGATGAGCCGCTATGGCCGCCTCGATGCTTAGGCTCCTGGCCGCCTTCCTGTTGGCGCTGTCGCTCGCCGCCGCCGTCCCGGCGCGCGCCCAGACCGCCTGGGACCATGTCGCGCGCGTGGTGGTCTTCGGCGACCTGCACGGCGACTACGCCAAGTTTCACGACATGCTGATGCAGGCCGGCCTGATCAACGCCCGCGACGCCTGGAGCGGCGGCGCCACGCACCTGGTGCAGATCGGCGACGTCCCCGACCGCGCGCCCGACACCCGGCGCATCCTCGATCTCCTGATCCGGCTCGAACCGCAGGCCCGCCGCGCCGGCGGCTATGTGCATGCGCTGATCGGCAATCACGAAGCGATGAACATGGAAGGCGACCTTCGCTACACCACGCCGGGGGAATTCGCCGCCTTCGCCGACCGCGATTCCCCGCGCCGGCGCGACGCCTATTACGCGCTCGTGGTCGCCGCCCTGAAGGCCCAGCCGCCGGCCGGCGGTCTGCCGGTGTTCGACGCCCCTTACCGCGCCCGCTTCGACGCCGACCATCCCCTGGGCTGGGTGGAACACCAGGCGGCTTGGTCGCCGAGCGGAGTCTATGGCCGCTGGGTGCTGACCCATAGCGCCATCATCCGCATCGACGATGCGATCTACCTCCACGGGGGCCTCGGGCCACAGTTCGGCGCATTCGACATCGACGTCATGAACAAGGCGGTCATCGCCGCCCTGCGCCACCAGCCCGAGATCGCCGGCGGCCCCCATGACATCCTCTGGAACGAGCAGGGACCGCTGTGGTATCGCGGCTTGGCCCAGCACGACGAGGCCGCCGAGGCCGCCAACGTCGCCGCGCTGTTGGCGCGCTATAACGTGCGCCACATCGTCATCGGCCACACCAAGCAGTATCCTTGGGTCAATTCGCGCTTCGACGGCGCCGTGCTCCTCACCGACGTCTTTTCGCCCGCCCGCTGTTCCGATCCGCACGCCTTCCTGATCAAGGAGGGCGACGCGCTGAACGTCGTGCATCGCGGCCACCGTCTCGAAATGGGAGTCTCCGGCGACGCCCACGCCGCCTACCTCGCCCAGATCGCCGCCCTCGATCGGGCCGCCCCGCCTTGTGCGGCGAAGTAGGAACCATTCGATAAAATCCAAACCGCTGATGTTCGGCTGGTCTTTCGAACCGCCAAGCCGCCAAGACGCCAATTGACTCAAAGCGCTTGGCGCGAAGCGCAACCCAGGTTTCTTCTTGGCGGCTTGGAGGCTTGGCGAGTGAGAAGGATAGTCAAGTCATCAACAACCTGAAACTTGCCATCAACCCTCAGGTCTAGCGGCAATGCTTGACGACCTCGCGCTGGAAGCGGGCGGGATCTTCCAGGACGGCGAAGAAGCCATCCATGAAGCGGTCGGTCTTGGCGCGGAATTCAGGGTTCAGGCGGGCCTCGCCGTCGATCAGCGCCATCATCTCGGCGCGGTGCGCGAGGTAATCCTGGCCAGCGGCGGCGATCTCGCCGTTGCTCGCGCAGTAGCCGCGGTAGAAGCGCTGCGTCACCCGGGTCACCGGAATGCCGGGGGGTGTCTCGGCGTAGGGCGGATCGACCAGTCCGGTGGAGTCGAAATCGTAGGGCGCCGGCACGACCGCGCGCGCCGTCGCCGCGGTCGCGCCCGGCGCGGCGATCAGACGGCTGTTGTGGCAGCAATCGGTTCCCGCCGGTCCGGCGGTGAAATCCCAGTCGAGATTGCTGACCAGATATTCGAACAGCGCCGCGCGCGCCGTGGCCAGCGCATCGAGCTGGGCGACGGCGACCTGATGGGTGGCGGCCTTCAGCCTTTCGCGGTCATTGCGCTCGGCCAGTTCCTTGACATCCTCGATCAGGAATCCGAACCGCGTGACCCCAGGATCGCCCGCGTCCCGGCGATAGGTGACGTCGGCGGCGCGCACGCGAAAGCTGATCGGCGTCATCAGGTTGTAGAGTTTGTAGGCCAGGTATTCGAGCACGATGTGCTGGTCGTAACCGGGCTGCGGGCGGCAGTAGGTGGTCAGCTTGAGCTTTCGCTGGCCCTGAAACAGGGTGCCGTGCGCCGTGGCTTTGTCGAATTCCAAGAGCAGCGGCGGGAAGGCGCAATAGTCCACCGAGCGGCGGCTGTGGCCGCGGACGCTCAGCTGGATCGGCAGGCTTTGCGCAGGAGCCGTAGCTTCCGTCACCGACAAGATCGCCGGATAGGGGTTGGTGTTGGTCGCCGCGGCGCGGACCAGAGTCTGGATCGGCGCGGTGATGACGATCTTCAACGGCGCGTCGTCGGAGAACAGGCGCGATTTCGCGGCGGCGGGCGCGGCGACGATCCACGCCAACGCGACGAGGCCCAACCAGAGCGCCCTGATCATCCGCTTTCCCCCGTTCGGCGCCCATCTTGGCACGGTGGCGGGGTCGCTGAAAGTGCTCACCGCGCGGCGCCTGGGTGCGATTTGCGGGCCCGCCGCCCCGGCCGCTATGATCGAGAGCCGACGGAATCGCCGGTGATCAATTTCGGGGGCGCCGATGACCATCGAGCAGGCGACCTATTGGCTGTGGGCCGCGTGGGCGGTCTCCTGGTACGCGGCGGCCCTGTGGGCGTCGCGGGCGGTGAAGCGGCCGCGCCCTTCGCTGAGGGATTTCCACCGCGCGATCGGCTCGGTCGGCGTCTATCTGCTGCTCGGCTTCGCCTCCCGGCCCGGAGGCGTCGGCTGGCCCGTCCCGCGATCGTTCCCGCTGTCGGTCCCGACGTCCGCTCTGGCCACCGAGCCCGCCGCGCTGCAATGGCTGTGGTTCGCCCTGACCGTGGCCAGCTTCGCCTTCTGCTGGTGGGCGCGTCTGCACATGGGCCGGCTGTGGTCCGGCTTCATCACCGTCAAGGCCGAGCACCGGATCGTCGATACCGGTCCGTTCAGGCTCGTCCGCCATCCGATCTACGCCGGGGTCATGGGCGCCGCCGTTTCAATGGCCCTGCTCAAGCTCAGCCCGCTGGCTCTCCTGGGCGCCCTCCTCGTGGTGGTCGGCTTCGCGATGACCGCGCGTTTCGAGGAGGCGTTCCTGCGCCGGGAATTGGGGGAGGGAGCCTACGACGCCTATCGCGGGAGAACGGCGATGCTGGTTCCCGGACTGCGCGTCCCACGCCGGTAAGGGGCCGCGGCAGACTCATCGTCACCGACACCTCGCCACTGTTCACCCTGGCTCCCGCCGACTTGAGCCCTACTTCACGCTCCCCGGCGGACAGTCGTCGCCGATCCGGTGGGCGTCGGTGGAGGCGCTGCCGCTGATCGGCAGGCCGAGGTATTTGAAGGTGAAGTCGGCGGTCATTCGCAGGGTGGTGGCGGTGTACTGGCCGTGGCCGGAAATCTCGACCTTCTGGCCTTTCTTGTCGATGCACTGGCCGCGGAAGTCGATCCGGCCGCCGCTTGCCGATTGCTCGGGGCAGACGCAGTCGTAGTGGTGGTTGATGTGGCAGGCGAGGAATTTGGCGACGTCCTTGGCGGCGATGCAGCGCCGGTCCGTGGTCGCGCTCTGGATCGGCGCGAGGACGCGGTTCTCCGATTCCCAATAGCCCGGCCGGATGGTCTCGGCGGCGCGGCCGAAGCCGGCGGCGGCGGCCAGGATCGAGGCCAGGGCGACGCCGGCGGCCGGCCGGGCGAGATCCATGCGCGCGTTCAATGCGGTCCCTCGTCGTGGGGGATCGGTGTGATCGTCGAGGCCGGCCCATGCGCGACGCCGCCGCCGATGTCCGTCGGCGCGCCGCCGATGACGGTGCTGGCGCGGTATCGGCGCTCCATGTCCTGACTGGCGGCGTCGCGGTCGAAGCCGGCGCGCTTGGCGGGGTTGATGCCGTCGAGGGTCGGGGCGTGGGCCATCGATTCCCCAAAGCGCTCGTTGCAGTGGGTTCGTTCCGCGCTGGTGAGTTTCACCCGGTCGGCGTTGGCGCAGCCGACCAGGGTGCCGCGCAGGCCCCCGCCGCCGCTGGGAAAGGCGCCGGCCGGCCACGGGTTGAGGCCGCTCAGGCGCGATCCCCCGCGCGGACTGGCGCCGGGCGCGGCGGGGGCGCCGGGCCC
>DASRLN010000171.1:0-2257 GCA_035648435.1 Caulobacteraceae bacterium
CTTCCATCTCGACGCCGAAAACCGGGTCCAGGCGGTCGAGTCGGTCAACGCCCCGGCCGAGTTCATGGCCGGCCGACAGCTCATCCTGGCGCGGAAGCAGGTTGCGCCGGACAAACTTCGCGATATGTCGGTCTCGATGAAGGCCGTCGCGGCCTGAAGCTGGAAGGCGCAATGGCCAAGATCACCTACACCGAGTTCAACGGGACCCAGCACACCGTGGAGGTGAAGAACGGCCTCTCGGTCATGGAAGGCGCGATCCGCAACAACATCCCCGGCATCGACGCCGACTGCGGCGGGGCCTGCGCCTGCGCCACCTGCCACGTCTATGTCGATGAGGCGTGGCGCGACAGGACCGGCACGCCCTCGGCCATGGAGGAATCGATGCTGGACTTCGCCGAGAACGTCGAACCCAACTCGCGTCTCTCCTGCCAGATCAAGGTCGGCGACGAGGTCGATGGTCTGATCGTGCGGATGCCCGAGAGCCAGCACTGAGGCCTCAGAACAGCTCCGGCCGCCCCGGCGACGTCTGGGCGGCTTCGGGCAGGTGACAGGTGAAGGCGGCGCCGGCGCCGGGCTCGCTTTCCAGCGCCACCCAGCCGCCGTGCAGCTCGACCAGGCCCTTGACCAGCGCCAGGCCCAGTCCCGGACCGCCGCGATCCTGGCCGCCGAAGCGGTCGAAGATGTGCGCCTGGACGTGGAACGGGATGCCCCGTCCGGTGTCGGAAACCTGCAGGCGCACCTCGCCCAGCGCGCGCTTGGCGCCCAATGTCACCACCCCGCCCTGGGGCGTGTGACGGATCGCGTTCTGGGCCAGATGGTCGAGGACCTGGGCGAGACGACGGGCGTCGCCGCGGATCAGGCCCGGCTCGCCGGCCACGGCGATGGTGATCTGGCCGGCCCGGGCCTCGCGATCCCATCGCTCGGAGGCTTCGGCGAGCAGACGGCCGACATCGATTTCCTCGATGTCCAGAGCCATTTCCCCGGCGTCGAGTTCGGCCATGTCCAGCACATTGTTGATTGAGCGCGCGAGGTGGGTGGCGGCGGTGCGCACGGCGGCGACATGGCCCTGGCCCCGCTCCGATAGTCCGTCCGCGCCACGCTCCAGCAGTTCCGAATAGCCGATGATCGTGGTCAGGGGGGTGCGCAGCTCATAGGAGACACTGCCCACGAACTCCCGCTTCAGGCGTTCGGCCTCGGCCAGCGCTCCCTCCCGGTCGCGAAGGGCGCCCTCGAGCCGGCGGGTATCGGTGACATCGGCGAAGCTGATCAGGGTGGCGCCGTCCGGCAGCGGCCGGGACTGGTAGGAGACGATGCGCCTGTCGGCGGTGACCAGCTCCCCGGAGACCGGCGCGCGCGCGCCCGGGTCGGGGTCGGTGACCCGTCCCTTGAGGTCACGCCAGAACTGCAGGTCGTGAAGCCGGCGCACGCACAGTTCGACCACCGCGTCGAAATCGGGGGCGGCGGCGAGCCCGCCGGGAGCGATGTCCCAGAAGTTGGCGAACGCCTCGTTGTGCAGCTTCAGCCGGCCGTCCGAGCCGAACACCGCCACCGCGTCGGTGAGCTTGTCCAGCGTGGCCTGCTGGACCTGAATCTGGTGATTGAACTGGGTCTTGAGACGCAGTTCCGGGGTGATATCGGAAAACAGCATCAACAGGCCGCCCCCCGGCTGGGGCTGGTCGAGCACTCTCAGCGTTCGCTCGCCCGGCAGCCGCCAGATCACCTCGGCCGCCGGCGCGACCTGCTGGTAGCGGGCCAGCTCATCGGCCTTGAACCGGCCGTAATCGACGGTCTCCGGCAGTCGCCTGCGCTGGCGCAGGCGGTCGAGCAGCTCCGAATGGCTCGGATGGTCGGCGAGCCAGGCCGGTTCGAGCCCCCAGAGTTCGGCGAAGGCCGGATTGTGAAAGGTGAGCCGCTTTTCCGGATCGAACACGGCCACCGCGTCGCCGACCAGATTGAGGGTGAGATCATAGGCGGTCAGGCCGCGCCGCAACGCGTCCTCGGCGGTCACCGTGGCGGTGACATCGTCGGTCCACACCCCGACGCCGCCGCCTTCGAGGGGTTGGGCGCGGATGCGCAGGGCGCGCCGGCCGGGCGGCAGGCCGATCCACCGCACGCTCTCGCGCGGCTCGCCGGCCTCCGCCGCCTCCCGAAGCAGGGGCGTGATCCCGCCGTCGAGGGACAATCCCCGGTCGACCGCGTCTTCCAGGGTTTCGGCGCCGACGGCCGAAAGCCACGGCCGGTTGGCCCACATCGGGGT
>DASRLN010000172.1:0-49897 GCA_035648435.1 Caulobacteraceae bacterium
GCGGCGTTGGCGATGGTGAGTTTGGCGAAGGACCAGCCGCCGCCGGCCTTCTCGATCTCCTCCACCGTGCGGCGGGCGGCCTTGACCGGGGCGGGGTGGGCGGCGACCCAGGCGTGGATGGCCGCCTTGCCCCGCGCCGCCGGGTCCTCGCCGTCGGCGGGGCGGTCATCGACGCTGGCGCCGGCCCCGGCGAAGGCCATCACCGCCCCGGCCAGGGCGGTCTGTTCGGCCAGCATGTCCTCGATCAAGCGCCGCACGGCCAGCCGCTCATAGGCGTCGCCGCCGGCCCGCGAGCCCGCCGCCGCCCGCAGTTTGTCGAAGCCGAACGCCCCGCCGACACCGTGATAGACGAAGGCCGCGCCGGCCAGGGACCAGCCCTGGGCCTTGGCCAGGTCGGTCACCGCCGTTCCTTGCGTGAGTGGCCGCATCAGGGCCACCGAATGGGCGATGTCCTTGGGCGCGCCCTCCTTGATCCATCCCGCCGCCCGCCGCACCGCCGCCTTCTGCTCCACCGGCGAGAGCACCGCCGGGACCAGGGCCTTGAGCGCATCCACCGCCGGCCGGTAGGCGGCGGTCAGGGCCTTGACGTCCGATCCCTCGCGCACCGTCCGCCGGGCCAGCCAGTAGGTCTGGCCGCGCAGCACATAGACCAGTTCGGCGAAGAGAGCGGTCTGGGCGGGCGCCGGGATCCTGCCGTCCAGCCGCTCGACCCGCCGCCAGGCCTCGGCGAAGCGCAGGATCTGCCGCGCCGCCTCAAACGCCGCCACCAGGCCGCGGGTGTCGCAGCCGGCGGCGGCGCGCAGGCGCATGGGAAAGGTCGGGCCGCAGAGGTTGACCAGGTCGTTGTCGATCACCGTGGCGATGATCTCGCGCCGCAGGCGGTGGCGCTTCATCTCCGCCTCGAACCGCCGCAGCGGCTTGGGGAAATAGCTCTCCAGTATGCCCAGGAAATGGGGATCGTCCGGCGCGCCGCCGCCGACGATGGCCTCGAACAGGTCGAGCTTGCCATAGGCCAGCAGCACCGCCAGTTCCGGCCGGGTCAGGCCCCCGCCGGCGTCGGCCCGGGCGGCCAGGACGGCGGCGTCGGGCAGGCCCTCCAGGCCGCGGTCTAGACGCCCGCGCGCCTCGAGATCGGCCATGAACGCCGCGTGGGCCGGGGCGTCCCGCGCTGCCTCGGCCTGGAGCAGGGTCAGGGCCAGGGTCTGGTCGTAGTTGTGGGCCAGGACGTGGCTGGCGACCTCGTCGGTCATCGAGGCCAGCAGGCCGTCGCGGTCGGCGCGGGCCAGGGTCCCGGCGGTCTCCGCCGCGCCGGTGAGGATCTTGATGTTGACCTCGTGGTCGGAAGTATCGACGCCGGCCGAATTGTCGATCGCGTCGGTGTCGATCCGCCCGCCGGCCAGGGCGTATTCGATCCGTCCGGCCTGGGTGAAGCCGAGATTGGCCCCTTCGCCGACCACCTTGCAGCGCAGCTCGCGGCCATCGACGCGGATGAGGTCGTTGGCCTTGTCGCCGACATCCAGGCTCGACTGGCCGGCGGCTTTCACATAGGTGCCGATGCCGCCCAGATAGAGCAGTTCGGCCCGGGTCTTGAGGATCGCGGTCATCAGCTCGGCGGCCGAAACCGTATCGGTCTTGAGATCCAGCATCGCGCGGACCTCGGCGGTGACGGCGATGGTCTTCAGCGCGCGGGCGAAGACGCCGCCGCCGGCCGAGATCGCCGCCCGGTCGTAGTCGTTCCAGGACGAGGCCGGCAGATCGAACAGCCGCTTGCGCTCGGCCCAGGCGGCGGCGGGTTCCGGATCGGGATCGAGGAAGATGTGGCGATGGTCGAACGCCGCCAAGAGCCGCGTGGTCTTGGAGAGCAGCATGGCGTTGCCGAACACGTCGCCGGACATGTCGCCGATGCCGACGACGGTGAACGCCTCGCGCTGGATGTCCTTGCCGAGTTCGCGGAAATGCCGCTTGACGCCTTCCCAGGCCCCGCGGGCGGTGATGCCCATGGCCTTGTGGTCATAGCCGGCCGAGCCGCCGGAGGCGAAGGCGTCGCCGAGCCAGAAGCCGTAGTCCCCGGCCACGGCGTTGGCGATATCGGAAAAGCTCGCCGTGCCCTTGTCGGCGGCGACCACCAGATAGGGATCATCGCCGTCATGGGCGATCACCGCCGGCGGCCGCACCACGGCCCCGGCCGCGTCGAGGTTGTCGGTGAGGTCCAGCAGGCCGAAGAGGAAGGTCTTGTAGGCGCGCACGGCCTCGGCCCGCACCGCCTCCGGCGATCCGCCCCGGGGCAGGCGCTTGGGATAGAACCCGCCCTTGGCGCCCACCGGCACGATCACCGCATTCTTGACCTGCTGGGCCTTGACCAGGCCCAGGACCTCGGTGCGGAAATCGTCGCGGCGGTCGGACCATCGCAGGCCCCCGCGCGCCACCGGTCCGAAGCGCAGGTGGACGCCTTCGACGTGGACGGCGGAGACATAGATTTCCGCGAACGGCTTGGGGGCCGGCAGATCGACCAGCTCGCGGCTGGCGACCTTGAAGCTGATCCACGGCTTAGCCTGGCCGTCGGCGCCGCTCTGGTAGTAGTTGGTGCGCGTGGTCGCCCCGACCAGGGCGGCGATGCGGCGCAGGACCCGGTCGGCGTCGAGGCTTTCGACCTCCTGCAGCGCCTCCTCGATGTCGTCGGCGATGCTCTCGCTCTCGGCCTCGCGTTCGCCGAGGGTGGCGGCGACGGCGGGGTCGAACCGTACACGGAAGAGTTCCAGGATCAGCCGGGCGACCCGAGGGTGCGCGGTCAGGGCCGCCTCCTGCACCGCCTGGCTGGGATCGAGTCCCGACTGCGCCCGATAGTGGGCCAGGGCGCGGATCAGCGCCGCCTCGCGCCATGAGACGCCCAGCTCCAACACCAGGCGGTTGAAGCCGTCGCTCTCCGCCCGGCCGCTCCACACCGCCCGGTAGGCGGCCTCGAAGGGGGCCTTCATGTCCTCGAACGAGAGGTGGCCGCCGTTCTCGTCCTCAAGCAGGAATTCATGCACCCACACCGGCCTCGCCGCCCCGTCGGGCATCGCCGGGGTGATCTCGAAGCCGTCCTCCATCAGGGCCGAGAGCCCCATGTCCTCCATGATCGGCAGGGCCTGGGCCAGGGCGACCGGGGCCGCGCCGCGGCGGTAGAGCTTGACCCGGAACTGGAGCGGGCTGTCGGAGGCCTTGCGGAAGGCCCGCACGCCCAGGACGCCGCCATCTTCCAGGGCCTCGATCTGGATCAGGTCGGCGACCGCCTCGACGGCGTCGTAGCGGTCGCGGTAGCCGGCCGGAAAGGCCCCGTCGTAGGCGGCCAGGGTGTCGGGGACGCGGGTGGCGTCGGCGAGGCCGGCGCGGATCGCCTGGTCGAGATCGTCCGTCCACGTCCGGGCCGCCCGGCCGAGTTCCGCCTCCAGCATGGCGATGTCCGGCTCGAGGTGGCCGCCGGGGGTCACCCCGATGATGTAGTGCACCCGGGCCAGCGGCGCGTCGGTGTAGTTCGGATAATAGGCCGACACCCGGCCGCCGAAGGCCGCCGCCAGGATTGTTCCGGCCCTCTGGCGCAGGCGCGAGTCGTAGCGGTCGCGGGGCACATAGAGCAGGATCGAGACGAAGCGGTCGAAGGGGTCGCGGCGGACGAACAGCTTGACCTTGGGCCGGTCGGAGAGATGCAGGATGCCGAGCGCGGCGGCGAGCAGGTCGTCGGCCGTCATCTGGAACAGCTCGTCGCGCGGATAGGTCTCCAGGATATTGGCCAGGCGGGTGGCGTTGTGCGACCCGGCCACGAAGCCGGTGGCGGCCATCACCCTGGCGATCTTGCGCCGCAGCAGCGGGGTGTCGCGGGCCGGCTCGTCATAGGCCTCGGAGGTGAACAGTCCGACGAAACGCACCTCGCCCGAAGCCTTGCCGTCGGCGCCGAAGCGGCGGACGCCGACGTAGTCCATGTACACCCGCCGATGGACCCGCGAGCGGACATTGGACTTGGCCACCACCACCGGCTGGGCGGTCTCCAGCCGCCGGCGAAGATTGGCCGAGAGGATGGCCGGCTCGCTGGCCCGCCGCAGCACCGTGCGCGCCTGATCGCGCAGGACGCCGAGGCTTCCCTCGGGCTGGTAGAGCGGCTCCTCGGCCGCGTAGCCGCCGTCGGCGGTGCGCGGGTATTGATAGATCCGCGCGCCGAGGAACACGAAGTGGGCGTCCATCCAGCGCAGGAACTCCAGGTCCTCGGCGAGCTCGGCCGGGTCGCCGGGCGCGGCGCGGGCCAGCTCGGCGATCGACTGGGCCATCAGGGTGACCATGGCCGAGAAGTCGTCGGTGGCCGCGCGCACGTCCTCCAGAGCGCCCAGCACCCGCCGGGTGAGGGAGGCGCGGCGCTCCTCGCCGACCGGCTCCAGCCACACCTGGATCATCGACACCCGGGCGCCGCCCTGGCCGACGATCGGGTGGAACATCGCCTTGACCTCGGCCCCGGCCTCGCCGATCTCGCCCATCACGCTGTCGACCAGGAACGGCGCGTCCGGCTGGACGATCTCCAGGATGTCGGCGGCCAGCGGCGCGCCGTCGGCGCCGGCGGCCCGGATCAGCCGCGCGGCCGGCGTCTCGCCGTCGTGCTCGGACCCGAAGCGCCAGAAGCCGGCGAGGACGGCCGCCAGATCATCCGGCCGGACGTCGGGCAGTTCCTCGGGACGATAATCCTCGAGCACCCGGGTCACGAACGCGCGCTCGGCGTCCGAAGGCGCGCTCGGCTCTCCGCCCAGCCGCCGGACGAAGGCGGGGAGCAGAGAGGCGAGAGTGAACTCCGGCGCCCGCGGAGCAAGGCTGGTCTTGGCCATCGGCGGACCCTAGCGGCAAACGCCGGCCAATTGAACTCTCAGCGCGCCGCCGCCGGCGACTGGGCCGGCGCCGGCTCGTCCGGTGAGCGTTCCGAGCCGCGCCCCAGCCCCTGCGGATCGCCGTTGGCCGAGAGCAGGATCGCGATCCACCTCGAGCCCTCGAACTGCGCCAGGATGACCATGGTCAGGACCGTCAGCGGCGTCGACAGGAACATTCCCGGCAGGCCCCAGATCGCCCCCCAGAAGCCCAGGGACATCAGCACCACCAGGGGGTCCATGTTGAGGCTGTCGCCCTGCATCCTGGGAAGCAGGATGTTGCCGACCACGAAGGTGATCGCGAACAGTCCCAGAAGGATTTCCGCCGCCGGTCCGAAGCCCGGAAACTGGACCAGGGCGAACAGGGCCGGCAGGACGATGGCCACCACCGCGCCGACGATCGGCACGTAATTGAGCACGAAAATCAAAAACGCCCAAAAGAACGCATCCTCGAGACCGATCGCCGCCATCAGCGCGAAGGCGGCGACGGCGATGATCGCGCCGGTGACGGTCTGGATCCAGAGGTAGCGCTCGATGCCGTTGCGCACCCGGATGAACACGGCCAGAGCCTCCTGCCGCTCCTCCCGCTCGTTGAACAGGCGAACCATCTTGCGATCGAAGGCGTGGCGCGAGGCGATCAGGAACCCCAGGTAGATCAGGACCAGCACCGCCGCCGACGCGAACCCCTGCAGAGCCACCGCCACCGAGCCCAGATACGGGGTCGGATCCAGCTGGGCCATGATCTGTTCGATGGTGTGCGGCGCGCGGATACCGAGGCGCGGCGCGAGGGTGGCGATGAGCTGGTTCAGCTTCGGCTCGTACGCCGACAGTCGGCCGATGAACGTGCCCGCGTTATCGACGACGACAAAGGTGGTGGCCGCCAGCACCGCCACCGCGATGACGATCGCGCTGGCGGTGGCGGCGCTGGGTGGAAGAAAGGCCGCGCGGCGCCGGATCACCCGCGAAAATCCGTCCACCATCACGGCGACGAAGATCGCCAGCAGCAGCGGGGTGACGATTCCGCCCAGCCAGCGCAGCGCCGCCCCGGTGACGATCACCGCGATTACCACCAGGGCGTTGCGCGCGGTGGTCGGCGATATTGGGATGGCCATCCGTCAACTACCACGCCCGCGGGTTCACGGAAATTTGGAGCGGGCGAAGAGATTCGAACTCTCGACCCCAACCTTGGCAAGGTTGTGCTCTACCACTGAGCTACGCCCGCGCTCCGCCGGAGCGGCGGCTTATCGCAGAGACGTCACCGACTTGGCAAGGGACGGCGCCGTCCGGCCACCCGGATCGTGCGCGAAGGGTCCTTGATTCAGCGGTCGTCCATCGCGCGGCGCGTCTCATCCATCGCCTGCTGGATCAATCGGATCGCATTGGTCCGATGGCCGTCACGGTCTGGCCACGCCCGGAAGTCGAGCGCGCCTCGGGCCTCCTTCAGATGCTCCAGCGCCTTGCGAAACTCCGGCCGCTGGGGCGCCTGCGCCTGCACGGCCGTGAAGCCGATGCCGGTGGCCAGAGCCAGGGCGATGCCCGCCAAAGCCATCTTCGTGCGCGATTTCATGTCTGCTCGTCCTTGATTCGCAAAATCCCAACCCCGGGACGAATCTATCCCGCGCGCCGCGAAAGGCAACGGCGAACCGTCGGCGCCAGTTTCACGTCCCGAGCTTCAGGGTCCTCATCCGGCGCTTGTTGACGTGGCTCTTGGGGGCGGGGCCATCGTCCGGCATCTCACCGCGAAAGTAGTACCGCTGCCAGGCGTCCTTCACGGCGGACGGTTCGCGCCTATAGAGCCGCGCGTTGAAGTCGTCGCGACGCGCGCGCCACGCTTCATATTGCCCCAGAAGATCGAGATCACGCTCCAGGGGGCGCTGCACCAGATCGCAGACCTCCAGCGGCTTGTCCTGCACCAGGGTGACGAAACAGAATGGCTCCCCCTTGGCGAAGTGAACCCTGCCCGGGCGGGTGAAGATCCAGTTCATGGTGAACGGGAAGGGCAGCCAGTCGGTCTCCACCAGGCCGACGAGCGGCTGGATGCCGTCCTTGACATGGTTCGGCGGGCCGCCCGCCCACATCGACCAGCCCTCCGGCGTGCGAAACAGGTAGCCGGGATGAAACGTCAGCACGCCATGGGCGAAATGGCTCTTCACGAAGTCGGCGAATTCAGGAAACGGATGGTCCGCGCGCAGCGTTATGTCGCTCTGTTCGACGCCGCCGTTCCATTCGGCGGCGAACCCTACCGGACAGAGGATTTCCCAGCCGGTGCTGTTGGCCATGGTCATCGGCAGGCAGCGGTATGGGTGACGATCCGAGAACGCGTCCATCCATGCTCTCTGCGGCCGGCCCGGTACGATCTCGGGCGGACGGGTGGCCATCGGAAAACATTCGAGCTGCATGGCTCGACCTCTAGCGGCGCCGGACGGAGGGCGTAAAGCTCGCATTGTCGGTGGCGCGGGCGAGAGAGGACGATGAAGAGCCGTTCAGACCTGATGGCCTTTCTCGACGCCCACGATATCGCCCACGCGACGATCGATCATCCCGCCGTTTTCCGCGTCGGCGAAGGAGAGGCGATCAAGGCGGCAATGCCGGGGGCGCACACCAAGAATCTGTTCCTGAAGGACGCCAAGGACGCGTTCTGGCTGATCTCGGCCGCGGTCGATACCCGGATAGATCTGAAACGCCTGCCGCCGGTGATCGGCGCGGGCCGCCTTTCCTTCGCGTCTCCCCGAGCGCTGATGGAGATTCTCGGCGTTACGCCGGGCTCGGTCACCGCCTTCGCGCTGGTCAATGACTTCGGGGGCCGCGTACGGTTCGTTCTCGACAAGAGGCTCGCCGAGGCCGACGTGCTCAACTTTCATCCCCTGACCAACACCGCGACGACCGCGGTCGGGCGGGCCGATTTCTTCCGCTTTCTCGAGGCGATCGAGGTGACCCCGGTGATCATCGACTTCGCCGACGTGACCGGCGCTCGTTGCGATGCGGCCGATCCGGAACCATGTTAGCCTCTCCAGGAGGCCGCGAAGCGGGAAACACCATGACGCTGATCGGAGAAGCCGCCACCGCGAAGGTCGCGCCGGGAGACCTGATCAAGGAGGGGGCCGACAAGACTTTCGCCGCCGACGTCATCGAAGCCTCCAAGGATCAGCCGGTAATCGTCGATTTCTGGGCGACTTGGTGTGGGCCGTGCAAACAGCTCACGCCGGCGCTGGAAAAGGCCGTCCTCGCCGCCAACGGCGCGGTGAAGCTGGTCAAGATCGATATCGACAAGAATCCCGTCTTCGCCGGACAGCTTCGGGTGCAGTCGATCCCCACCATCTATGCCTTCCACGGCGGGCGGCCGGTTGATGGTTTCAACGGCGCGCTTCCGGAGAGTCAGGTGAAGGCGTTCGTGGAAAAGCTGGCCAAACTCGCCGGGCCGGCGGTTTCCGAAATCGACGAACTTCTCGCCATCGCGCGAGAGGCTCTCGACGCCGGCGACATGGGCGGGGCGGCGGAGGGATTCGCTCAGGCGCTGCAATTGGACCCGAACAGCCTACCAGCCATCGGCGGCTTGGCGCGATGCTATCTCGAGGGCGGCGATCTGGAGCGAGCCGGCGAGGCGGCGGCGATGGCGCCGCAAGACGCCAGCAGCCCGGATATCGACAGCGTCCGGGCCGCGCTGAAGCTCGCCGCCAGCGCGCCCTCCGACACCGTGGAGATCGAGCATCGTCTGGCGCGCGACGACAACGACCACGCCGCGCGCCTCGAACTCGCCGCGGCGCTCGCCGGCCAGGGCAAGCTCGCCGCGGCGGCCGACCATCTGCTGACCATCATCGGTCGCGACCGGGAATGGAACGACGGAGCGGCCCGCGCCCAGTTGCTCACGGTCTTCGAAGCCGCCGGTCCCACCTCGGAGGTCGCCCGGCAAGGGCGCCGCCGGTTGTCCGCGATCCTGTTCTCCTAACCGGCGCCAGGGAGTCGATGCATGGTCGCCAGCGGCTATCGCAGGCTCAGCGATCTTCCGGCCATGCTGCCGATCTTTCCTCTGGACGGGGCGCTTCTGCTTCCCGGCGGGGCTCTTCCGTTGCAGATCTTCGAGCCCCGCTACCTGAACATGGTCGATGACGTGATGGCGGGGGGGCGCCTGATCGGGATGATCCAGACGGCGCCGGGTGGCGACCGGCGCAGGCCCCACTTGGCTCAGGTCGGCTGCGCCGGCCGCGCGACCAGCTATGCGGAGACGGGCGACGGCAAATATCTGATCACGCTGACCGGCATCTGTCGCTTCCGGGTCGGGGAGGAAGTCCTGGTGGAGACGCCCTATCGCCAGATTCGCCCCGAGTTCGGACCCTACGCGGGCGACCTCGAGGACGACGACACCGCGCTCGAGTTCGAACGGGCGCCGTTCCTGTCCATCCTGAGGCGCTATCTGGACCGCCGCGGCCTCGGGATCGAATGGGAGGCGGTCAACGTCGCGCCAGCCGCGCCGCTCATCAACAGCCTGAGCATGGCGCTCCCCTTCGAGCCGCTGGAAAAGCAGGCCCTTCTCGAGGCGGCCGGCGTCGAGGAGCGGCGAGAGGCTCTGGCCGCGCTGCTCGCCATGAACGCCGCCCTGCCGCTCAACGACGATGACGAACCAAGCTCACTCCAGTAGTCTGAGCACCATGAGCACACAGACGCCTTCGCCGCCGGTCGATCCCAGGCTTCTCGAAATCCTGGTCTGTCCAGTGACCCATGGACACCTCGACTACGACCGGGCGCGGTCCGAACTCGTGAGCCGCGCCGCCCGCCTGGCCTATCCCATCCGAGACGGCATCCCGATCATGCTTCCCGAGGAGGCGCGCGAGTTGGGTGAGGGGGAATAGCCGCGTTCGGGCGGCCGGCCCGTCAGAGCCCCTCGCCTCTGAGAAGCCGGGGAAGCTCGCCCACCGCGCCGCCGGCTTCGCGCATGAAAAAGCGCCTGGCCGGCCCGATCCGGTTGACCAGCGCCATCCCCGCCCCCCGGACCAGTCGCGGGAGCGGATGATCGTTCGAAAACAGCCGATTGAAGACATCGGTCGCCAGGGCCACGCCGACGTTGTCGAGCCCGCGCCAGCGGTCGTAGCGTCGTAGCACGGACGGCGCGCCCAAATCCTCACCCAGGCGCACGGCGTCGATCAGAACCTCCGCCAGAGCGGCGGCGTCCTTGAGACCCATGTTGAGACCTTGGCCCGCGATCGGGTGGATGGCGTGCGCCGAATCGCCGATCAGGGCCACGCGAGGTCCGATCAGGCGATCGGCGAGTTGGAACGACAAAGGATGGACGAAGCGGGGGCCGCACGGCGCCACCCCGCCGAGGAATGAGCCGAACCGGCGCTTCAGGTAAGCGACGAAAACTTCCTCGCGGGCCTCGGCCAGGACGGCGCCGCGGCGCGTGGACTCGGTCCAGACGAGGCTGGCGCGGCGGCCGGTGAGCGGCAGGATCGCGAATGGGCCAGCCGACAGGAAATGCTCATAGGCCACTCCGCCGTGGTCGTGCTCCAGCGCCACGGTCGCCACCACGCCCGACTGGCCGTAACCCCAGCCCAGGACGCCGATGTTGGACTGGCGGCGAACCAGCGAAGCCCTGCCATCCGCGCCGACCACCAGAGGGGCGGTCAGAACCCGCCCGTCGCCGAGCGTCACCCGGGTCACGGCGGTTCCGGTCTCCAGCGACACGACCGCGTTCGGGGCCAGAACTTCGACTTCGGCGTGCGCCACCGCGTGGGCCAACCCGGCTCGGATATGGCGGTTTTCAATCAGGTATCCCAGCGGTTCACCCTGGGTGGCGTCGGTGATTTCGGAGGCGTCGAAACGCAGCCACGCCGGTCCCGGCGGCGGCGCGGCGGCGCCGGGCGATCGGCCGTCCGTAACCAGAATCTGCTCGATCCTCTGGGCATGCGGTGCGATGCACGAGGCCGCGCCGATCGCGCGCCATTGACGAAAGGCGGCAAAGGAAACGGCGCTGGCGCGGCCGTCGAAGGTCGGCGCCGTCTGCACCTCGAACGGCATCGGATCGACGAGCGCCACCCGAAGGCCCGCGCCCGAGAGCGACAGGGCCAGCGTGGCGCCCGCCATGCCGGCCCCCACCACAATCACATCCGCGTCGCCGGTCATCCGGGGGCTGGACTTCCCTCTTCGCCGCTAGGCAGGCCCATCATGTGGAATCCAGCGTCCACGTGGACGACCTCGCCCGTCGTCGAGCGGCCGAGATCGGAAAGCAACCACAGGGCGCAGCCGGCCACCCCCTCCATGGAGGTGTCTTCCTTCAGGGCGCTGAGCGTCCGCCCCTGGGCCAGCATGGCGCGCCCTCCGGCGATGCCCGCCAGGGAGAGTGTGCGCATGGCGCCGGCGGAAATGGCGTTCACCCGGATGCCCCTGGGGCCAAGGTCGCGCGCCACGTAGCGCATGGCCGCCTCCAGCGCCGCCTTGGCCACGCCCATGGTGTTGTAATTGGGTATAGCGCGTTCGGAGCCTAGGTAGGTCAGGGTGATCATCGAGCCACCATTGGGCATCAGACGGGAGGCGCGCCTCGCCGCATCGACGAAACTGTAGGCGGAAATGTCCAATGCCTGGGCGAATGCCTCGCGAGTCGCCCCCTCGACGAAGGAACCGCTGATCTGGCTGCGATCGGCATAGGCGATGGCGTGGACCAGAAAGTCGATAGTTCCGTAAGCTTCCTCGACGATTGCGAAGGCGGCGGCCATGGAGTCGTCGCTGGCCGCATCGAACGGCGCGAAGATCCGCGCCCCGATGCTCTCGCCCAGCGGCCGGACCCGTTTTTCATTGGCCGCCATGAAGCCGAGCGCCACCTCACCCCCCTGGGCGGCGATCTGCGCCGCGATCCCCCACGCGATCGAGTTGTGATTGGCCACGCCCATGACCAAGCCCTTTTTGCCGGTCATCAGCTGGCCCGCCGGAAGTTGGAAGTCCGCCATCGGCGCCTCTCCGAGCGATGAGACGCCCTAGCTATCAGCGCATCGGCGCCGGCGAAAGGCGGTCAGAGGCGACTGATCACCAGCGCCCCATTGGTCCCGCCGAACCCGAAGCCGTTCGACATCACGGTATCGAGGGACCGGTCGATCCGCGCCCGGGCAATGGGCAGATCCGCGAAGGCCGGATCGAGATTGTCGATGTTGGCGCTTTCGGCCACGAAGCCGTCGCGCATCATCAGCAGGCAATAGATGGCCTCTTGCGCGCCTGCCGCCCCCAGACTGTGACCGGTAAGGGCTTTCGTGGAGGAAATCAGCGGCAAACCATCGCCAAACACACCTCTAACCGCGGCCATCTCCTTCAGATCTCCGACCGGCGTCCCGGTGCCGTGAGGATTGAGGTAGTCGATCCTGCGGTCGCCGGCCCCGCGGAGCGCCAGCTTCATGCAGCGCGCGGCGCCCTCGCCGGAAGGCGCGACCATGTCATGCCCATCCGAATTGGCCCCGTAGCCGACGATCTCGCCCCAGATCCTCGCCCCCCGCGCCCGAGCCCGTTCGAGATCTTCCAAAACCACCATGCCGGCACCGCCGGCGATCACGAAACCGTCGCGATCGAGATCGTATGGACGGCTGGCTCGCGCAGGCGTGTCGTTGAATCCCGAAGACATCGCGCCCATGGCGTCGAACAGAGACGAAAGGGTCCAGTCGAGTTCTTCGCAGCCGCCGGCGAACACCAGATCCTGATTGCCCATCCTGATCTGTTCGAAGCCCGCTCCGATGCAATGGGTCGATGTCGCGCAGGCGGACGAGATCGAATAGTTGAGGCCACGAATCCTGAACCAGGTAGCCAGGGTCGCCGAAGGTCCGGAGCACATCGCCTTGGGGACCGCGAAGGGTCCGATGCGCTTGACGCCCTTGGCTCTGGCAATGTCCGCCGCTTCGACGATGGACCTGGTCGATGGGCCGCCCGCTCCGACGATCAGCCCGGTCCGCTCATGTGAAACCTCGGCGGGCTCCAGGCCGGCATCGGCGATGGCCTGCTCCATGGCGATGTGCGCATAGGCGGTTCCGGCGGCCAGGAACCGGGCGGCGCGGCGATCGACCATGTCCTCCCACTGGATGCGCGGCGCGGCATGCACCTGACAGCGAAAGCCCAGCTCAGCGTATTGCGGCGCGGCGATAACACCCGAGCGACCGCCACGCAGGGAGGCGGCGACCTCGTCGGCGTTGGAGCCGATCGGAGACACCACGCCAAGTCCGGTAACGACGACACGGCGCATCAGAGAGACCTCATTCTCCCCCTCGTTCAGGTCAGGCTTTCGGCGCTGAACAGGCCGACCCGCAGATCGCGCGCTTCATAGATAGGGGCGCCGTCGGCTTCGAGAACCCCGTCCGCCACCCCCATGACCAAACGCCGCAGGATCACGCGTTTGAGATTGATGCGATAGACGACCTTCTTGATCCTGGGGGTCACCTGGCCGGCGAATTTCACCTCGCCGACGCCCAGCGCGCGCCCGCGACCGGGGGCGCCGGACCAACCCAGGAAAAAGCCGACCAACTGCCACATGGCGTCCAGGCCGAGACAACCGGGCATCACCGCATCGCCGATGAAGTGGCAGTCGAAGAACCACAGATCCCGGCGGATATCGAGTTCGGCGACCACGCGGCCCTTGCCATGCGGACCTCCGTCCGCCTCGATCTCGGTGATGCGGTCGAACATCAGCATCGGCGGGTAGGGGAGCTGGGCGTTGCCGGACCCGAAGGTTTCCCCCCTGGCGCAAGCCAAAAGGTCTTCACGTTCGTAACTGGTCCGAGCAGCGCGGTTCATGGCCCGCGTTAGCACGTGACCGTTCGTCCGCTCAACGACATTGCGGAGGACCGGCCGTCCCCCAGACCTGGTTCGCGGCGACCCAACCCGACACACCGCCGACCTTGACCTTGCACCAGGCGCCCTGGCATCGGCCGAGCAGGGCGAGCGCGCGACCGTTCAAGAGTCTGTTCGCCGCCGCGTTGACGGCGGGTCCCCGGCGTAGCGGAATTGGCGCGCCGCCGACCGCCATCACCATGCGGCGGCCGTCGATCATCGAGCGATGAACCCAAGTCGCGCCGCCGTCCGGGTCGCAGATGCGGCGCCAGTCGGTGGTTTCGGCGACGACCTGCACGGGGAGGCCCTGAACCCGATAGATCCACAGCGCCGGATAGTCCTTTCCCGGCCCCTTTCTGCCATAGACCTCGCCCCGCTTGAGGCTGACCCAGCGGGGCACACAGAAACCGGACAACATCGACCGCCCCGACGGCGGGCAGGCGCGATCCTCGCCGCCGCGGTCCCCACAGCCGGCCAGGGCCAGCGCCACGCCTGCCATCATCGCCGCCTTGGCGGTCATTTCGCCCCCCTCCGTCAGCGCGCCTGGAAAACATCCTGCTTGCTTGGCCGGCAAAAGCCGCTCTGTTAGGCGTGCGGCGCCGATCCGGCGTCCAGGCTCCGAGGTTTCAGACTCCAACTCATGGCCGCCCGCAAGCCAAAAATCGTCGTCACCCGCAAACTTCCCGACCCGGTGGAGACGCGGATGTGCGAACTCTTCGACACCGAACTCAATCTCGATGATACGCCGATGGACGCCGCCGCCCTTCGTGCCGCCGTGCAGCGCGCCGATGTCCTCGCGCCCACCATCACCGACCGCCTCGACGCGAATGTCATCGCCGCGGCGGGACCTCAATTCAGATTGATCGCCAATTTCGGCGTCGGCATCGACCACATCGACGTCGTCGCCGCCCATGCGCGCGGCATCCTAGTCACCAACACGCCCGGTGTTCTCACTGAAGACACCGCGGACCTCACCATGGGACTCATCCTGGCCGCGGCACGCCGGGTGGTCGAGGGGGCCAACATCGTCCAGGCTGGCGAATTTCACGGCTGGTCGCCCACCTGGATGCTCGGGCGGCGACTGTGGGGAAAGCGCCTGGGGATCGTCGGCATGGGCCGCATTGGCCAGGCTCTGGCCAGGCGCGCCCGCGCGTTCGGTCTGGCCATTCACTATCACAACCGCAAACCGGTCAGTCCGCGGGTCGCCGAAGCCCTCGAAGCCACGTACTGGGAGAGCCTCGACCAGATGCTGGCGCGGATGGACGTCGTGTCGGTGAACTGCCCACATACCCCCGCCACCTACCATCTCCTGTCCGCCAGGCGGCTGAAGTTGCTGCGACCGCAGGCCTTGGTCATCAACACCGCCCGTGGCGAAATCATCGACGAGGCGGCCCTGGCCGGCATGCTGCAGCGCGGCGAACTCGCCGGCGCCGGGCTCGACGTCTATGAGCACGAACCGGCGGTGAACCCCAAGCTCCTGAAACTGCCCAACGTCGTGCTGCTGCCTCACATGAGTTCGGCCACCATCGAAGGAAGGATCGACATGGGCGAAAAGGTGATCGTCAACATCCGCACCTGGATGGACGGTCACAAGCCCCCGGACCGGATCATTCCGTCCATGCTCTAGGGCCGCCGGGCTACTTCGTGGTCGCGTCCCGCGGATTGTTCTTCTCGACGAAGGCCACCGAGGCTTCGAGCATCTGGACGCGGGTGGCGCCATTGGAGAGCCAGTGATCTTCGCCGGGTAACTGGAGAACCTCAACCGCCTTGCCGGCGTGGCGGAGAGCGTCGGCGAAGCTCGTACTCTGCTGATTGGGGACCACGGTGTCGTCCTTACCGAAGACGAGCAGAACCGGTGCGTCGGTCCGATCGACCAATCCGCGCGGTGAAATAGCGTTCAGGGTCGCATCGACGCTTTTGGCCGCGCCCATGTAGCGATGCCAGTAACGCATCGTGGCGCTGCGCTGGCCGGCATTCTCCGATTCCCAGATCAGCATCGAAGCGGGGTCGGAAATTCCGCCTACCGAGACGGCGCACCGGTAGAGGCCCTGCTGCACGGTCACGCCCGCCAGCGCCACATAGCCGCCGTAACTGGCGCCCACGATGCAGACCCGCTTGGGGTCGATGACGCCTTGCCGCGCCAGTTCCACCACTCCGTCCGACACGTCGGTCTGCATCTTTCGGCCCCATTCGCCGAAGCCGGCGTCCCGGAACGCTTTGCCAAAGCCGTTCGAGCCTCGGAAGTTCGGCTGGAAGACGGCATAGCCACGCGAGGCGAACGCCTGCGCCCACCAGTCGAACCGGACATAGTCACGCGCCTCCGGGCCGCCATGAGGCATGACGACCAGGGGCAGGCGCTTTGCTTCGCGGCCGGGCGGCAGGGTGAGTACGCCCTGCATTTCGAGGCCGTCGGCGGCCTTGTAGGCAACCACCCCGATGGGGCCGACCGCGTCCTGAAGGATGGTCGGATAGGCCCAGGCCACCGCCTCGGCCCTGCGCGCGGGGATGTCGATCAGAAAGTAGGTTCCGGAGTCGCCGGGTCCCTCGGTCTTGACGATCATGCGGTCCAGATCGGCGGTTGCCGAGACGAGAGCGACCTTCTCTCCTTTGAACGCCCGCGCCGCCTTGTCGAACTTTGCTTGCAGGGCCGCGTCGAACAGGATCGTTTGGGGTTCGTCGGAATTGGTCACCCCGCCGATCAGGAGGCCGGTGGTCGGATCCCTCAACTCGACGGCAATATCCGCGTCTCCGAATAGCGGCGCGCCGGGGTCTCCTACGCGGCCCCTATATTCGATCAGCGAGAAGTCACCGTTCCTACCCCCGGGTCGATTGACGACCACCGAGCCGGGGGTCCGTCCCTGGCCCTCCAGGCCGATGTCGCCGGCCGGATCATCCGCCTCGGTAACCAAGCCGCCGCCAGGACCGCCGGCCCGGAGGCGCCAACGGCCATTGCTCTGATCGTACTGGGCCGTCGCGGCGATCACGCCAGCCGCATCCACGACCCACTGGGTGCCGAGGCGCTCGGTCCCGCCGGAGACCATTTCGCTGTGCCCTGTGTCCACATCGACCTTGTAGAGATCGGTGTGTGAATGGGTGGCGCTGCCAGCGTTGTGGTCGAAATCGACGGTGCCCTCTCCACTTCCGGTCAGCGTCAGACCACCGAAATAGGCCCACGTATGGCCGTGCTCGACGGCATGCCCGAAGTATCCGAACGTCGCATGGAGGATCAACGCCTGGCCGCCGAATACGCGCACGACTTTAGACGTCTTGACGTCGATGATCGTCGATTGGAAGAATTCATGCTGCGACACCGACGCCGCAGCATTAAGCATGACCGTGTTGCTGGTTTCGATTACAAGGGTGTCGTTGTTCAGCCAGTCGATGGCGCGAGGCTTAGTGACACCGGTTCCGATCGCGAACAACTGAGGTCCACCGGCTTGCTTGACCACCAGCTTGCGCTCGGCGCCTTCGACCGCGATGTAGGCGATCCTGTCTCCGGATGGTGACAACTCGACGTTTTCGACCGCCGGCAACTGGCCGAAATCCGCCACCGGAGGGGCGGCCCGCGCCTGAAAGCCGAGCGCGGTGAGAACAAAGACGGCACACGTTCCAGATGCCGCGGCGCTGTTCATGTTCTTCCCCCCAACTCGCCCCGATCATAGGTGTGATTTAGCGCCACCACAAACGGCGCACTCGGGGTCGGGCCTCAGGGTCACCGAGCGCGTCTCCCCGACCAGGGCGTCGTAGATCAGCAGCCGGCCGACGAGCGGCATTCCCGCCGTCGCCAGCACCTTCACCGCTTCCAGGGCCATCATCGAACCGACGACGCCGGCAAGGGCGCCAACGACTCCCACGGCCGCACAAGTCTCGGTGTCGGGCGGCGCTTCGGGAACAAGGCATCGATAGCAGGGCCGTCCTGCGAATACTCCGACCTGCCCCGTCCAGCGGCCGATGGCGCCGCTTACCAGGGTGACACCGTGAGAGACGCAGGCGGCGTTGACTTGGAAGCGCGTGGCGAAGTCGTCGGTTCCGTCGAGAACCAGGTCCCACCCGGCGATCAAGCCGTCGGCGTTGCCGGATGTCAGCCTGACCTGGATCGGCTCTACGACGACATGAGGGTTGATTTCGACCAGACGTCGGGCCGCGACGCGGACCTTGGGCGCGTCGATATCGGCCACCCCGAAAAGCACCTGCCGCTGCAGGTTGGAGAGCGCGACGGTGTCCGGATCGACCAGCCCCAGCGTTCCCACGCCCGCCGCGGCCAGATAGAGCGCCGCCGGGGCGCCCAGGCCGCCCGCGCCCACGATCAGCGCTCTGGAGCGCTTGAGCGCCTGCTGCCCCGCGCCGCCGATTTCGCGCAGGACCAGATGGCGCGCGTAGCGCTCGACCTCGTCACCGGAGAAGATCACCCCGCTTGACCCGGGTCGCGCGCGCCGCCACATCCTCGGCAATGGCGGCGCGCTCCTTTCCAGACTGGCATGGCACCACCATTCTCGCCGTGCGCAAGGCCGGAGCGACCGTGATCGCCGGCGATGGCCAAGTCTCCATGGGCCAGACCATTGTCAAGGGCAACGCCCGGAAGGTCCGGCGGCTGGCGGGCGGACGCGTGGTGGCCGGCTTCGCGGGCGCGACGGCCGATGCTTTCACTCTGATCGAGCGCCTGGAAGCGAAGCTCGAGCAATACCCCGAACAGCTGGCGCGCGCGTGCGTGGACCTCGCCAAGGACTGGAGGACCGATCGTTACCTTCGGCGTCTGGAGGCGATGCTGATCGCCGCCGACGCCGGCGCGATCTTCACGCTATCGGGGGCCGGCGACGTACTCGAACCCGAGCATGGCGTGGCCGCCATCGGCTCGGGGGGACAATTCGCCCTGGCCGCTGCCCGCGCCCTGATCGACTTCGACCTGACCGCCGAGCAGGTCGCCCGGCGGGCGATGGCGATCGCGGCCGATATCTGCGTCTACACCAACGGCGAGTTGATCGTGGAGACGGTCTAGGAGATGACCGAATTCTCCCCCCGCGAGATCGTCTCGGAGCTGGACCGTTTCGTGGTTGGCCATGACGAGGCCAAGCGCGCGGTGGCGGTGGCGCTGCGCAACCGCTGGCGTCGGCGGCGCCTCCCGGCCGATCTCGTCGATGAGGTTACGCCGAAGAACATCCTGATGATCGGACCAACAGGGGTCGGCAAGACCGAGATCGCCCGCCGACTGGCCAAGCTCGCCCAGGCGCCGTTTCTGAAGGTCGAAGCCACCAAGTTCACCGAGGTGGGCTACGTCGGTCGCGACGTCGATCAGATCGTCCGCGACCTGGTCGAGATCGCCCTGGCCATGGTGCGCGACGCGCGGCGATCGGAGATTCGAGGCAAATCGGAACGCGCCGCCGAGGAGCGGCTGCTCGACGCCCTGGTCGGACCAGGCGCGGGTCCGGCGACGCGGGAATCCTTTCGCGCCAAGCTGCGGGCGGGTGAATTGGACGACAAGGAAGTCGAATTGACCCTGGCGGACAACGGCTCGCCCCTGCAGGGCTTCGACATCCCCGGCCAGCCCGGCGCCTCCATGGGCGTGCTCAACCTCTCCGAAATCATGGGCAAGGCCTTCGGGGGTCGTAGCAAGACCCACAAGACGACCGTCAAGAGCGCCTGGACACCGCTGATCGCCGAAGAGGGCGACAAGCTGCTCGACCAGGAATCGCTCACCCAGGAAGCCCTGGACCTCGCCGAAAACGCGGGCATCGTATTCATCGACGAGATCGACAAGGTCGCCTCGCGGAGCGATCGGGCGGGCGCCGATATTTCGCGCGAAGGGGTCCAGCGGGATCTGTTGCCGCTCATCGAGGGGACCACGGTTTCCACCAAGCACGGACCGGTGAAGACCGACCATGTCCTATTCATCGCCTCGGGCGCTTTCCATGTCGCCAAGCCGTCGGATCTTCTTCCCGAACTCCAGGGCCGCCTGCCGATACGGGTCGAACTCAAGGCGCTCACCCGCGACGATCTGCGGCGCATCCTCACCGAGCCGGAGGCGAACCTGATACGCCAGCACCAGGCATTGCTCGCCACCGAGGGCGTCACCCTCACCTTCAGCGAAGACGCCATCGACGCCCTCGCCGACGCGGCCGAAGCCGTGAACGGCGCGCTGGAAAACATCGGCGCCCGACGTCTCCAGACGGTGCTGGAGAAGGTCGTCGAAGAGATCAGCTTCGCCGCCGGCGACCGCAGCGGCGAGACCGTCTCGATCGACGCAGCCTACGTCGATGCCCGTGTGGGGGAACTGGCCAAGAACGCTGATCTGTCGCGGTTCATACTCTGAACCGGTCTCACCCGGCGCGCCCATCCGTCCGGGCGTTCAGTATGGCCCGATCCAGGGCCAGGGCGAAATCGAGACGCTCGCCGCGGCGAAGGGCGCGGGCCACCGCGAATTCCCGATCCGAGAGGCCCAGAAGCAGATCGTCGCCGTCGTCGGCTTCAGCAACCAGGGTGACGCGGGTGAAGGCCGTCGGCGAGGTCCACACCCTCTCCACGCCGTGGCGGGTCTCCAGGATCACCCGCACCTCGGCGGCGGTGACCTGAACCCGCTCCCTCGCCTCGCCCGCGCGCCGGCTGGCAAACAGGGCCACCACCACGGCGGCGAGATCCAGGCCGAAAAAGATCGGAATGGGCGCGGCGCCCAGGGCGACGAAGGTCGCCGCCGTGGCGACATTGATGAACGTCAGAACGCTGATCAGCACGATGAAGCCGCGCCGGGAGAGCGAACGATGCGGCGTGATCACCGCATCCATGTAGAGGGGACCGTCCATCTCGCCGACGATCATAAGGTTCACGGGCGCTCTTGGCGACACCGGCGATCCCAGCCATGCTGGGCCGCGATGAACACCCGGCCGTCGCCTCAAGAACGCAGGCGCATCAGCGAGATCTTCGACCGCTTCGCCGGCGCCGTCGCGGAACCACGCACGGAGCTTCACTACACATCCCCGTTTACCCTTCTCGTCGCCGTCGCGCTTTCGGCTCAAGCCACGGATGTATCGGTCAACAAGGCGACGGCCCCTCTTTTCGCGGCGGCCGCGACGCCTGCGGAGATCGTGGCCCTGGGCGAGGAAGGGTTGACGCCGTTCATCGCCTCGATCGGGTTGTTCCGAACCAAGGCCCGCAATGTCGTCGCTCTCTCCAGGATCCTCGTCGAATCGTATGACGGCGAAGTCCCCTTGATCCGCGAAGCCCTCATGACGCTGCCCGGGGTCGGCCGAAAGACCGCCAGCGTCGTCCTCAACGAGCTGGGCGTCGAGGCGGCCATCGCGGTCGACACCCATGTCTTCCGGGTGGCCCACAGACTGAAACTATCCGACGGCAAGACGCCCGAGCAGGTCGAGGCGGACCTGATGCGCGTCGTTCCCGAACCGCGCCGATCCCGCGCGCATCATTGGCTCATCCTCCATGGCCGCTATGTCTGCGTGGCCCGCAAGCCGAAGTGCGCCGGGTGCCTGGTGGCCGATCTCTGCCCTTCCCGTGAACTCTTTCTCGGAGCCTGAGGCCCTGACGGCGCGGGTTGGGGTCGCCAGCGCCGCCTCGTTGGGGTAATTCGCCGGTCCCTCCCACCGGAATCGTTTCATGACCGCGCGCTACGACGTCGCCGCCATCGGCAACGCCATCGTCGATGTCATCGCGCCGGCCAGCGAGGAATTCGTCGCGGGCGAGAACCTGGTGAGAGGGTCGATGACCCTGATCGACGAGGGGCGGGCCCGGACGCTCTACGAGAGGATGGCGCCGGGAATCGAGACGTCCGGAGGGTCGGCGGGAAACACTGTCGCGGGGCTCGCGAGCTTCGGCGGCCGGACGGCCTTTCTCGGCAAGGTCGCCGCCGATCAGCTGGGCGAAGTCTTCGTCCACGACATGAGCGCGGTCGGCGTCGAGTTCGAGGGCGCGCCGTTGGCGGGGGGTCCGGCCACCGGTCGATGTCTGATCAATGTGACGCCCGATGGCGAACGCACGATGTGCACGTTTCTGGGAGCGTCGGTCGAATTCGGCCCTGCCGACGTCAACCCCGAGGTCATCGAGAATGCCGAGATTGTTTACTTGGAGGGCTACCTCTTCGACCCGCCCGAGGCCCGGCACGCCTTCGCCAAGGCCGCCGGGCTGGCGAGGGGCGCGGGCCGCTCGATCGCTCTGACCCTTTCGGACTCCTTCGTCGTCGAACGCCATCGCGAGGCGCTGCTTGGTTTCATCGGCGGTCAGGTCGATATCCTCTTCGCCAACGAAGCGGAGATCACCGCTCTTTTCGAAACCTCCGACTTCGAAGCGGCGATGGCGGCGCTCGCGGGCCGTTCCAGGATCGCGGCGGTGACACGCGGCGAACGCGGCTCGGTGATCCTGACCGCCGAAGGGAGATCGATGATCCCTTGCGTACCAGCGCCAAAGGTCGTCGATACGACCGGCGCCGGCGATCAATACGCGGCCGGCTTTCTCCACGGATTGGCCGCCGGCCGGCCGATCGAGGCCTGCGGGGCCTTGGGATCCCTGGCGGCCGCCGAGGTCATTTCTCACTACGGACCGCGACCGGCGGTGTCACTGCGCGAACTCGCCGTCCAAAAGAGGCTCTAGAACGTCAGATGTCCAGAACCGCCGATGTCAAGCGCGAGACCAAGGAGACGCGGATCCGGGCGCGTCTGGCGATCGACGGGACGGGTGTGTCGCGGATCGACACCGGCGTTGGCTTCTTCGATCACATGCTCGACAGCTTCGCTCGCCATGGCGGCTTCGACCTCGATGTCGAGACCAAGGGCGACCTGCACATCGACATGCATCATACGGTGGAGGACACCGGCATCGTGCTCGGCCAAGCCTTCAATCAGGCGCTCGAGGGCTTCAAGGGCATTCGCCGTTTTGGCCACGCCTATATCCCCATGGACGAGACCCTGACCCGCTGCGCGGTGGATCTCTCCAATCGGCCGTACCTGATCTGGCGCGTGAAGTTCGCCCGCGCGACGATCGGCGAGATGGATACCGAACTGTTCAAGGAATTCCACCACGCCTTCGCCATGCACGCGGGCGCGTGCGTTCATCTCGAGACGCTCTACGGCGAGAATTCGCATCATATCGCCGAGAGCGGCTTCAAAGCGCTCGCCCGCGCCCTCCGCGCCGCCGCGGAGCCCGACCCCACCACGTTCGGCCAGGCGCCATCGACGAAAGGTGTGCTCTGAGCGGCGTGCGGACCGTTGTTCTGATCGACTACGGATCAGGCAACCTCCGCTCAGCCGAGAAAGCCCTCTGGAAGGCGGCGGCCGAAATTTCCTCGGCCGTGGCGATTCGAACGACCAGCAATCCCGAGGAGGTCGCCGTCGCCGACGCGATCGTGCTTCCGGGTGTCGGCGCCTTCGCCGCGTGTCGATCGGCGCTGTACGCCATACCCGGGCTGGTGGAGGCCATGTCGGACTGCGTGAAACGCCGGGCAGCGCCCTTTTTGGGCGTGTGCGTGGGGATGCAGCTCCTGGCGACGCGGGGCCTGGAGTTCATCGAGACGCCTGGCTTGGATTGGATTCCCGGCGATGTCCGCCGCCTCGCGTCCAGCGACCCTCTCCGCAAGGTTCCCCACATGGGCTGGAACACCCTGGACGGTCAATTGACCGCGCCCCTCTTCACCAACCTGACGGCCGGAAGCCACATGTATTTCACCCACTCCTTCGCCTTCGACGCCGCGGATCCCGGAGACGTGGCCGCCTGGACCGATCATGGCGGCCCCATCATCGCCGCCGTCGTTCGCGACAACATCGCGGGGGTGCAATTTCACCCGGAGAAGTCACAGGCCCCGGGCCAGGTTCTGCTGCGCAACTTTCTGGAGTGGCGGCCTTGATTCTCTACCCGGCCATCGACCTGAAGGATGGCCAGTGCGTGAGGGTGCTGCATGGCGACCTGGCGACCGCCACCGTCTTCAACACCCAACCGGCGAACCAGGCCAAGACCTGGGCCGCCGCCGGTTTCCGCTGGCTGCATGTGGTCGATCTCAACGGCTCGGTCGAGGGCCGGGCGGTGAATAGCTCGGCCGTCGCCGCCATTCTCGCCGCCGTGTCCATCCCGGTCCAACTGGGCGGAGGCATTCGCTCGGAAGCGGACGTGGGCGACTGGCTCGAAGCGGGCGTGGCGCGCGTGATCCTGGGGACCGCGGCCGTGCGGAATCCGGGACTCGTCAAGGCCGCCGCCCGGCGATGGCCAGGGCGGGTCGCGGTGAGCGTCGATATCCGCCGCGGGCGGGTAGCAGTCCAGGGCTGGACGGAGGACTCCGGCCTGGACGCCGTGACCGTGGCCCAGCGGTACGAAGATGCCGGGGTCGAGACGCTGATCATCACCGACATCGATCGCGATGGCGCTCAAGTGGGCTTCAATGTGGAGGCCTTCGGCGCCCTGGCCGACGCGCTCTGCATCCCGGTGATCGCCGCCGGCGGCCTCGCCTCGGTGGCCGACATACGTGAGCTGAAGGCTCGCCACGGGACACCTGTCGCCGGCGCGGTGCTGGGCCGCGCCCTCTATGCCGGTGCGATCACGCCAAGTGAGGCCCTCGAAGCGGCCGACGCCCCGTGCTGAAGGTGCGCGTCATTCCCTGCCTCGACGTGGCGGATGGGCGGGTGGTCAAGGGCGTTCGATTTCTCGATCTGATCGATGCCGGCGATCCCGTCGAGCAGGCGCGCGCCTACGACGCTGGGGGGGCCGATGAACTGATGTTCCTGGACATCACCGCCAGCCAAGAGGGGAGGGCCGCGATTTTGGACGTGGTCGCCAGGACCGCCGAGGTCTGCTTCATGCCGCTGTCGGTCGGGGGCGGGATTCGCGCCGTGGACGACGCCCGGCGGCTGTTGCGCGCGGGGGCGGACAAGATCGCCATCAACACCGCCGCGGTGGAAAGCCCGGCGCTGGTTTCAGCCTGCGCCGACGCCTTCGGTTCGCAGGCGGTGGTGGTGGCCATCGACGCCAAGAGCGATGGCCGCGGCGGCTGGCAGGTCTTCACCTATGGTGGCCGCGCGGCGACGGGCCTCGGTGTAGAAGCTTACGCCCGCAAGGCCGTAGAGATGGGCGCGGGCGAAATCCTGCTGACCTCCATGGACCGCGACGGCGCCCGGAGCGGCTATGATCTTGCTCTGCTGAAGGCGGTCACCGACTCGGTCGGCGTGCCGGTCATCGCCAGCGGCGGCGCGGGCTGCGCCGGGGATCTCATCGACGCCGTGAAGCTCGGCGGGGCCGACGCCGTCCTGGCCGCCTCGCTGTTCCACTTCGGCGAGTTGAGCATCGGCGACGCCAAGACCGCGATGGCGCGGGCCGGAATAGCCGTGCGGCTTTGAGCGAGGTCAAATGAGTCGTTTCAGCGATGTCGTCGAGCGGCTGACCAGGGTCATCGAATCCCGCCGTGGGAGTGATCCCAGCACCTCGTGGTCGGCCCGGCTGACCGCCGACCCGGTGCTGGCGGCGAAGAAGCTGGCCGAGGAGGCGCTGGAAGCCTCGCTGGCCGCCATTCAGGGCGACAAGAAAGGCTTGGCCGCCGAGAGCGCGGACTTGATCTACCATTGGCTCGCGGTGCTCGCCGGCGCGGGCGTCACCCTGGACGACGTCGCCGGCGCATTGGAGTCGCGCGAGGGACGCCCGGGGATCGAGGAGAAGGCCAATCGGCCGCGTTAGCCGCGAGAGAGTCGCTTGAGAGCCACGTAGAACGCGCCTTCGCCACCATGCCGACGGTGGGCCTCGGAAACGCCGGCCACCACCCCTCGCAACGGCGGTTGGGCCAGCCATTCCGGCAGGTAGCGGCGCAGGACTCCCTGTCCAAGCGCGCCTCGGCCGGTGATGACCAGGACCGATCGGCGTCCCTCGGCGTGGCGGAGTAGAATGAACCGCGTCAGCAGGTCACGAGCGCCGTCGTGATTTTGCCCATGCAGATCGAGGCGGCTCGCCGGGTCGGCGGCCTTCTCCAGTTTGCGCCTGCGGCCGGGTTCGATCGCGGGAACCGGTCCCGAAGCTTCCTTCCGCGCCGGACCGGACGATCCGCGAACGAGCGGCTTCGCCGGCGCGGCGAGCGATCCGCCGAGCGAAGCCGTAGGCGGCGGCGCTGGCGATCTGCCCGGAAATGGCCGGATGGTGCGGGTCACCACCGCCCAAAGCCGCGCGCCGTCGTGGTCATCGGCGCGTCTCATGGAACGGGTGGCGCGACGGGTTGGAGACGGTAGAGCTTGAGCACATGGCGGACCCGGCCCGCTTCGCGTCCCGCCGACGGCCCTTCGCCAAGGTAGAGATCGGCGCGAGACTCCCCCTTTATCGCCCCCCCGATGTCAAGAGCCACCGCCAGCCGTCGGTAGGCGGGAAAGGCGCCGGTCAGGGCAGGCGCGCTGGCGTCGATCCACAGGAGTTCTCCGGCAGCGTGGCGCGCGGGATCGACAGCCACCGAGCGGCCGGGAATGAGCCTCACGCCCGAAGCGCCGTCGGGGGGCGCGCCGTTGTCGGCCGCCAGTCGAAAAAACACGTAGCGCGGATCGAGCCGCATGATCGCCTCGGCCATGGGTCCGCGATGGTCGGCGAGCCAGCTCCCGATGGCCTCCCCGGAAGTCTCCCGGTCCGGCAGGAGACCCATCTCGCGCATGGGCGCCGCGATTCCCCGGAACGGGGCGCCGTTGTCGCCATCGAATATCGCCTTGGCCCGCGCGCCAGACGGAAACACCAGTATCCCCGAACCCTGAATCTGGAGGATGAAGAGGTCCTCGGGCTTCATCCAGGCGAGGGCGTCCGGGGCCGCGCGCGCCTCGATCGATGCGCGGTTCGCATAAGGCGCGATCGCCGTCGCCGTCAGGCCGGTGGATGGCAAGTCCGCCGGACGCGGTCGAACCGGCGAGGTAAAGTCTCCCCGCCGGACGTCGCTCGCCGGATAGACCGGCGTGAAATAGGCCGTGAGCAGACCGCTAGGTCCAGTCACCTCAGGGCGGAAGAAGCGTTCGAAGAAGGCTCGCGCCTCCCCTTCCGACAACGTCCCCGATCGCCGCGCCACGCCGCAGACGAAGCGCGCGCCGGCATCACGCGCGGCGCCGCATCCGGCCCGGTAGGCGCTGAACGCGGCGACGTGGTCCTCCCGCTCCCAGCCATCGAGGGACCGGAAGGAATCCGGGCGTCGGGGAAAGAGCCGGGCCGGGTTGCCGCCGACGCTGTCGGCCAGGGGCGCAGGTCCTGGCGAGAGCGCCGCTCGGGGGGACAGGCGGGGTCCTCCACACCCCACCACCATCAACGCGCCCAGCGCCGCGGCGAGGCCGCGCCGAGCCACTAGGCTTCGGCGGCATCGACGTGAATCAGCGTCCAGTTCGGATTTCGGGTCTTGAGATTGCGCTCGAAGGTCCAGACCTCTGCCGTCCGGCGGTCGTCCACGGCCTCGCCTTCGGGTCCCTTGGAGCGGCTTCGGAATTCGGCCAAAAAGCGAACCGAAGCCTTGGCCAGATCGCCCAGCAGATCGACACCCTCGAAGTCGGCTCGCGGCGATTGCAGGAAATCGACGCTTTCGGTGCGCCCCTGGGCCTCGCGCTCGGCCATGGCGGTTTCGAAGCCGGCCATCACGTCCGCCGACAACAATGGCTTGAGCGCGCCGCGATCTCCCGCCGCGAAGGCCTTGACGATCATTTGATAGGCCTGCCGCGCCCCTTGCAGGAACTGGCCGACATCGAAATTCGGGTCGCGCGCCCGCAGAGCCGCCAGGCCGGCGAGCGGCGCCTCGGTGTCGCCCGGCGCCGGCTGGACGCGGGCGGTGTCGGCGGGCGCAGCCGTCGCGGGCAGGCGGGGGAGATCGGCGGGTCCACGACCGACCCGTCGGCCGAGCACGGCGTAGAGCTGGAAGAGCACGACAGCCGCCAGGGCGGCGAGAATGATGAGTTCCAGAACCTGCAAGACGACACCCGGGGTTGCGGCATAGACGACCTGCTCCAATATAGGCGCCTCTCGCGCCCGCGTCAGCCGCCAGTGTGTCGCCAGCGTTGCGTGGCCGTGGACCGCGTGATAGCCAGCCGCCTCGCCGCCACACCAGCCGCCCACCGGGCGGCGAAAATGGGCCATCTTCCACATGTCCGATACGGCAACGGGCGACCTTCCGCCCAACCCGATCAATGCCGGCGGCGCCGACCAGCCCGGCATCCGCATCCTGGCACAATACATTCGCGACCTCTCGTTCGAGAGCCCGCACGCGCCCGAGTCCCTGCGCGCCGCGACCCAGCCCCAGATCGATCTCGGAGTCGAGTTGAACGCGCAGGGGCGTGAGGATTCCCTCTACGAAGTGGAACTCAAGCTCACCGCCCGGGCGGCGCGTGAGGCGGAGACGGTATTCCATATCGAGCTCGTCTATGCCGGCCTTTTCCAGATAATCGGCGTGGCGGCCGCCGATCTCGAGCCGGTATTGATGATCGAATGTCCGCGCTACCTGTTCCCGTTCGCTCGGCGGATGATCGCGGATCTTTCCGCGGAAGGCGGCTTCCCGCCATTCATGCTCGAGCCGATCGATTTCGCCGGCGTCTACGCCGCGCGGCTGGCGCAGGCCGGAACCCAGACCATCGGGAACGCCTGATCAGCCCGGCGACGACATGATGAAGGGCCGCCAAAGGGCGTCCGTCACCAGCTCGGCCTTCAGGAATGCCTCGTGGGCCGCGATCTCGGCGTTGGTCAGCCGGGGCTCCAGGGCGCGCGGCCGGGGGCCATGGCGCGCCTGAGCGACGATCTGGGCCACGCCTCGCTCCACCGCGGCGTGTAGATCGAGCTTACGCTCCCGGCCCCCCATGAGCTCCAGATAGACGGAGGCGAGCAACCCCGCATCGACCAGGGCGCCGTGCTTGCCCCGTTCCGCAAGCGACACCTTGAAGCGCTTGCAGAGCGCGTCGAGTGAATTGTACATCCCCGGAAAACGCTGTTGAGCGAGCGCGAGCGTATCGATCCAGCGGTCGTCCGGCAACGCGCCGTGTCCCGCCCGGCCGAGTTCATGATTGATGAACCCCCGGTCAAAGCCGGCGTTGTGGGCGATCAGCGCCGAGTCGGCGACAAATTCCAGGAACGCCGGCGCGACATCATCGTCGGCGAATCGTGGCTTGCCGGCGAGAAAGGCCCGGGAGATGCCATGCACCCGCTGCGCGTCCGGATCGATGTCTCGCTCGGGATCGATGTAGCAGTGGAAATGCCGGCCGGTGGGCAGAAGATCGTCGAGTTCCACGCAGGCGATCTCAATGACGCGGTGACCGCTTCGCGGGTCAAGGCCAGTGGTCTCGGTGTCCAGGACGATCTCGCGGCGCATGACCGATCAATGGGACCGTTCGGCGGGTTCGCGCAAGATGTTCAGGATCGCGTGGACCTGGCTCCGCGCCCTATCCAGGCCGCCCCCGGTGTCGATGACGAAGTCCGCCTTCGCGCGCTTGGTCGCGTCGGGCATCTGGGCCGCGAGGATCGCCTCGAATTTGGCCGGACTCATGCCTTCGCGCGCGAGAACCCGCGCCCGCTGAGCGTCCACGGTGGCGGACACGACCACCACCTTGTCCACAGCCTTTTCCCCGCCGGTCTCGAGAAGCAGGGGAATATCCAGGACCACGATCCCATGGCCGGAACGCTCCGCACGATCGAAGAACGCCGCGCGGGCCGAGCCCATCAGCGGCCAGACGATGGCATTCAATCGCGCCAGTTCGGTCGGATTGCCCAGAACGCGCTCGCTCAGCCGATCGCGGTCTATGGCGCCGCAATGGCTCACGCCCGGAAAGGCGGCCTCGACGGGCCCGACCGCCGCGCCGCCAGGCTGATAGAGCCGGCGGACTTCGGCGTCCGCGTCGTAGACCAGGACGCCCGCCTCGGCGAACATCGCCGCCGTGGTGGTCTTGCCCATGCCGATCGATCCGGTCAGGCCAACCACGATCATGGCGGCGCATCCGGTTGCGCGAGGGCGATTGTCCGGACATCCAGGGCTGGCGGCGCGCGGCCGAACAGTCGCTCGAAACTCGGCGCCGCCTGGCCGATCAGCATTGCCAGGCCATCGACGGTGACCAATCCGCGCCGTCGGGCATGTTCCAGGAATCTCGTCCTGGGGGGGCGATAGATCATGTCCATGACCACCGCCGCGTCCGGCGCCGCGCGGAAGTCGCTGATCGGCCCTTCTCCCCCATCGAGACCCAGATTAGTGGCATTGACGATGGCGTTTGCCCTGTCCATCGCCGCGCTTGCCCGATCGCTGTCGAGGACCTTGACGGACCCGCCGAAGGCCGCGCCGATAGCCTCCGCGTGCGGGCGCGAGCGATTGATCAATCGGATCTCCGGGGCGCCGGCGGCGATGAAGGCCGCCACCGCGCTCCGCGCCGCACCGCCGCCGCCGAATATGACGACGGGGCCGGAGGCGGCGTGAAATCCCGGCGCTTGTGAGGCGAACGCCGCCAGCAGACCCATGCCGTCGGTGCTGTCGGCGACGATCGAGCCGTTGGCTTCGAAGACCAGCAGATTGGCCGCGCCAGCCCGCCGCGCCCGCTCCTGGGCCGCGTCGGCCAGCGCCAAGGCGCGTTGCTTGAAGGGCCCGGTGATATTGACGCCGCGCGCCACGCCGCCACGCAGACCGTCGATGAAGACGTCGAAGCGGTCGGGCATCGGAGCGAAGGCGACATAGACGGCGTCGATCCCGGCCGCCGCCAGCCAGGCGTTGTGGATGATCGGACTGAGGGAGTGCTTCACCGGGTTTCCAACCACTCCGGCCAGGACGGTCGTGGCGCTAACCACGATACTCACGAGGCGACGGCGTCCCGCGCGCGAAGGAAGCTTAAGAGGGGCAGCAGCGGCAGCCCCAGGATGGCAAGGAAATCACCACGGACCTCGGCGAAGAGCTGAATACCTTCGCCTTCGAGCTGATAGCAGCCCACCGACGAAAGGACCTGTTCGCCCTGTCGCGCGAGGTAGCCGTCGAGAAACGCGTCGGAGAACACCCGCATGCGCAGGGTAGCCTGGGACGTCCCCCGCCACAGAGTGACGCCGGCCGAGGCGACCGCGACCGCCGAGTGGAGCCGGTGTTCGCGCCCGCGGAGAGCCATCAGGCGGACGCGCGCTTCGGCGAGCGTCGGGACCTTGTCGAAGAGTGCGCCATCGACATCGAGGGTCTGGTCGGCGCCGATCACCATTCCCGCGACACGCATGGAGACTTCGGCCGCCTTCCGGGCCGCCAACTGCTCGGCGACACCGCCCGGATCGATTCCATGCGAAAGCAGCTCGAGCTTGACGGCCGCCTCGTCCACGTCCGGCGCTTCCACCCGGAAGCCGACGCCAGCCGCACGAAGAATTCCCGCTCTCGTGACGCTGGTCGAAGCCAACACGAGGCCGGTCATCCAAGGACCTCGACCTTGCCGCGACCGCCGGAAAGAATGTTGATCACCGCCGCGGCGGTTTCCTCGACCGATCGCCGGGTGACATCGATCACCGGCCACCCCCGACGCTCGAACAAGCGCCGCGCCTCGACGATCTCCTGGCGCACCGCATCGGTATCGACATAGTCGCTCTCGCGATCCTCGCTGAGGCTGCGCAGGCGGTTTCGGCGGATCTGCACGAGCCGGTCCGGGGAAATGGTCAAGCCGACCACTGGGACATCGCCGAAGCCATCGAGGCCCTCGGGCAGCCTTCGCGCCCCGACCAGGGGAATGTTGGCGGCCCTGACGCCCCGATGGGCCAGATAGATGCAGGTGGGGGTCTTCGAGGTTCTCGAAACCCCGATCAGAATCACGTCGGCGCGGGCCAAATCCTGGCCGCCTTGGCCATCGTCGTGACCCAGCGCATAGGATAGCGCATCCATCCGGTTGAAGTAGTCGGTGTCGAGGGCATACTGCGCGCCTACCCGGGTGGAGAGGGGCGCGCCCAGGTAACGTGACAAAGCCGAAACCAGGGGATCGAGGGCGGCGATACACGGCATGTCGAACTGCTGGCAGCCGTTTTCCAACAGGTTCCGAAGCGTGGCGTCAACGATCGTATGCAATATGACACCAGGGGCGTTGGCGATTTCCTCGAGCGCGCGCTCGAGCTGGCGCTGCGATCGCACCAGAGCGTAGATATGCTCGATCGGCAGCACATTGGTGAATCGGGCGCACACCGCCCGAGCCATGGCGTTCAGCGTCTCGCCGGTGGAATCAGACACCAGATGAACATGAAAGTAGGTCGCCAGGCGGTGGCCGGCCGCGGCGCCTTGCCTCGGTCCCGCCGATGGCTGTGAAGCGGCCGTTAACGAATTCTTAACCAAGGGTCCAAACCGGAGAATGCAGTGTGGGCGGCCGAGCCCGGCGCGGGCATCGACAGAACTCATGGTGGGCAATCAAGGCCATTGTCATTGGTTCATCAACACCGGTTCATCGGTGCGGGCGGCCGTGAAGCGTTTCTCACACAGCCAACCGCCGGATCAAATCTCGGCCCCATTCCACACCCCGATACCCGCGAACTCATTTCGTAAAATCAATCCGTTGTGAGATATCCACATCGATCCTCAGAGGGTGGCGCAACTTTGTCCCAGGCCCGACAATCGGTTGGCGGCGGGGATCCGCTCAGCCCCCTGGCGATTTCTCCCCGACATCCTCCCAGTCACCATCTCTGCCATCAAATCTCAATCCTTTATTAAGCAATGAAGGGCGCCCAGCTACCCGATCCCTCGGGCTTGAGGCTTGCTCGTGGAGACGGTCTAAGGATCGGCATGGAAAAGGCGCCTGAACCCTCACTTCTCCGGATCCTGGGGCGGACGACCACCGCCGCGCTCGGCAAGCGCCCGCAAGCGGATGTCGCCAGCCAGGGCGCTCTCGATCCCCTGCTCCTGCGTGCCGGAGGCAAGGCCGTGGAGGCGCGCATGGAGGCGCTTCTTGAGCAATGGTCCAGCGGCCCGGACATCTTCGATCTTGGCCAGGGCGTGCGCCGCGTGTGGCGGCGATGAACGGCGCTGGCGCTCGGGTCGCCGTGGTTCTGTTCAATCTCGGTGGGCCGGATGACCAGGATTCGGTGCGGCCGTTCCTGGAGAATCTGTTTTCCGATCCGGCCATCATCACCCTGCCGTGGCTGCTGCGCCGACCGCTCGCCGCCGCGATCGCACGGTTGCGGACACGCTGGGCCAAGTCCAACTATGCTCTGATGGGCGGTGGCTCGCCGCTCCTGCCCCAGACCCTGGCGCAGAGACAGGCGCTGGAAACCGCCCTATCAATCAGGATGCCGGGCCAGGAAGTCCGGGCGTTCACGGCGATGCGCTATTGGCGGCCGACGACCGGGCAGGCGGCCGAGGCGGTGCGGTCCTTCGCGCCCGACGAGATCGTCCTGCTTCCCCTTTACCCCCAGTTCTCGACCACCACCACCGCCTCGTCTCTGAAGGCTTGGCGCGCGGTCTATGCCGGCCCCGGCCGCAGCCGTGCGGTGTGCTGCTGGTACGATGACGAGGCCTTGGCGCGAGCCCATGCCGACTCGATCCAAAGCATCTGGGAGCTGGCCGGGAAACCCGCCGTCCGCCTGTTGTTTTCGGCTCACGGCCTGCCCAGGTCGGTGGCGTCGAGCGGCGATCCCTATCAATGGCAGGTCGAGGCGACATGCGCCAAGGTGGCGGCGCTCCTTCCCGGTGATTGGGACTGGCGGGTCTGCTATCAGAGCCGCGTCGGACCGATGCGGTGGATCGGGCCATCGACGCCGGAGGCGATCGGTCAAGCGGCGGCCGATGGCGTCGGCGTGCTGATCGACCCCATCGCCTTCGTCTCCGAGCACATCGAGACCCTGGTCGAGCTGGACCGCGACTATCGGCGGCTGGCCGAAGCCGCCGGCGTTCCGACCTATCTGCGCGCGCCCACTCTCCGGACGGCGCCGATCTTCATTGAGGGACTGGCCGACCTGGTCGTGAGCGCCCTTGAGCGCTCGGGCGACCAGCCCGGCGCGCGAGGCTGTCCCGGGAGCCTGACGCGGTGCGGCCGTCGGCCGGGGAGGGTTGACCATGCTGTATGATCTGCTGCGCGGCCTGCATATCCTGGCGGTGATCGCGTGGATGGCGGGGCTGCTCTATCTGCCGCGGCTATTCGCCTACCATACCCGGGCGTCGGTCGGATCGGAGATGGACGAGACCTTCCAGACCATGGAGGTCAGGCTCCTGCGCATGATCATGAATCCCGCCATGATCGCGGTTCTGATTCTCGGAGCGACCCTGGCCTGGTACGACGCCACCCAGCAGCGCTGGGGCTGGGGTTTCCTGCTGACCCCGTGGATGTCCGTCAAACTCGCCGGGGTGGCGTTTCTTCTCTGGTGGCACCACTTTCTGGGACGAGCGCGCCGCGATCTGGTCGCCGGCCGCCGACCGAAATCCGAACGGTTCTGGCGCATGACCAATGAGCTGCCGTTCCTCGCCGCCATCGTCATCGTCCTGGCGGTGACCACCAAGTTCGGCGGATAGCTCGCACGCGGCATGCTTGACGCGCGGCTCGCGTTGTGGCTTGGGTGGAAATGAAGACGCGGCCCGCTTTCGGTCGCGATTCCCCCGCCTCCCCACGGATCGAGCCGCCCGGCAAGGCGCCAGCGCGATCCGCCCCACGACTTTCATCAGCCGCGCGCATTCTGGCCCCGTGGGCCATCGGCGCCGGCAAACCCTTCCGGCCTCTGGGACCGGACCCCTTTCCCAAAAGAAGAGCAAAACCCCTTCATGTCAGATGTCATCGAATCCCCACCGATAGCCGGCGAACTCGGCGGCGAAGTGGAGAACGGGCGCGAACCCCAAGAGCCCAGCGAGGCCAGCCGCGCCGTTATCGCCATGGGCCTGACGCGGATGTCGCTGCAGGAGCTGAAGGAGAAGTCGCCGGCCGACCTGCTCGCCTTCGCCGAGCAGTTCGACATCGAAAACGCCAACGCCATGCGCAAGCAGGACATGATGTTCGCGATCCTCAAGGCCTCGGCCGAAGAGGGCGTGGAGATCTTCGGCGCCGGCACCCTCGAGGTCGTCCAGGACGGTTTCGGATTTCTGCGCAGCCCGGAAGCCAACTACCTCCCCGGACCCGACGACATCTATGTCAGCCCCTCGCAGATCCGCCGCTTCGGCCTGCGCACCGGTGACACCGTCGATGGCGGCATCCGCGCCCCGCGCGAGGGCGAGCGCTATTTCGCCCTGGTCAAGGTCGATCAGATCAATTTCGAGAACCCCGACAACGTCCGCCACAAGGTCGCCTTCGACAATCTGACGCCCCTCTACCCCGAGGAGCGGATGACCATGGAGATCGACGATCCGACCCTGAAGGATCGCTCCGGCCGGGTGATCGACATCGTCGCCCCGCTGGGCAAGGGCCAGCGCTGCCTGATCGTCGCTCCGCCCCGGGTCGGCAAAACGGTGATGCTGCAGAACATCGCCAAGTCGATCGCCGCCAACCACCCCGATTCCTACCTCATCGTGCTCTTGATCGACGAGCGGCCCGAGGAAGTGACCGACATGCAGCGCACGGTGCGCGGCGAGGTCATCTCGTCGACCTTCGACGAACCGGCCAGTCGCCACGTTCAGGTCGCCGAAATGGTCATCGAGAAGGCCAAGCGCCTGGTCGAGCACAAGCGCGACGTGGTCATCCTTCTGGACTCGGTGACGCGCCTCGGTCGCGCCTACAACACCACGGTTCCCTCATCGGGCAAGGTGCTGACTGGCGGCGTCGACGCCAACGCCCTGCAGAAACCCAAGCGCTTCTTCGGCGCGGCCCGGAACATCGAGGAGGGCGGGTCGCTGACCATCATCGCCACCGCCCTCATCGACACCGGCAGCCGGATGGACGAGGTGATCTTCGAGGAGTTCAAGGGCACCGGCAATTCCGAGATCATCCTCGACCGCAAGGTCGCCGACAAGCGCATCTTCCCGGCCATCGACGTGCTCAAGTCCGGCACCCGCAAGGAAGAGCTGATCACCCCCCGCGACCAGCTGCAGAAGACCTTCGTCCTGCGCCGCATCCTCAACCCCATGGGTCCGCAGGACGCCATCGAGTTCCTCCTCGACAAACTCCGCAACTCCAAGAACAACGCCGACTTCTTCCAGTCGATGAATACGTGACCATCGACGCGAGATGAGGTGGCGAACGGCCTTGGCGTCATGGGTCGCGGTGATCGCGCTGACGCCCTTTGGCATGGCAAAGGCTGATGCGTTCAAGGAAGGCGCGGCGGCTTATCAGCGTGGCGATTTCGAAACCGCCATGCGAATTTGGCGACCACAATCTGAGCGGGGAAGCGCCGACGCCCAACAAGCCTTGGGCTTCATGTACGAGCTTGGCTGCTGCGGCGCGGCATGGCTCCGGCGTGCCGCTGAACTACGCGCTTGCCGCGACCTGGGCGCGTAGAGCCGCTCGGGCCGGCGACCTGACAAGTGCTAACCTCCTGTCTACGATGTATTTCTCCGGGGAAGGCGTGCGCAAGGACCAGAGTGAAGCCCAAAGATGGCTTGTCGTCGAGCACTACAACATCAAGCACCGCGCGTCCTCGTTTTCCAAGGGCTCGCTCACCAAGGCCCTCACCGCCGAACAGGTGGATTCGACGGTCGATCTTATGAAAAGCACATATGGCCTGACTTACAGGAATTACCAAAGGTACTACACCCAATTCTCTGATCACCCTCCAAGCATAAATTTGGAAGGAATCGATTACGATCAATATAATGTGGTTTTCGGATACTTTGACTCTATGCCGGCTCAAGTGCGCGCGGTGTATTTAGCCATACCCCACAATCTTGGTGAGCCATATGAAGCTGGACAAGTTCACATCGGTTCAGAAGGTGTCGTGCCGATGTCGACTGGTGGCGGATGTAGCGTGGTCACGGTGATCTACTTTGTCGCGTCGCAGACGTTCGAAGGGCCACAGTGCAATAGTTGGCTAGGCTGAGGAGTCGTCCCGACTTCCAAGTCCTACGGAATCAACACGCTTGCCCCTGTCGTCATCCGTCCCTCCAGCGCCTCATGCGCCCGCCGCGCCTCGGCGAGCGGAAAGGTCCGGCCGATCTCGATCCTGACCTTGCCGGAGCCGATCATCTCGAACAGGGCGCCGGCGCTGGCGGCGAATTCCTCGGGGGTCGCGATGTAGTCGAAGAGAGTCGGGCGCGTGAAGAACAAGGAGCCGGCGCGGGCGAGGCGCTGGGGTTCGAAGGCCGGGGCCGATCCGGAGGCGTTGCCGAAGCTGACGAAGAGGCCGCGGCGGGCGAGGCTGGCGAGGGTGCCCTCGAAGGTGTCCTTGCCGACCGAATCATAGGCCACCGGCACGCCCTTGCCGTCAGTCAGCTTCCGCACCCGGGCGGCGACATCCTCGGTGCGGTAGAGGATCACCTCGTCGCAGCCGAACGACCGGGCGAGTTCGGCCTTCCCCCGCGATCCGACCGTGCCGATCACCCGGGCGTCCAGGGCCTTGGCCCACTGGACCAGAATCGTCCCCACCCCGCCGGCCGCGGCGTGGACCAGGATCGTCTCGCCGCTCTGGACAGGATGGCAGCGCCGCAGCAGGAACTCCGCGGTCATGCCCTTGAGCAGGGCGGCGGCCGCCGTCTGGAACGAGATCGTGTCCGGCAGCCGAACCACCCGGTCGGCCGCCACGGCGTGGGCTTGCGCATAGGCGCCGCCCTGGCCGGCGTAGGCCACCCGGTCGCCGGGAGCGAAGCCGTCCACGCCCTCGCCCACCGCCTCGATCACTCCGGCCGCCTCCTGGCCGAGCACGGCGGGAAAGCGGATCGGATAGAGGCCCGAGCGCTGGTAGGTGTCGATGAAATTGAGGCCCACCGCCTCGTGCCGAACCACGATCTGGCCGGGGCCGGCCACGGGATCGGGCAGATTGACGACCTCGAGGACCTCGGGTCCGCCGGCCTCGCGGGCGCGGATGGCGAGCATCTAGAGGGCCTTGCGGAAGAAGGCGAGGCTGCGGTCCCGGGCCAGGGCGGCGTCGGCGGCGTCGAAATGCTCGCCGCCCCGGCGGGCGAAGGCGTGGTCGCGGCCGGGGTAGGTGATGATCTCGACCTGGGGATGGTTCTTCAAGCCCGCGATGATCATTGCCTGGGCTTGCTTGGGCACGAACTGGTCCTCCTCTGCGATATGCACCATCAGCGGCTGGGCGAGCTTGTCGGCCTCGGCGAGGTAACGGTCGATCCCGACCCCATAGAAGGCCACGCTGGCGTCGATGTCGGTCCGGGTCGCGGTGAGGAAGGCCAGGAGGCCGCCCAGGCAGAAGCCCACCGCGCCGACCTTGCCCGCTGGTCCGCTACTGGCGCGGATATGGGCGATCGTGGCGGCGATGTCTTCCACCCCGAGATCGACATCGAAGGCGTTGTAGAGTTCGAAGGCGCGCTTCCACTCGGCCTCGGACCCATCGGTGATGTCGATGCCCGGCTCGATACGCCAGAAAAGATCCGGGCAGACGGCGAGGTAGCCGGCCGAGGCGACGGTGTCGCAGATGTCGCGCATGACCGCGTTGACGCCGAAGACTTCCTGGATGACCACGATCGCGGGGGCCTCGGCCGCGGGCGGTCGCGCGAGGTAGGCCGAGAAGGGGCCAGACTGGCTGGCAATGGTGATCGCTTCGCCCATGCGCCGGGTCCTTTGCACCGTGGATGGACCGCGCTACTAGCGCGCCGGCCGGCGGTTGGCCCATAACAATGTCGTGGGATGAAGGAGCGCCCCGATGAAGATCAACCTCGAAGTCGAATGCACGCCGGAGGAGGCGCGGGCGTCCCTGGGCCTGCCGGACGTTCGCGGCCTGAACGAGCACATGGTGGCGGAGATGAAATCGCGGATGGACGCCAACATGGCCATGGTCGCCCCCGAGGAGCTGATGAAAAGCTGGATGACCTTCGGCGGCCAGGCGTCGGAACAGTTCCTCAAGCTGATGAGCGCGGCGGCGCGGGGCGACGCCGGCCCAAAACGAGGCGGATGACCGACACCATCTTCGCCCTGGCCACGGCGCCGGGGAAGGCGGCCCTGGCGATCGTCCGGGTTTCCGGGCCGGCGGCGGCGGCGGTTCTGGCGGCGATCGCGGACGGCCCGGCCGTTCCGCGCCGCGCCACGCTGAGAACGCTGCGCGCGCCCGACGGGTCGGTCCTCGACCGGGGCCTGGCGCTCTTGTTTCCCGGGCCGGGAAGCTTCACGGGCGAGGACTGCGTCGAACTGCACCTGCACGGCGGACCGGCGGTGGTGGACGCGGTCGGCGAGGCTCTCGTTGGGGCCGGGGTTCGCCCGGCCGAGCCGGGAGAATTCACCCGCCGCGCGTTCGAGAACGGCAAGCTCGATCTGGACCAGGCCGAGGCGGTGGCCGACCTGATCGACGCGGAGAGCGCCGCCCAGGCGCGCCAGGCGCTCGGCCAACTGGAGGGCTCGCTCGGCCGCAGGTACGGCCAGTGGCGCAACGCCCTCCTGACGATCCTCGGTTCCCTCGAGGCCGCCGTGGATTTTCCGGACGAAGAGGTTCCCACTGACGTGGCCGACCGCGCTCGCGCGCCTCTGGAGCGGCTGCTCGGCGATCTGGCCCAGGCGCTCGACGACCGGACCCGCGGCCAACGCATCCGCGAAGGCTATCGGGTCGCCATCATCGGCGCGCCCAACGCGGGGAAGAGTACGCTCCTCAATCTGCTGGCGGGAAGGGACGCCGCCATCGTCACCGATACGCCCGGCGCCACACGCGACGTGATCGAAATCCCCTTCGACATGTCGGGCTATCGGGTGATCCTCGCCGACACCGCCGGGGTGCGCGAGGCGTCGGATCCCGTGGAAGTGGAGGGTGTGCGCCGCGCCAAGGCCTGGGCGACGGGCGCCGATCTGCGCATCTGGGTGGTGGATCGGGCGTCATCTGACGGCGCCTGGCGTCAACCCGGCGCTCTCGTCGCCGCCGGCGATATCGCGCTGTTCAGCAAGGCGGATCTGACGGCGGGGAAGGACTATCGGCCGGCGCTCGGGGCGGCCGGATCGATCGGCGCCGATGTCTTCGAATTGTCGCTGATCGGTGGAGACCCCAGTGAACTGCGCACCGCGCTCAGCGCACGCGTCGTCCGGGATCTCTCCGGCGCCGAATTCCCGGCCGTCACGCGACGCCGACATCAACAGCTGCTGGCCCAGGCGCACGATCACCTGGCCCGGGCCGTTACCGCCTTTGGGCGGCCGGAACTGGTGGCGGAAGATGTCAGGTTGGCCGCGAGGACCTTGGCCGCGGTAACGGGCCGTGTTGGCGCGGAGGATATACTTGGAGAAATATTCGCGACCTTTTGCATAGGGAAGTAATGAAGGATGTCTCGCCAGGCGGTTTACTGTAACATCAATAGATGAAACTGGGCGCCGCGCCGTCTTCCGCCGGCTGGCGCGGCGGTCCCTTGGGTATCGCGTGTTTCACGTGAAACAGCGCCCGGATCCTCGGATCGACCTCGCCCGCACGATGGGTTAGGGAAGGGTTTCCTTTCCGGAAGAGCCGGCTGCCTTGGACCCGATCTGGGATGTCATTGTGATTGGAGGCGGCCACGCCGGCGCCGAGGCCGCGGCGGCGGCGGCGCGCTTTGGCGCGTCCACGCTCCTGCTTACGCACAAGATCGAGACGATCGGAGAGATGTCGTGTAATCCGGCGATCGGGGGACTGGGCAAAGGCCATCTGGTCCGCGAGATCGACGCCCTGGATGGTGTGATGGCCCGCGCCGCCGATGAGGCCGGCATACAATTCAGAATGTTGAATCGCTCGCGCGGCGCCGCCGTGCGCGGTCCCCGCGCGCAGATTGATCGCGTGCTTTATCGCCGCGCCGTGTCGCGCGCGCTCCAGGCGACGCGAGGCCTGGAGATCAGGGCCGTCGCGGTCGAGGATCTGATCATCGACCTGGACCGTGTCGGCGGCGTGATCGATTCGGCCGGGCGCCACTATCGCGCGCGTTCCGTCGTCCTGACCACGGGGACATTCCTGAAGGGCGTGATCCACCGCGGCGAAGAGCGCATCCCCGCCGGACGAGCCGGCGATTCGCCAGCGATCGGCCTGGCGGACCGTCTCTACGGTATGGGCCTGGCGATGGGCCGCCTCAAGACCGGAACCCCCCCGCGACTCGATGGGCGGACGATCGATTGGGCGGCCCTCGAGATGCAGGCCGGCGACGAGCCGCCGGCCGCGTTTTCGTTTCTGACCGGCGCCCTCTCGGTGACACAGGTCCCCTGCGGCATCACGGCGACCACGGCCGCCACCCACGAGATCATCGCGGCCCGATTGGCGGAGTCGGCGGTATACGGCGGTCGATTGAGCGGGCGGGGACCTCGGTATTGTCCTTCGATCGAGGACAAGGTCGTCCGGTTCGCCGATCGCCCGTCGCACCAGATATTCCTCGAGCCGGAAGGTCGTGACGATCCCACGGTCTATCCCAATGGGATCTCGACCTCGGTTTCCGCCGAGACCCAGGACCTCTTCGTTCGAACGATCCCCGGCCTGGAACGCGTGCGGATTCTTCGTCACGGGTACGCGATTGAATACGACTACGCCGATCCGCGCGAATTGGACGCCAGCCTCCAGGCGAGACGCCTGCGGGGCCTCTTCCTGGCCGGGCAGATCAACGGTACGACCGGCTACGAGGAAGCCGCCGCGCAAGGCCTCATGGCGGGCCTCAACGCCGCCAGAATGGTGAGCGGGGCGGACGCCGCCGTGTTTCGGCGCGACGAAGCCTACATCGGGGTGATGATCGACGACCTCGTCACGGCCGGGGTGACCGAGCCATATCGGATGTTCACCAGCCGGGCCGAATATCGACTTCGTCTGCGGGCGGACAATGCGGATCAGCGCCTCACTCCACGAGGCGCCGAGCTGGGTTGCGTGGGTTCTGAACGCGCCGTGGCTTTCGGCGTCAAGGCCGAGGTTCTGATGGAGACGCGACGCCTGGCGGCCAGTCTGTCGCTGACGTCGTCTGAAGCGCGGCGCCAGGGGTTGCCGATCAATTCCGACGGCCGCCGCAGGACGCTCTTTCAGCTGCTGGGCTGCCGGGATGTCGGGTTCTCGCGTCTAGGGCAGATCTGGCCCCAGATCCTGGATGTGCCGGAGTTCGCGCGCGAACAACTGGAGATCGACGCCAGCTATCTCGGCTACCTCGATCGGCAGGACGCCGATGTGGCGGTCTTCCGGCGAGACGAGGCGTTGATTCTGCCCAGCGACATCGACTACCGGGCGATGGGCGGCCTCTCCAACGAAGCGCGCGAGAAGCTGTCGGCGGTTCGCCCGGAGACTCTCGGGCAGGCCGGGCGGATCGAGGGCGTGACGCCCGGCGCCCTCAGCGCACTGTTGGCCCATGTCCGCCGGCCGCACCACGCTGTCTGACGCCCCCGAAATTCCGCCCGACGTGAGGAAGGCGTTCGGGACGACGCCCGAGCGCGAAGCCGATATCGAGGTGTTCCGACGGATGCTGTGTGAGGCCAATCTCCGTACCAACCTCGTCGGCGCGGCGAGTCTCGGTGACTTCTGGCGGCGGCACTATCTCGACAGCGCCCAGTTGCTGGCTTACGCACCTCGCGCTCTCACCTGGGCCGATCTCGGGTCGGGCGCCGGACTGCCCGGGATCGTTCTGGCCATCCTGCTCAAGGACAGACCGACGGCACGAGTCCATCTGGTGGAAAGCCGGGCCAAGCGTTGCCAGTTCCTGACCGAAGTGGTGAATAGGCTGCGAATACCGGCCGTCGTCCATCATGGGCGATGCGAAGCGATCAGACTCGAGGTGGACGTGGTCACCGCAAGAGCGTGCGCCCCCCTCGATCGCCTGCTCACCCTGGCCAAGCCCTATGTGGATCTGGGAGCCGAGGCGCTTTTCCTCAAGGGTCGGGGCGCCGGGGAGGAAATTCGCGAGGCGGCCAAGTCCTGGCGGTTCGGGGCCAAGACTTTTCCCAGCCTGAGCGACCCGCGCGGCCAAGTGGTCAAGATATCGGATCTCTGCCGTGGCGCGCGCTGAGCGCGGGCCGCGCGTCCTGGCGGTGGCCAATCAGAAAGGTGGCGTCGGAAAGACGACGACCGCGATCAACATCGCCGCCGCCTTGGCCGCCGTCGGCGAGAAGGTCCTACTGATCGATTCCGATCCACAGGGCAACGCTTCCACGGGACTGGGCGTCCCCCGTCACCTGCGGACCCGCACGCTCTACGACGTGCTGATGGAGGATCTGGCGATTGGCGAAGCCGCGGTCCACACCGCTCTGCCCGGCCTCGACCTGCTGCCCGCCGAGGCCGATCTTTCCGGGGTCGAGCTCGAACTCGGCCAGAAGCCGCGACGATCCTTCAGGCTCAGGGACGCCCTGGCCGCGCTGCGGCCGGCGGACGGCTACACCTACGCGCTCATCGACTGTCCGCCGTCGTTGAATCTCCTGACCATCAACGCGATGACGGCCGCCAACGCCGTTCTGGTGCCTCTGCAATGCGAATTCTTCGCGCTGGAGGGGTTGACGCAACTTCTGAGGACCGTGGAGCTGGTGCGTGGCGCGCTCAACCCCAACCTTGAGATTCAGGGCGTGATCCTGACCATGTACGACCGGCGCAACAGCCTCTCGGCGCAGGTCGCGCGCGATGTGCGCGACCACCTGGGGGAGGCGGTTTACCAGACCGTCATCCCCCGCAATGTGCGGCTCTCGGAGGCGCCGTCGTTCGGCAAGCCGGCGCTGATCTACGACCTCAAATGCGCCGGTAGCCAGGCCTATCTGAAGCTCGCGCGGGAATTGCTCGGCCGCGAGCGCCGGCACGCCGCCCGCGCTGAAGCCACTTGAAATCAAGGAGATAGGTCATGGCCGAGGGGCGACGAGGACTGGGCCGGGGGCTCTCGGCGCTGCTAGACGAAGCCGAAGCCGCATCGACTCCGGAAGGTCGCCGAGCGGTGGGCGCGCTCGATGTCGCGATCGAACTGATCCGGCCCAACCCCGATCAGCCGCGCCGCGCCTTTGGCGGGGAGGAACTGGAAGAGCTGGCCAATTCGATACGCCAGCGCGGATTGCTTCAGCCGATTCTGGTTCGGCCCATGCCCCATGCCGCCGGTGAGTACCAGATCGTGGCCGGTGAGCGGCGTTGGCGAGCGACGCAACTGGCCGGCCTTCACGCGGTTCCGGCGCTCATCCGCGACCTCACCGACATCGAGGTGATCGAGGTGGCGTTGATCGAAAACCTCCAGCGCGCCGACCTCAATCCACTCGAGGAGGCGCGTGGCTATGCGACCATGATGGAACGCCACCCGCGAAGCCAGGAGGATGTCGCCGACGTCGTCGGCAAGAGTCGCAGTCACGTCGCCAATACTCTGCGCCTGCTGAAGCTTCCCGAGGGTGTGCGCGATCACCTGGAAGCGGGCAGATTGACCGCCGGACACGCGCGCGCGCTAATCGACGTCGAGGAAGCCGACGCCCTCGCCCTCCGGATCATCGAACGCGGTCTTAACGTCCGCCAGGCGGAGGCCATGGCGCGGCAGGCGCGTTCTGGACGCGGCGAGGGTGGCGCTCGCGGCAAGACGGGGATCAGTCGGAGCGCCGACATCTCGATGCTGGAGGACGATCTGTCGGAGGCGCTCGGCCTGGCGGTGCGGATCCGCGACGCCGGCGGAAGCGGCGAGGTGCGGATTTCATATGCCACGCTGGAGCAACTGGACGATGTCTGCCGTCGCCTGACCCGCCCGGCGGGATCGGGGTCGTCAGAGTCCGAACCGCCGGGCCTGTCCGGCAACCGATAGGGCGAGCCGCTGCGCCAGGAGATCGTCAGGCGCCCCGGTGTGTTTGCAGGCCTTGTCTGCCTGAAGCACCGCGGTCTGGACCCTGTCGAGTTCCGCGAGCGACCAGGCTCGCGCCTGCCTGAGGAATTCTCGTTCGCTCTTCCAGAACACGCCGGACGATCTGGCGGCTTCGCTGAGCGACGCGCCCGCCGCGTGAAGCGATATCACACGGCGCAGGCGATTGAGGTGCGCGCCGACGGCTCTCACGGCGGCGGGGCCGGATTCGCCTTCCTGCATGGCCCGCCTCAGGTTGGCGTGAGCGCCGTCCACCCGACCGCCGAAGGCGTCGATGGCCGCCTGCGCCAGAGAGGCTTCGGGCTCGACCCCAAAGAATCCCGCCAGCTCCGGGGCGTCGGCGATCCGACCGCTGGAGGGTCCAAGAAACAGGATCAAGCGCTCGATCTCCTGGCGGATCACGCCACGATCATGCGGTAGGCGCGAGACGAAAAGCTCCAGGGCGGCGGCGGTCAGGCCGACGCCGTCGATCGCCAGTCCCTCGCGGACAAGTCGCGCCACGTCGCCGGGCTCGTCCTCGTAACAAGGCAGAACCGCGCAGCCATCCGCTCTCTCCGCGGTCTTTCTCAGCGCCGAGCCGGCCTTGAGGGCGCCGGCCTCGATCAGCAGGAAGGCCTCAGGGTTGAAGTCACCCGCCAGATGCTGTTGCAAGGCCGAAGCGGCGGCGCCTTCCGAACGGCCCGGATCTCCCCCGAGACGCAATTTCACGAGCCTGCGACCGCCCATCATCGATATCGCCATGAGTTCGGTCTTGAGACGCCCGTCTTCGACGAAATCGGCCTCGTTCAACAGCGCCACGTCGAACGGATCGTCAGGCCTAGCCGTGACCGCCGCGGCCAGGATCCCCGCCCTCTCCCGCGCGATACCCGACTCCGGACCGTAGATGAGCGCGGCGCGCACCGCCGGGCCGGGCGCCATCAGGAAGCGTTCGATGTCCGCCGGGCGCTTGAGAATCATTGCGCGGGGGCCGGGATCGGCGGCTTGCCGTGCGCCATCCAAGACGCGAGTTCGAGCTGGATGCGCCTGGCCGCGTCCGATGCCGCGCGCTGCTGGCCGTCCTGGCGGGCGGCGATTCCCGCGTAGGGCTGATCGGCGGCGTCATAGCTCACTTCGGACGCGACCCTGCCGTCATGGGCGACATGTCCGGTGGCGATTTCAGTGAGGGTATATTTCACCGTGACGCCGAGTTCGTATCGTTCAGCCACGTTGTCGATCTGGAGGCCCAACGGGTTGCGGGTCTGAAGGACCACGAGATCGAGCCGCCAAGCGGCGGGTGCGGCCTTGACGCGCGCCAGTATGTCGTCCAGATCCTCCCGAAGCAGATACCCCACCCGGCCCTGAGGCGCCACGACCTGAATCGAAGACAGACCGGGAGAAACCCCGGGGGTCGCGTAGAGTGGCGTGAACCCGCAGCCGCCGAGCACCACGCCCGCAAGAACCAGTGTGGCTGACCTCCAGCGAGCGGTCATCGCGTCACCCTGCCACGAGATTGACGATGCGATCAGTGACTACGATGATCTTGTGAACCGTCAATCCCCCAAGTTTGCGGACTATCTCCGGATCGCGGCGCACCAGCGCTTCAACGACGTCGTTGGCCGCGCCGGCGGGGGCGCGCACTTCGCCCCGCCGCTTTCCGTTTATCTGGACGGGGAGCACCCGTTCCTCGTCCTCAATAAGCCCCGGATCGTAGGCCGGCCAGGGCGCGTTTGCGACGAAACCGGTTTCGCCGAGCGTCGCCCAACACTCTTCCCCCAGATGGGGCGCGAAGGGCGAGACGAGGCGAGCCAGGGCCGACAGCGCCTCCGCCCTCGCGGCCTGGGCGCCGGCGTCGCTCCCGCCCCCTTCCGAGCGAAGGACGCCGACGAATTCATAGAGCCGGGCGATGGCGCTGTTGAATCGGAATCCCTCGATGGCCTCGGTAACCGCCTTCACGGTGCGATGGGTGGCCTGCCTCAGGACCATCGAATCGCCCTCCGGCCGGCCGCTGCTTTCGGGGGAGGCGTCGAACTCGGCCCAGATCCGGTTCACCAGACGCCACGCGCCTTCCACGCCGGCGCTCGTCCATTGCACGTCCCGCTCGGGGGGCGAGTCGGACAGGACAAACAGTCGAGCGGCATCGACACCGTAGGTATCGGCGATGTCTTCCGGCGCCACCACGTTTCGCTTCGACTTCGACATCTTTTCGACCGCGCCGATCACGACCGGTTCACCGGTAGCCACGAGCCGCGCGCGTCGCGTCTCACCTTCCGCCTCGATGCTGATCTCACGCGGCTCGACCCATTCGCCGCTTTGGAGGCGGTAGGTCTCGTGAGTCACCATACCCTGGGTGAAGAGCCCCTCGAACGGCTCGCTCGTCGAGAGAAGTCCCTCGTCTCTCAGCGCCCGCGTGACGAACCGTGCGTAGAGAAGGTGCAAAACCGCGTGTTCCACGCCGCCGATATATTGATCGACGGGTAGCCAGTAGTCCGCGGCGGCCTTGTCGATCGGCGCGTCCGCGTCCAGGCGTGGGAAGCGCGCGAAATACCAAGACGAATCGACAAACGTGTCGAGGGTGTCGGTTTCCCGTTCGGCGCGTCCTCCGCACTGGGGACACAAGGTGTGTTTCCAGGTTGGATGCCGAGAAAGGGGATTGCCCGGCTTGGAGAAATCGAGGTTCTCGGGTAGTCGCACAGGCAGCTCCGACGCCGGGACGGGTCCTACGCCGCAGGTTTCGCACGTGACCATCGGAATGGGGCACCCCCAGCCCCGCTGCCGGGCGACGCCCCAATCGCGAAGTCGATAGACCGTTGCCGACGACCCGATTCCCGCCGCCTCGACGCGGGCGATGGCGGCTGCCTTGGCCGTTGTCACGTCCAGGCCGTTCATGAAGTCGGAGTTGTAGATTCGGCCCGGTCCCAGATAGGCGTCGTGTTGCACGTGAAACAATTCCGGGTCCTCGCCGTCCGGCAGTACCACCGGTAGAACGGGAAGACCATATTTCCGAGAGAAGTCCAGGTCGCGCTGATCGTGGGCCGGGCAGCCGAAGATGGCGCCGGTGCCGTAATCCATCAGAACGAAGTTGGCCACCCAGACGGGCAAAAGCAAATCCGCGTCGAACGGATGGCGTACTCTGAGCCCCGTATCGCGGCCCAGCTTGTCGGCGGACTCGATCTCTGCTTCCGAGGTGCCACCCTGCCGGCACTGGGCCACGAAGGCGGCCATGTCCGGGTCCGTCTCGGCGAGCGACAGAGCCAGGGGATGATCGGCGGCGAGGGCGACGAAGCTGGCGCCGTAAAGTGTGTCTGGCCGAGTTGTATAGACCATTATCCCATCGCCACCCCCGCCCAGGAATGGGAAGCAAACGCGAAGTCCAAGCGACTTTCCAATCCAGTTGCGCTGCATCAACCGAACCTTTTCCGGCCATCGATCGAGACCGTCGAGCCCCTTGAGCAGTTCGTCGGCGTATTCGGTAATCCGCATGAACCATTGGTCGAGCTTTCGCCGTTCGACGGGCGCGTCGGAACGCCACCCGCGTCCGTCAACCACCTGCTCGTTGGCGAGGACGGTCTGATCGACGGGATCCCAGTTGACCCAGGCCTCCTTGCGATAGACGAGGCCCCGGCTCCACAGTTTCAAAAACAGGGCCTGTTGATGGCCGTAATAATCCGCGTCGCAGGTTGCGAATTCCCGCGACCAATCGATCGAGAGGCCTAGTCCTTTTAGGGCCGTGCGCATGGCGGCGATGTTTCCGTGGGTCCAGGCGGCGGGATCCACGCCGCGCTCGGCGGCCGCATTTTCGGCCGGAAGGCCAAAGGCGTCCCAGCCCATCGGATGGAGCACATTATAGCCCCGCGCGCGCTTGAACCGCGCGACGACGTCGCCGATCGCGTAATTGCGGGCATGACCTACATGTAGTCGTCCCGACGGATATGGGAACATTTCAAGAACATAGTACTTCGGCAAATCCGAGTCGTCGCTCGCGGTGTATATGCCCGCCTGTTCCCAGGCATTGCGCCACTTCGGCTCGGTCTGCTTGGGATCATATCGGGCCATGGGGGACTCGGGACCCTATCCCCGCAGGTTGGAGAGCCGGAGCTGTCGCGCGCGGGTCAGGATGGAATTCTCGATATCGGTGGCGGTCTGGGCGGTGGTGGGCGAGGGTATCCAACCACCCGCGCCATTGGTCACTTCCTTGAAGACGGTGACGTTGAGTCCGTCGGCGCGAAGACGTGAATCCAAAATATACACCGTCGCCTTGAATCGTTCGTCGGGCTTTTCTGGATTCACATACCAGTCGGTGATGATCACCCCACCGTAGGGGTCGGCCGATTGCAGGGGCATGAACGCGAGCGTGTCCAGGGTCGCGCGCCATAGGTAGCCATTGACCCCAATCGCCCCGGCGGGCGCCGGCCGCGAGGCGTGCGTGAAGGGGTGGGCGGCGCACCCGCCGCAGGCCGCCAGCAAGGCGAGACTCGCCGACACGGCAACCGCCTTGGCGACGCGCGTCGAACCGCGTTCGAACCGCATGCTCATCGACTCCATTCATCTGTCTCTGTCCGCGCAATTTCGCGCGAAACACTCGCCCGCCCGGCGGCTGAGCGTCTATAACATCAAGGCCCCGTCTCCAAACGGGAATCGCGTGGCGCGATGGCCACAGCCCGCGTCTCATCGCAGCCGGCGCCTTGGAATCCACCCCGCTGCGATTGACCTTGCCGCCTCGCGTTACTTAATCAACAGCAATGCCGGGACGTCCACATGCGGCGCGCCGGGGCAAGAAGGCTTCTTGGGTGGCGATGACGCCGGCTCGATACCTGTTGATTGCGATTGGCGCTTCCGCCCTCGTCGGGGCGACCGCGGCGCATGCCGAGCCGGCGAAGCCGTCCGCCGGCGTGACCGCCGACGGCTTCGCGGCGCAATCGATCAACGGATCGGCGCCGAAGAGCAGTCTTGAGTGGGACGCCAAGAGGGGGCGCTGGGGTCTCAAACTCGACATGGAGCAGCATGTCGTTGGAGACATGCAGTGGCGCGACGTGCGACCCGGCGTCTTCTACCGGGTCACGCCTCGCCTTCACATCGGCGGAGCCCTCAGCATAGCGCCTGATCAGCCGGTCCTGGGGCCGGTCGATCCTCAGCCTCCCGCGCCGCGCGTCCGCCTTGAGACGACGTTCAAGTTCTAGTCGTGCCGGCCGGCGGCCGGTGGAAGGCATCGACCCCCGCCAGCCCGACGGCGCCAGAACCGCCGAGCCTCGCCGCGTTTGACGTGTTGACGCCTCCCAGGGCATAGGCCGGCACTCGGGCGCATCGAACCATCGCGGTGAAGGCCAGGACACCCATGGGCTTGCGAACCGATGGGCTCCGGCTGGAGAAGACGCTTGAGATCACCAGCGCATCGACCCGGGCCCGCCGCGCGCGTATGGCCGCCGGCAGGTTGTGCGCGGCCGCGGTCACGAGGAATCGACGACGCCAGAGTCGGATATCGCCCGCGCGATCGACCATCCGCTCGGGCAGATGAATGCCGTCGGCCCGCAGGGCGACGGCA
>DASRLN010000173.1:0-6508 GCA_035648435.1 Caulobacteraceae bacterium
CCGAGGGCGTCGTCCGGGTCGCCGCCGCCAGCGCCAGGGCGTCGGCGTAGAGACCCATGCGCCCGCGCGAGAGAAATCCGGTGAGTTTCAGCGAGCCGTCCTGGCCGGCCAGCTTGAACCGCCGCTCGGCCTCGCCGACCAGCTGGAACTGGCCGAAGTTCGGATCGAGCCGGGGGCTGTTGGGGATGTCGGAGAGATCGAAACCCCCGGCCCGCAGCGTCCAGTCACCCTGATACCATTCCACCGCCGCGCCGACGGTGTAGCCCCAGGCGTCGGCGGCGTAGTCGAAGGCGCCGGTGTCGATCAGCGCCCAGTTGAGGAAGTCGTGCTTGGGGTCGTGGGCGAACTTGTTGCTGTCGAAGACGTCCGTCACCGCGAACTTGCCCACCGTCACCACCAGGCGGTTGTCGGTCTGCGAACCGCCGAGCACGTTGAGATCAGGATCGACCTTCGAGGACGCCCCGGAAAGATCGATCGTCTGGCGCAGGAAGACGCGCTGCAGGCGCACGTACGGGTCGATCGCGCCGACCTTATAGGCCTCGCCGCTGGAGAAGCCGGCCAGCCCGAGCGTGCCGCTGAGGCCGAAGCCCTGGTCGATCTCGGGATTGATCCAGATCTCGGCGCCCTTCCACGGCCGTGCGCCGGCGAACAGGGTGACGTCCCACGTCTCCCTGCCATTGGCGTGCGGCCAAAGGCTGTTGGCGCCGTCGTAGGGCGAGTTGAACGAATCGTTGGCCTGATAGACGAACGTCGATTGCGCGTGAACCGCGAAGGTCTGGTCGGACGCGGTTCGCGCATCGTCTGACGCGCTGGCGGCGAGGGGTGTGGCGAGCAGAGCGACGACGGCGGCGAGAAGCCGCGAAGGGTTGCGGCGCCGGGCGTCGAAGCCTGAGTGCGCGGGTTTGCTCAAGAACACCCCTCCCGTGGAGCTTGCATATTTACACATCTCTACAAGGTCAGTGAAATCGAGGGACTACTTGGCCGGCGAGGCCGTCGCGCCTTGTATCCTTCTCCCCTTGCGGGAGAAGGTGGCCCGCGAGAGCGGGTCGGATGAGGGGTCGATGGGACCGGCTCGCCAGGGCGTTGACGCTACTCGGCAATCGCCGACGCGACCCCTCATCCGTCGGCTTCGCCGACACCTTCTCCCGCAAGGGGAGAAGGGCGCCGCAAGAGAAATCGACGATCGGAGCCGACGAGATGTGTGCATTTGCACGCCGGTGGGGAGAGGGAGGGGCCCACGCCGAAGCGGTGGAGGGGGCGGGTGAGCCACGATTCTCTCGTTGACCACTCCGGGCAAGCCTCCCTAGCCTTTTCTGGTGCGTTCGGGAGTCATCCGCGCGCGGCGTGATTCGGAGAGACGATCGATGACCACGGCGCCGACGACCACCGAAAGACGCCAGCGCTGGGCGGCGCTCACCGCCCTGGGGATCGTCTTCGGCGATCTCGGCACCAGTCCGCTCTACACCTTGCAGACCATCGTCCAGGCCGCCGGCCACCGGTTTACGCCGGAAAGCGCGCTCGGCGTGCTCTCGCTGATCGTCTGGACACTGATCATCACCATTTCGGTCAAGTACTGCCTGTTCGTGATGCGCGCCGACAATCGGGGGGAGGGGGGAATCCTCGCCCTGATGTCCCTGGTCGGGGCCAATTCCCTGCGTGGCCGCACCGCCATCCTCACCTTCATGGGGCTCCTCGGCGCCGCCCTGATCTACGGCGACGGGGTGATCACCCCGGCGATCTCGGTGCTGAGCGCCCTGGAGGGGGTCAACGTCGTCTCCGAGGCGTTCAGGCCGTTCATCATGCCGGCCGCCGTCGGGGTGCTGGCGATCCTCTTCGCCGCCCAGCATTTCGGCACGGCCAGGATCGGCGGCGCCTTCGGTCCGATCATGCTCCTGTGGTTCGCGGTCATCGCGGCCCTGGGGCTGGCCGGCGTCATCCGCCATCCCGGCGTCCTCACGGCCATCGATCCGCGCCACGGCGCCGGCTTCCTCGTCCACAGCGGCGGCGTCGGCTTCCTGGTCCTGGGCGGCGTCTTCCTGTGCATCACCGGCGGCGAGGCGCTCTACGCCGACATGGGCCACATCGGAAAAGGGCCGATCCGCGTCTCCTGGTACGGCGTCGTTTTGCCCGCCCTGCTGCTCAGCTACGCCGGCCAGACCGGCCTCTTGATCGAGAAGGGCGTCGTCCACGGCAATCCGTTCTTTCAACTCGCCCCGCCCTGGGCGGTCTATCCCCTGGTGTTCCTGGCCACCATCGCCACCATCATCGCCAGCCAGGCGATCATCACCGGCTCGTTCTCGATGACCCGCCAGGCCATGCAGCTCGGCTGGCTGCCGGGGGTCCGCATCCGCCAGACCTCGGACCGGATCTACGGCCAGATCTACGTTCCCGTGGTCAACTGGCTGATGATGACCGCCACCATCGGCATCACCATCGCCTTCCGCAGCTCCGACCGGCTCGCGGGGGCCTATGGCGTCGCCGTCTCGACGACGATGCTGCTGACCACCTGCCTGCTGTTCACCGCCATGCTGAGGGTCTGGCGCTGGCCGGCGGTGGTCTCGGCGCTGGTCGCCGGAGTGTTCCTGATCGTCGATCTGGGTTTCTTCAGCGCCAATCTCCTGAAGATCGCCGACGGCGGCTGGCTGCCGCTGACCATCGGCGCCGGGGTGTTCCTGGTCATGGCCGTCTGGCGCTCGGGCATCGATGCGGTGCGGGCGAGCCTCACCCGGGGCGCCAAGACGCCGGAAACCTTCCTCGCCGACCTCGCGGCCGGCCACATCCCGCGCGTTCCCGGAACGGCGGTGTTCCTCACCCGCAACGACCAGCGGATTCCGCCGCTCCTCGTCGATCACGTCGTCCACATGGGGGCGCTGCACCGCGATGTCCTCATCCTCACCGTCGCCTTCGCCGAGACGCCGCGAACGCCCGATGAAGTCCCCAACGCCGTCGAGGCGGTGGCCGACGGTATCTGGCGGGTGAAGATCGAATTCGGCTTCATCGAGATTCCCGATCTCTGCGAAGCGCTGAGGAAGGTCAGCGGCCTCGACCCCGCCATCGATCTCGACGACGCGGTCTATTTCGCCAGCCGCGACATCGTCACGCCCAACCCGGACGGCGCCTTGCTCGCCCATCTGCGCACGCCGCTGTTCGCCTTCCTCTATCGAAACGCCGTCCGCGCCGTCGATCGCTTCAGCCTGCCGGCCGACCGGGTGGTCGAGATCGCCCGGCAGATCGCGGTGTGAGGACGCGACCCCGCCGTCCCGCGTCCCCGCCGGGGTTCACGGATCGAAGCCGGCCTTCAGGCGTTGCCGTGATGGATCGATCGGGCCGGGAGCCGACATGACAGACATCACGGCCCCGGACGACCACGATGCGCCGCGGGACGTCAAACAGCCCGAGCGGCCGAAACTTCTCCAGATTCTCGGCCCCGGCCTGATCACCGGCGCCTCGGACGACGATCCCAGCGGCATCGCCACCTATTCCCAGGCCGGCGCGCAGTTCGGCTACGATCTCGGCTGGACGCTGTTGTTCTCCTGGCCGCTGATGTGCGCCATCCAGGAGATCAGCGCCCGCATCGGCCGGGTGACCGGCCTCGGCGTCGCCGGCAATCTGCGCAAACACTACCCCGACGTCTTCGTCTATGTGATCGTCGCCCTGCTGCTGATCGCCAACACCATCAACCTTGGCGCCGACATGGGAGCCATGGGCGCGGCGCTCAACCTGGTGGTCGGCGGTCCCACCCTGCTCTACGTCGCCGGCTTCGGCGTCGTCTCGATCCTGCTTGAGCTCTTCGTCCGCTACGCCCGCTACGTCTCGGTGCTGAAGTGGCTGACCGTGTCCCTGTTCGCCTACGTCGCCGTCGCCTTCGTGGTCCACGTCCCCTGGGCCACCGTGGCCTATCACCTGGTGGTGCCGAACATCTCGCTGAAGCCCGAGTATCTCACCGTGGTCGTCGCCGTGCTCGGCACCACCATCAGCCCCTATCTGTTCTTCTGGCAGGCCGAGGAGGAGGTCGATGAAGTGCGGGAACGCCAGGACGCCAAGCCCCTGGTCCGCGCCCCCGACCAGGCCAAGGCCGAGTTCCACCGCATCCGCTGGGACACCTACATCGGCATGGCTCTTTCCAACGCCGTCGCCCTGTTCATCATCATCACCGCCGCGGCGACCCTCCACGCTCATGGCGTTACCAACATCCAGACATCGTCCCAGGCGGCCCTGGCGCTGAAGCCCATCGCCGGCCAGTTCGTGTTCCTCATCTTCGCGCTCGGCATCATCGGCACCGGTCTTCTGGCCCTGCCCGTCCTCGCGGGCTCCGCCGCCTATGCGCTGGGCGAAGCTTTCGGATGGCACGTGGGCCTGGCCCGCAAGGTCGGCCGGGCCAAGGCCTTCTATGGCGCCATCGTCGTCGCCATGGTCATCGGTGGGGCGCTCAACTTCACCAGCATCGACCCGATAAAGGCCCTGTTCTGGAGCGCGGTGATCAACGGCGTCGTCGCCGTGCCGGTGATGGTGATGATGATGCTCATGGCCAGCCGCAAGACGGTGATGGGTGATTTCAAGCTGCACGTCGGCCTCAAGACCATGGGCTGGATCGCCACCCTGGTGATGGCCGCCGCGGCGGTCGGCATGTTCGCGACCTGGGGCGCTGGGGGCTAGGGCCGGGGAAGAGAGGAACGCTTGCCCGGACCCCCGCGTTGATGGATCATCAGATTTCCTGATCCACCGATTAGAGGCTCTACATGACCCACCTGAAAACCCTCGTCGCCGGCGTCGCCGCGCTCGCCCTCTGCGGCGGCGCCGCCCTGGCCCAGAACAACAGCATGAGCTCCGGCGCCATGAGCAGCGGAAACATGAACAAGGACAACATGTCCTCGGGCTCGATGAAGATGTCCATGTCCGACAAACGGACGATGAAATCGTGCCAGGCGATGAATCACGACGCGATGATGAAGAGCTCCAAGTGCAAGACCTTCATGGGAAACCATCCGGACATGTTCAACGCCGATGGCACCATGAAGGATGGCATGACGCCTCACTAGGCCGCTCAGGCGCCGACAAGGGGCGCTCGCCTGATCGAGGCCGGCGGAATCGGCCGGAGACGGCTCGGAACTCGTGACCGTCTCCGGTTGATTCGACCGCCTTGGGGCTTCAGCGAAGTGAGCATATCGCGCCGTGGAATGACGTTGATGCATGACTGGTAGCCTCAAATCGGCTGCGGAAGCATCAGCGTGCCGGCCTTCGCGCCCTGGCGAATCCCGCGGTCAACCCGGCAGGAAATCGTTCGGCTCGACCAGCCTGAAGCCGGGCGTCTCGCGCACGCACTGGCGCAGCAGGAAGGCGTGGCCGGAGCCGTAGAAGACCACCATCCGGTCGCCCGGCCTGGTCAGTTGAATGAGGTTGGCGCAGATCAGCAAGTTGCGCCGGTACCAGGCGGTCAGCAGGTCCGCGCCGGGCTGCACCGTTCCGGCGCCGACCCGCAGCATGGTGCGATAGAAGCCGTTGTCGCTTTCGATCCGGGCCGGATCGTTGAGGAAGCGAAGGGCGTCGGAAACCCCGCCCGAGGCGAGGCGCCGCGTTATCTCCCGGGTGAACGCTTCGACCTGCGCGCCCGCCACGTCGAGCAGCGGCGTCTGGCCGTGGGCGGCGGCCCAGACCGCGACGGCGTCGTAGGGAAAATCGCCCTCGACATCGACGCCCTCCATGGCCGCGCCGGTCTCCCTGGCCAGCCGAAATCCGAGCTGCACGACCTCATTGCGCGACGGCGCCAGGGTTCCGGCCGTGAACGCGGCGTATCGGTCCCGCACCGTCTGCGCCGACCACTCGGCGGCGACCAGGGTCGGCCTGAACCGCGCCAGGCCATGGACCACCGCCGCGATCTGCGCCTGCCGTTTCGGTTCAAGCACATCATCGACCGCGACGTTGTGCAGGTCCCTCCCCGGATTGTTCATGTGGAAATCGCCGACGATCATCACCTCGACGGGTGCGGGAGTGGGCGGCGGCGCGCTCGCGGCGAGGGAAGGCGCCGCGCACAGCAGCGCGGCGAGGATGAAGCGGATCATGCGGGGCCTCCCGGCGTAAGGTGCGCAACGGGTAGGAGCGGGCAGGACCAGGGTCCAGTTAAGCATCGGTAACGGCGCGTCTCTTGCGCCTCGGCCTGAAATCGAAGGATATTTCATCCATGACCAAGCCTGATCGTCCGGCCGGCAAGACCGATTGGGCGCGCATTCGCGCCCTGTCCGACGACGAGCGGCTCGCCGGCGCCAGGGCCGACCCCGACGCTCAGCCCCTCACAGACGGTCAGCTTGCCCACGCCCGGCGCGCCAACGACGTCAAGGCATCTTCCTCCTCCTGATCGGGACTTAGGTGACAGTGCGCCGGGAGGTCGGCGAGGAACAGGTGGTGCGAGTCCACTGCAGTGAAGGCATAGCGAACCACACTGGCCCCGAGCCGTGCGTCGTTGACCGCGAGGTCAGGGGCGAAGCGTCGGTAGGGGTATGCATAGGCCAGC
>DASRLN010000174.1:0-10459 GCA_035648435.1 Caulobacteraceae bacterium
AACGCGGCCGCCAACCAGGCGATGACCGCGGGCGCCAGCGGCGCGGCGGCCGTGCCAGTCACCACTGGCGCGAGCAACGGGGGGGCCGTGCCGGGCGATCCGAGTACCCAGGGGACCAGCGCCATGCCGCCACCGGCGAGCGCGCCGAACCCGGCGCCCAATCCCCCGGGGGACTTCGAGCCGACGATGCCGACCATCCGCCAGGGGCAGCTCGGCCTGATCGATGTCACCGACAGCGATCCGGCCGCCCTGGCCCTGATCGAGAGCTGGGTCGCGGGCGCGCCCATCGGACCGGCCGACGGGGCCGGCTATCCCGACACCGCCGCCTCCATGGCCGAACAAGCCGCGGCGGACGCCGCGCTGACCGGATCGGACGGCGACGCGCAAGGCTTCGAGAACGGTGGCGATATGACGGTGGCCAGCGTGGCCGCGATCTACTCCGGCTACGACACCAGTCCGCAGAACGGTTCCAGCCAGATCGTCGTGCCGTCGAGCCCGGTCCAAATGCCGTCCGACGTCATGACCGTGCCCTCCTCCCAGGTGAACACGCCCACCGACGTGATGAGCAGCCTCGACCTCCAGCCCGCCCTGTGCGGCCGGTGAGGGCGCTGATGACCGCCGGCGGCGTGACGGTTTCGGCTCTGTTGTCCCGCGCATCGGTCCTGGCGTTCGCCGTCCCGGCGATGATGCTGGCGGCGGCGCCCGGCGCCCATGCCCAGCAGGCGACCGAGATCGGCACGATTGGCGGGACCGCGGGCGCCGCCACGGTCCTCGCGTTCTCGACCGATCTGGGCAACGGTGAGTCCACCAGGACCAACTATTCCGAAGCCTATGGCGTCAGCGCCGACGGCTCGGTGGTGGTCGGCGCGGCCAACACGCCCAACGGCTTCGCCCACGCCTTCGAGTGGACTCAAGCAGGCGGCATTTCCGATCTCGGGGCCCTGGATTCCGCCGCCCAAGCCTCGGTCGCGCTCGGAGTATCGGGAGACGGCGCGACCGTCGTCGGCATGAGCACGACCACGGCCGGCGACTGGCAGGCGTTCGAATGGACGGCCGGGAAGGGCATGGTCGATCTGGGGCATCTGGGAACGAGCGCAGGCAACTATTCGGTCGCCTGGGGGGTCAACAGCGACGGCTCGGTGATCGTCGGCGGCAGCTGGACCGACACCACGATAGACCGCGCCTTCCGCTGGACGGCCGCCACCGGCATGGTCAATCTCGGCCTGATATCGGGCGACGGCTATTCCGACGCCCTCGGCGTCTCGGGCGACGGCAATACGGTGGTCGGAGTGAGCACCGTCGCCGCCGGCTACCTCCACGCCTTCCGCTGGACTTCCGCCGGCGGCATGGCCGATCTGGGCACCATCGGCGGCGTCACCGGCGGGGCCGCCGCAATCGCCGCCAACAGCGACGGAACCGTTGTCGTCGGCCGCAGCGTGTTCGACAGCGCCGGGGCCTTCCACGCCTTCCGTTGGACGAGCGCCGGCATGGCCGATCTGGGAACCATCGGCGGGGTCTCCGGGGCCTCCACCGCGTTCGCGGTGAGCGGCGACGGCGCGACGGTGGTCGGCCAGAGCAACTATCTCGCCGGCGGCGGGGCCAACCACGCCTTCCTGTGGAACGCCGGGGCCGGCATGCGGGATCTCAATACGGTCCTCTCCAGCGCCGGGGTGAACATGACCGGCGTCAGTCTCAACGCCGCGCGCGGCGTCTCCGCCGACGGCACGGTGATTGTCGGCAGCGGGACCTTTTCGGATACCGGGATGGACGGCCACGCCTTCGTCGCCCGGGTCGGGCCGGCGTTCGGCGTGACGACGCTGGACTCGCTGTTCGCTTCGGTCCTCGCCCTGGCCGATTCTCAGACCGCGCAGATTCTGACCAACCAGGTCCAGACGCAGGTGCTGCTCGGCCAGAACGAGCAGATCAGCTGCGGCGACTGCGGCGGCGCCGACGCCAGCTTCGGCAGCTTCGATGTCGGCGCCCATGGGCGCGTCGCGCTCACCCCCGAGTGGACGGTGCTGGGCGGAATGTCGCTCGGCCGGAATGAGGAAAAGGGCGCGGAGGTGACCTTCGTCTCCACCTTCGCCGGAGCGATCCGCTACGACCCGGCCGGGATCGGACCCTCGCGGCCCTACGCCGAGGTGGGCGGCGCGGTGTCGCCCTGGCAGGAAACCACCTATCGCCGAACCTACGCCAACGGCGCCGGAACCGCCGACGGCGTCGGCGCCACCACCTCGTCGGACATCTCGGCCTACGCCAGGCTCGGCTGGGTGGCGCGGATCACGCCGCGCGACGAGATCGCCGGCTCGGTCGGCTATGCCCGCCTGTGGCAGATCGTGGCCGGCTACGCCGAACAGACCGGAAACAGCAACCCGTTCAACGCCGTGCTAGGCAACGGGACCGACATCCTCAACGTCGCCAGCCTCGACGCCCAATACACCCATTTGTTCGGCCGGCGGATCGAGGCCGACCTGAACGCAGGTGTCGATCGCAGCTTCAGCGGCCAGAGCGGGGTCGCCGCCACGGTCGTCGGGGCCGGCATGGTGTCCGGCCAGCAGCGCGATTTTACCTACTACGAGGTCGGCGGGCGGATCGGGGTGCGCCTGGCGCGGCGCTTCACCCTGGACCTCTTCGCCGACGCCAGCCTGGCGCCCCGGGCCATCGGCTCCAGCGTCCACGGTGGCCTGGGCTTCCGAGCCGATTTCTAGATCCGCCGGTCGGGCGCTAAGCTTGATCAGGAGCCGAGCAGGTGGGCGATCCGTTCGAACTCTGCCGCTTCGTCGAAGCCCAGTCGGGGATTTGGCAGCGAGCCCTGGCCGAACTTCGCGGCGGCCGCAAGACCAGCCACTGGATGTGGTTCGTGTTTCCCCAGATCGCCGGCCTGGGGACGAGCGCCATGGCGCGGCGGTATGCTATCTCTTCGTTGGACGAGGCGCGGGCCTATCTGCGCCACCCGGTGCTGGGGTCCCGGCTGATCACGGCGACGCACGCGGTCAACGCCGTTCAGGGCCGCGACGCCCGGGCGATATTCGGCTCGCCGGACGATTTGAAGTTCCAATCATCCATGACGCTGTTCGCCACCGCCGCGCCGGCTGAGGCGGTGTTCGCAGAAGCGCTGGCGCGATATTTTGGCGGCGCCGGCGACGCTGCGACGCTGGAAGCCCTGGCCTCGTGAGCGACCCGCGCGGCGCGGTCGGAGGCAAGGGGGCCCGCGCCGCCCCTCAAGCCCCGCCGCAGGAATGTTCGGAGTCGGCTTCGCTCCAGGTCTCGCCGTTGCGCAGGTCGGTGGCGCGCCAGACCGCGCCGCGGTCGTCGCCGGGGGGACAGTTCTGCGGTCGCGAGACGAGGCAGAGCCGGACCCTATCGCCGACCCGGGCGTCGGCGATGCCGGGGACGGTGTCGTAGGAGACCTGCGACTTGCCGTTCTCGTACTGGATGGCGCTGCCGCTGTCAGGCATTCCCTCCAGCCGGGAGCCGACCTGGGAGACGCGGGTGTTCGAGCAGTCGTTTCCCATCGGTGGCGCCCTCGCCGCCGTGTCCGCCGGCGCGGTTTCTGCCTCGATCCGCGATGACCTGAGCGGCAGGTCGATGCGCTCCAGCCTCCAGCCGAACAGGCCCTGGCGTTCGAAGACGAAGCCGAAGGGCCGCGCCGCCTGGTCCGGATCGGTGACCTGGGCGCGGAAACGGTCGAGGCCGGCCCAGGAATAGCTGACCCGCATCTTCCTCGGCGGCGGCTCGGACTCGCCCCCGCCGCCGACCGCGGCCAGGTGGCCGGGAGCCGGGGCCTTGGCGACCATGGCGGCGATGGCGTCGGGGGTGGCATAGGCGTCGATGGCCCGGTCGATGATGGCCGGGGCGATCAGCAGGCCCAGGGCGGCGAGGGGATTTTCCTTCGCGCCGGCGTCGTCGCGCACCGATCGGAGCATGCCGGCGGAGAGCTGTTCCTTCAGATTGGCCCGCACGGCCGGGAAATCGACCAGCTCGTTGAGCCTGTCCCGGTCGCCGGCCCTGGCCACCGCCGAGAGTTTGCCGAGGGCCGCGTAGGGCGATCCGAACCATGCCGCCAGGAAAATCAGGACCCCCGCGGCGCCCGCGATCCAGAGAACGGATGTTCGGTTCATGCTCCAGCCCCCGCGCCAAACGTCCCGCGACCCTGTAGAGGACTAAGGATGGGCGATAACGTCAAGGCCGCCGTGGTCACCGGCGCGGGATCGGGGATCGGCCGGGCGGTGAGCCTGGCGCTGGCCGCCGACGGCTGGTCGGTGGTCGCCGCCGGCCGGCGGATCGCCCCGCTGGAGGCGACCGCGGCGATGGCCGCCGAGGGCTCGGGGACGGTGACGCCGGTCGCCTGCGACGTCACCGACCCGGCCTCGGTCGAGGCGCTGTTCGCGACCGCGCGCCAGGCGTTCGGCCGGGTGGACCTGCTGTTCAACAACGCCGGGACCGGCGCGGCGCCCGTTCCGCTGGAGGCGCTGTCGATCGAGGCCTGGCGGCGGGTGGTGGACACCAATCTCACCGGCGCCTTCCTCTGCGCCCGCCAGGCGATCGGCATGATGAAAGCCCAGGACCCCCGGGGCGGCCGGATCATCAACAACGGCTCGATCTCCGCTCATAGCCCCCGGCCCAACTCCGCCCCCTATACGGCGACCAAGCACGCGATCACCGGCCTCACCAAATCCATCGCCCTCGACGGCCGGGCGCACGCCATCGCCTGCGGACAGATCGACATCGGCAATGCCGCCACGCGGATGACCGCGCCGATGAGCGCCGGCGTCCCCCAGGCCAGCGGCGAGATCGCCGTCGAGCCGACCATGGACGTCGCCGCCGTCGCCCGCGCCGTCCTGACCATGGCCAGCCTGCCGCTGGAGGCCAATGTGCTGTTCATGACCGTGATGGCCACGGCAATGCCGTTCGTGGGGCGGGGGTAGGGGCGTTCGATCGACGACTATCTGAAACCGGATGCGCGGCCTTCAGGCAGGGACGACAAGATCGGTTTCACGCCTTAGCCTTGGGACCGTCGTTCCACCACCGCGCCGGACGGAATCGAATGCACGGACCCGAAATCCTCGTCCGCACCCTGTCCCGCTCCAGGCGAACCGACCGCTATGGCAACGCCTGGCAGTACCACTCCCGCAGCGACCACCACTCCAAGGTCGCATGCTGGGGGATCGTCTTCGACCTCACGCGCGGCTGCCCGCTGCTTCGCCGTCACGTCCAGGAGGGGCGAGTGGGGTTCGGGATCAATCACGAGATGCGCGATTTCGTGCATGACCGGAAGAAAAACCTCGACGTGGTGTTGTGCACACCATCGAGCGCCGGCGCGAGATCGGCGGTCACGTTTGCCGGCCTAGTCCGCGATTATGCGATCGAACTCACCGCCGCGGAGGGCGTCGAACTGGACGCACTGCCAGCGCTGCCACGCACGCCGGTCGGTTCGGTGCTGATGGCGCCGGAGGCCAAGGCGGCGATGACCGCGCATCAGCGGGCGCTGCCGCGCCTCTATGACGAGTTGAACTCGTCGCACCTCACCGTGCACGGCGCGACGGATCAAGCGATCGCGGCGGGATTCGTGATGGTCAACCTCGCCGAGCGGTGTCTGAGCCCCGACCTCAACAAGAAGAACCGCGCCGCCGATCCGGAGTGGAGCACGCACGCCCAGCCACGCGACGCGCGGCTCGTCATCGACAAGGTGCGGCAATTGCCCAAACGGGCCAAGCCGGGAGACGCCGGCTACGACGCCCTGGCGATCGTGGTCATCGACGCGGCCAACGACGGCGGCGAGATCAGGCTGGTCTCGTCACCGCCCGCGCCCCAGCCGGGAGACATCTACCATTACGCGTCGATGATCGACCGGGCCGGGCACATCTACGCGACGCGGTTCAAGGATCTTTGACGGGCGCCCTCGGGCCTCCGCGCTTTCGCACTCCCAGACGATCGCGACTCGGAAGCCCCCGCGCCGCAGGGCGCGGATGGCCCGGGCGTCGCGGGGCGGTTCGCCTGGAACTTCTCCAGCCAGAAGTCCCGATTGGCCTTGGGCGTGGTGGCGCGCCGGCAGCCGGTGTGGCGATGCCAGAAGCAGCCGTGCACGAACACCGCCCACTTCCTCGATCTGTTGGCGAAATCGGGCGAGCCGGGCAGACCGCGCACGTTCTTGCGGTAGGCGGCGCCGCAGGACCGCAGCGCGGCGGCGACGGCCTGTTCGGGACGAGTGTCCTTCTGACCGACGCGGCCCATCAGGGCGGCGCGGGCGGCGTCCGGCTTTCGCGGCGCCTTCACTCCGCGGCGAACAGAGTCCGCCCCGCGCCGACGGCTTCCATGACGCCCAGGTGATCGCGCACGCGGTCGCGGAAACCGGGCACGAACCTCAGAGAGCCCCGGTGGGTTCGGGCGAGAAACCCACGGGTGGCGCGCAGGGAGAGCGGCTTGCCGGGCCAGGCGAGAAAGTCGGCCAGCGACGGGCGTTCCCGCCATAGCGGAAAGGCGCCTATTCGCACGCCATGGCGCCGATCGCCGTCGGACCGCGCGGCCCTCGGCCAGCGCTTGGCCGCGTGCAGGGCGAGATCACGTTCGGGCTCGTAGCGGCCAGGATCATTCAGACGGCGGCCGAGCCACCCGGCCACCGGCGTGGTGACGGCGTTGCCCACCAGCGACCAGCGCATAGAGGCGCGGGCGACGGCCTCGGCCGGCTTCGTCCAGTCGGCGGGGAAGCCCTGGAGCCGTTCGGCGTCGCGAATATCGGGTGTGAGCACCGTGCCGTCGGGCATCAGGACAGCCGGGGGGGAGGGAATACCCGCCGTCGAGCCGTTCTTCATCGTCGGAACGGCGTCGGGCGCCCACCCGAGGCCGCGAATGCCTTCGGTCCAGTAGAAACCATGCGCGTGGGTGTCGAGCGATGTGGCTCTGGTCGGCGGCTCGACGTCGTCCACGAGCAGGACGTCGGCCGGGTCGGTGTCGGTGGTCGTGGCCAGGAACAACACCCGCTCGCGCCGCTGCGGCACGAAGGCCAGGCTGTTGACCACCCGATAGGCCCAACGATAGCCGCGCGCCTCGAAGGCTTCGACCAGGGTGGCCAGGGCGTGGCCACGGTCGAGCTGAAGCATGAACGACACATTCTCCAGCAGGACCCAGGGGACGCGGCGTTGGTCCAGCAGATCGAACACCCGCCCGACCAAGCCGGATCGTTCGCCGCCGATGCCGGCGGTGAGGCCGGCCTGGCTGAGGTCCTGGCATGGAAAGCCGCCGACGAGCAGTTCGATATCGGCGGGCAGGGACTTCAGCGTCCGGATGTCCGGCTCGCAGGGTACGCCCGGAAACCGCGCGGAGAGCACCGCGCGCGCGGCCGGCGACACGTCGCAGAACAGGCTTGCCCGATGGCCGGCCTTCGCGAGCCCGACCTCCAGTCCCCCGATCCCCGCGAACAGTCCCGCGACCCGCAATTGGCGCCTCCATGCCGAGACCCGACTCGCCTCGCCGGGCAGAGTGACGGAAAGGCGTTGTCGAGGGAAGATTGACGATGTTCGCTGAACGTTCTCAACCGAGATCGGCCATGGGTCAAGCCTCGTGTCGCTCCCCCGACCTCCCCACGAAATAGCCCGCCGTCGCCCCCGCCGCGCTGGCGAAGCATCCCCAGCAGAGGTCGAGGACGGTGATCCTGGTGGCCCAGACGGTGAGGGTCGCCTGGTTGGTGAGGTCGTAGGTGGCGTAGGCGAAGAGGCCGAACAGGGCGCCGGTCCTGGCGGCGGTGGTCCAGCGGCCGACGCGCAGGGCCGGGGCGACCGCGAAGACGGTCAGGCCGGTGACGTAGAGGAGATAGAACAGGGCGGCCGGGATCGGGCGCGCGCCATCGATCAAGATGGCGTGGAGGACGGGGCGATAGAGGCGGGCGTTGGTGGCGGAGAGCCAGACGGCGTCGAGGCCGGCGAAGACGATCGCGGCGCCGATCCAGGCGAAGGCGTGGCGGCGGATCATGGAAACGGGCGGGTCACGGGCGCCTGGCCGCCTTCAGGCGGTAGTGGCCGACGCCCCAGACGGCGCCGGCGCTGTCGCCGAAGAGGCCGGCGGTGGCGAGGAAGAACAGGCGCCAGCGACGTTTCCAGAGGCGCGCCTGGCGGCCGTAGGTCCGGCGCAGGACCGGATCGATGGCGTCAGCCGCGGCGTCGAACCTGGCCAGCCAGTCCATGGCCGTGCGGCGGTAGTGTTCGCCGCTCCAATGCCATTCGCCCTCGACCTCGAAGAGGTCGGGGAACTGGCGGACGAGGCCGCGGCTGGGCATGATGCCGCCGGTGAAGAAATACTTGGCGATCCAGTCGTCGCGGTCGGCGGTCTCGAACCGGTAAGGGCGGTCGCGGTGGGTAAAGACGTGCAGGAACAGGCGCCCCTCCGGCTGGAGCCAGCCGGCGGCCCTGGCCAGCAGGGCGCGCCAGTTGGACATGTGCTCGAACATCTCTACCGAGACGATGCGGTCGAAAAGAGCGGGCGCCTGGAAGTCATTCATGTCGGCGGTGACCACGGTGAGGTTGGCGAGGCCCCGCTCGGCGGCCCGGGCCTCGATATGGGCGCGCTGGGAGTGAGAGTTGGAGACCGCGGTGATCGCCGAGGCGGGATAGCGCTCGGCCATCCACAGGCTGAGCGACCCCCACCCGCTGCCCAGTTCGAGGATGCTCTGCCCGTCGGCCAGGGCTGCGTGGACGCAGGTCTCCTCGAGGGCGGCGACCTCGGCCTCGGCCAGGGTGGTGTCCGCTCGCGCGTAGACGCCGCTGGAATATTTCAGCCGGGGACCCAGGACCTGGCGGAAGAAGGCGGCGGGCACCTCGTAGTGCTGGGCGTTGGCGTCGGCGGTGTTCTCGGCGATCGGCCGGCCGGCCATGGCGCGCGCGAAGTCGGCGTCGGAGGCCGGCCGCCGGTCGAGATCACGGCGCGCGCGGGCGACCAGGAAAGCCACTCCCGCCCGGGTCAGGCCGTCGGGCAGCGGCGCGCGCTCGACCAGATCGGTGGCCAGCGAAACGAAGCTCACGCCAGCGCTCCGCCGGCGCCCTTTTCGTCGGCCGGCCCGGGCGCCGGCTTGGGGGGCAGCGGAAAGAACGCCGAAACCCGGACCTGGTAGCGGGCGAAGGCGGCGCCGCGCGACCGGGCCATGGCCGCTTCGGTGGGGGGCACGCCGGAAGCAAAGCGCAGCAGCCAGAACATCAGCGCCGGGCCGGTCAGGGCCAGCCAACCCCAGGGCCACGCTCCGGTGGGATCGAAGGCGATGATCGGCCAGGCCAGCCATCCCAGCCACTCGAAGAAGTAGTTGGGATGGCGCGACCACGACCACAGGCCGACATCGCAGATGGCTCCGCGGTTGGGGGGATAGGATTTGAACCGGCGCAGCTGGCGGTCGGACACGCCCTCGCCAAAGATCGCCACCGCGATCAGGGCCGCGCCGGCGAAATCGAAGACCCCTAGTTCCGGCGCGGGGTTGCGGGCGGCGACCAGCACCGAAAGGGCGAGCAGCGCCGCCGCCAGGGCCTGTATCTGGAGAAATCCGAACAGCTTGGCGTCGAAGAGCGCGCCCCATTGCACGCGGAACGCGGCGTAGCGGGCGTCCTCGTGCGCCGCCCCGGCGGTGCGGGCGGCGAGGTGGCCGCCGAGCCTGAGCGCCCACAGCCCGACCAGGGTGGCGGCCAGAAAGGCGCGCGGGGTCGGCGCGGCGCCGTCGATCGGGGCCAGCGCATAGACCATTCCGGCCGTCCCGATGGCGAAGGACCACACCACATCGACCCAGCCGCAATCGCGGGTGATCCGCTGGACGACCCAGGCCCCGGCCATGGCCATGAACAGGCTGGCGGTCACGCCGGCGATGAGGAGGGTCACGCCGCCGCCCTGGCCTCGGCGGCCGAGGCGGCGCGATGGCCGAGGATGAAATCGACGGTGTCGGCCAGGGTCGGGGCGCGATGACGAAAGGCTTCGAGGATCGCGCCCAGAATGCCGACGTGGCCGATGCCGGGATAGATCTTCGCCCGGGCCTGACCGCCCTTGGCGGTCACCGCCGCGGCCATGCGGGTCGAGTTGCCGGGATCGACCTCCTTGTCGGCGGATCCGGCGAGCAGGAGCAGGGGCGGTCCGCCGGCGCTGGCGTGGGTGATCGGCTGGGTGTCGGCGAGCCCGGCCGGCGGACCGAAGATGGCCTTCAGCTTTTCATCGCGCAGGGGCAGGAAGTCATAGGGGCCGGCCCAGCCGACGACGCCGGCGATGTCGCGGCCGGGGTCCATGCCGACTTCACCCAGCCAGCGGCCATCGACGCCGAGCATCACCGCGTTGTAGGCGCCGGCCGAATGGCCGACCAGGAACAGGCGCGAAGGGTCGGCGCCCAGCTCGGCGGCGTGGTCGCGCGCCCAGCGCACGGCCCTGGCGTTGTCGCGCAGGAAGTCGGGGTAGTTCACCTCCGGATACAGACGATAATCGGGAATGACGGTGACGA
>DASRLN010000175.1:0-7933 GCA_035648435.1 Caulobacteraceae bacterium
TCCCCTCACCAACGCTTCGCCGGCGACCTCACGATCGACGACGCATGGCACGGGGCCGGTGCGGCAGGCTACGCCTTCACCGTATAGAACTCTCATCTACTACTCCTCGCCGGCCTCCCGGCGCACGGGCAATCAGGTGAAACGGGTCTGGTCGCCCAAATGGCGCAAGCCGCGCGGCAGCCGCCCGTAGCGCGGGCTGGAAGCCCGCTCTCGCTTGCATGGGATCGTGCAAGCGGCCACGACGAGAGCGGGCTGACAAACCCCGCACTACGAATTCAGGCGTTCATCCGATTGCCCCTTCTCGGCGCCGCGCGCCCGCGACCCGGCTCGGCAGGTCCGCCAGGGCGATGACGAAAGCCGCCGTCCCGACCGCGGCGACCAGCAGAACGCGGACGATGAGCCATAACCGTAGCGCGGGCTTCCAGCCCGCTCTTCGCGTCAACGGCAATGGCGTGACTTCGGTGTTGTCGGTCTGCGAATCCGTGGCGCCGGAGAAGAAGTGCGGGCTGGAAGCCCGCGCTCCGAAAAAACCATCGACCGATCCCGCCCTTGTGACGCAGTAAGTCTAGGACAGGCCGGCATTGTCACGCCTCCCCAGTTCCGCCTTCGCGTGCCTCAGGACATTGCCGTCCATCTCCGCTTGCCGGGACATCCACTGGAGATAGTCGAGCGGGGCGGCGGACCAGGGCAGGCCACGGTGCTTGCCGAACGGGATGGCGGCGAGGGGGCGGGGCTGGCTGCTCCAGGCGACCAGGCGCTCGATTGGCGCGGCGGCGAGCAGCTCGGCCAGCAGATGGGCGGTGACGTAGGCGTCCGGCCCGGCCCGGTGCGCCGGCGTGGCGAGGACGGGGTCGAGGGCGAGGCCGCGCCATTGGCGCAGGGCCTGGTTGGAATGGCTGGGCGCGCGCGGCCAGATGCGCTGTGCCGCCCGAAAGGTGCAGATCCACGGCAGGCCGCCGTCGGCCTCGGTCCCGATGAAACGCCGTTCGAAGGCGCAGTTGTGGGCGACGAGAATATCCGGCGCGGGGTGGGCGAGGAGGGCTTCGCGCAGGCGCTCCGCCGTTGCGACGGGCGCATCGGCGGGGATGTCGGCGGGCGTGATGTGATGGATGGCCGAGACTTGCGGCGGAATGCCGTTCAGGGGACGGAAAAGGCGGCCGACGGGCGGCCGAACGCGGGTGGTGGAGGGCCGCCATTCCACATCGACGAAGCCCAGCTCGATCACCTCGGCTGGCGGGGCAAAGCCGGTGGTCTCGATATCGACCACCCGCAGGCGGATCGGCGACCAGGGCTCAGACATCGAAGCGCTCGGCGATGGCGGCGGCGAAGCCGGCGAGTTCGGCGCTGAAGCGAGCCAGGCGGAACGACGCTTCCAGGGCCAGCACTCCGCCGACGAGGCCGAGGGTGAGGAACATCAGAAATTGCATGGCGCTCCTTGTCGGTTCATGGAGATCACGGTAGGACGCCGATGCGTCAGAAACGGACGTGAGGTCGACGATGCGCCACGAAAAGGCCGGCGCCCTGCTGGCGCTCGCGCGCCGGCTGGCGGCGAGCGCCGAGGGCCTGACCCTCGATGAGATGGGCAACGCCTGCGAAGTCGGCAGGCGCACGGCCGAGCGCATGCGCGACGCCCTGATCGATCTCTTCCCACAGATCGAGGAGATGGCCGATGGCGCCTCGAAGCGCTGGCGTATCCCGGCCGGCCTGGATGGCTTCTTCAACGCCCCCAGCACCGAGGAGTTGACCGAACTCGGCAAGGCGGCGGCGGCCCTCCGCGCCGAGGGGGCCGAGCCCCGCGCGCGCACGCTGGAGGGGCTGCGGCACAAGATCGAGGGGGCGGTGAGGCGCGCGACCCTGAACCGCATGGCGCCGGACATGGAGGCCCTGGCCCAGGCCGAGATGATCGCCGTCGCGCCCGGGCCCAGGCCCTTCGAGGATCCGGCGATGATCGCCAAACTGCGCGAGGCGATCCTGGCGCAGAGGGCCCTGCGCTTCCGCTACCGGGGCGGATCCACGCCGGGCGCGGCGCGAACCGTGACCCCCTACGGCATGATCTTCGGCCGGGCCAACTATCTGGTGGCGCCGGTCAAAGGGGCGACCCGACCGGTGAACTGGCGGCTCGACCGGATCGAGCAGTTGGAGATCCTGGAGGCGTTCGCCGCCAGGCCTGAAGGCTTCTCGCTCACGCAGTACGCCTCCCGCTCCTTCGGCATCTTCCAGGACCAGGTGGAAGAGGTGGTGCTGGAAGTGACGCCAAGCGGGGCCGAGGATGCTCTCGGCTGGCGCTTTCACCCGACACAGCAAGTGGAGAGGCAGGCCGACGGATCGGTGATGGTGCGTTTCCGCGCCGGCGGCATGCGGGAGCTTGCCTGGCACCTGTTCACCTGGGGCGAGACGGTGCGGATCCTCGCCCCTGAGCGGCTGAAAGAGGAGATGGCGGGCCAGCTCGCCCGGGCGGTCGCCTGGCACGGGGCGGCGGAGGCCTATCGTTCCGCCGCCACCTAAAGAGATTCGGCTGCTATCCAACGAGTGGATGGCGCTCGCGGCTTTGCGCCCCCTCCACCACCTCGTCCTTCGGCGAGGTGGTCCCCCTCCCCCGCAAGAAGGCGTGGGAGGAAAGGAGGCGGCTCGACTTTCCTTTTTCCTCCCATGCGCCTCTTCGCGGGGGAGGTGGCGCGGCGCTCTTTCTCGCGCCGTGACGGAGGGGGCGTCGCCGCGCTGGCCAACCTCGACCCTCCTGCTCAGGCCAGCTTGGCTTTCTGGAGGGTCTTGTAGGCCTTGATCACGCGCTGGAGCTTGTGCTCGGCGGAGCGGTCGCCGCCGTTGGCGTCGGGATGGCAGCGCTTGACCAGTTCGGTGTAGCGCACGCGGATCGACGCCGCGTCGGCCGAGGCGGTCAGGTCGAGATCGGCGAGGGCCCCGCGCTCCAGCCTGCCCAGCCGTCGGTCGTAGGCGGCGCGCTCGTCCTTGGCCCGCGCGGCGGTGAAGATGCCCAGGGGATCGCGGAACACGCCGCGCGAGGCGGCCGCCTCCCGGTTGCGGCCGCCGCCCTTGAGCGACCATGTCGGCCGCCCGCCGGTCGATTGCTCGTCGGCGACGCGGGCGCGGATCTCTCCTTCGCTCATACCGGCGAAGAAGTTCCAGGTCTTGTTGTACTCCGCCGCGTGGGGCTGGCAGAACCAGTAGTGGTCGGAGAGCAGGTCCCGGGACTTGGGAGCCCGCGTGGCGGCCGGCGTGCGGCAACCGGCGTGGTCGCAGGCCCGCTCACCGGGCTTCAGCGCATTGACGTCATCGGCGCGCGTGGCTTCCCCGGGGGCGGGCTTGCGCACCCGGATATCGATGAAGCGCGGCCGGTAGTGGAAGACGGTCGTCATGGTTGGAAGTATGCGGCGGAAGTTTTACCGTTCAAGAATTGACAGGACAGAATTTGGGGTGCGAAATCGTGGGCGCCATCGCAAGGGCCATCGCGTGGAAGCTTTCGGCGGGCCTCGCGCCCCAGCGCCTGGAGATCGTCGATGATTCCGAGCGTCACGCGGGCCACGCGGGAAGCCGCGAGGGTGGCGAGAGCCATTTCTCGGTGACCATCGAATCCGCCGCCTTCGTGGGACTTGGCCGTGTCGCTCGCCAGCGGCTGGTGCTGGCGCTGCTCACCGACGAACTCGCCGGGCCGGTCCACGCCCTGTCCCTGAAGACCCTGGCGCCCGGCGAAACCTAGGCCACTCCCAGGGCCTTGCCGAGGGCGCGCTCGAGATCCTCGGCCCCGAAAGGCTTGTGCAGGACGGTGGTCCCGCGATCGGCTTCGCGCAGGCCGGCGTCGCCGTAGCCGGTGGAAAAGATGGTCGGGACGCCGCGCTCGCGCAGCAGATCGGCCACCGCGAAGGACGGCCGGCCGGCCAGATTGACATCGAGAAGCGCCGCGTCGAGGCCGTCGGCGCCGGCCAGGTCCAGGGCCTCCTCGATGGAGTGGGCCGGCCCGACCGCGGCGCAGCCCAGATCGGCGAGCATGTCCTCGATCAACATGGCGATCATCGCCTCGTCCTCGACGACGAGAACCCGGCGACCGCCGAAGGCGTCTTTCACGAGCAATCCATCAATGCATCCTCGCGCCCAGGACCCCACGCGGCCTCTCGTCACACGGAACCTTAAAGCGCCGCAAGCCCCGGCGCGCCCCAAGCCCGTCGGGCGGCCGGCCATCAGCGGCGTTTCCGGCGGCCGAATCAACCTCTAGAGTGGCGATTCGCGCCGCCGACGGCGGCCGGAGGTCACATTCTTGCCCCTTCCCTCCCCCAACAGGTTCGCGACGCGATCGGGGCGGGGGCGAGCCAACTCCGGCCTGGCGATGCCCGGCGCGCGGGCGCGGGTGAAGTCCCCACGCGTGGGCGGACGTTCTTGGAGACACTCGGGATCATGAACTGGGTCAAGCCGGCGCGCCTCGTCGCCACCGTCGTCCTCGCGGCGACCGCCGTCGCCCTGCCGGCCATGGACTCCTCGGCCCGGTCGAAGAAGCAGCCCGTGGTCGAAGCGCCACCTCCCCCGCCACCGCCTCCGCCCGCCGGCGCGGTCGGCCTTCCCGACCGCCTGCTCGGCGACGCGAGCGCCTACGCGGCCTATCTCCAGAGAGCCACGGCCACCTCTCCGTCGGGGTTCACCAGCGGCGCCGCGGTCTCGCAGGCGCTGAAGGAAGACGCCGCCTATGATCCCGACGCCCTGATCCGCGGGGCGGTCGCCTATGCCGCCGTCGCCGCGCTGCAGGATCCGACCTTCGTCGCCGAAATCCGCGCCGCCGGCACATCGCCGGAGAACCGCCAGCTGATGGTCGGCTACATCATCCGCGATCCCGCCTATGTGTTCATGTTCAAGGGCTCCGCCGCCGCCGCCGGACTGGCCAAGGAAGCGCTCGGCGGCGCCGGCCTGCGCCTCTACTCGGCCGGCAAGGCGATCAAGCAGTCGGCCTATGACGTCCAGCACCAGACCTGGTCGAAGGAGGATGTCGTCGATCGCCCGGGGCGGCTGGCGGCGGTGAAGGCATCGGCCCGCGGGCCGATGCCGGCCGCCAGCGAGCAGACCGACATCCTCCAGAGAGCCGCGACCGGGGCCGCGCCGCTGGGCATTTCGGCGGCCCCGGCATCGCCACCCTACACCCCGCTCGTCGCCCGGGCTCTGCAACTGGCCGCCATCGCCGCCATGGGAGAAGCCACCGACGCGGCCTATGATCGCCTGACCTATCTGACCAGCGACGCCAGCACCTCGACCTGCCTGAACATGGCCAAGCTCAACCTCTACCAATGCCTGGCGGTCTCCAAGCCCCACTACGAGGACATCTTCTGTCTGGGCCAGCACGTCATGCTCGACACCGGATCGTGCCTGGCCCGGAACGCCGGAATGGACATGCCCGTCGATGCCCCGCCGCCGGCCAGTTCTCCCGCCCCGAAGACGAGCGTCAGGGCCAGCCGGGCGCGGGGCTAGCGCCACCTCCCGACCCGAACCCAAGGCGCCCGTTGCCTCGCGGCGCGCGGACGTGTATCTAGCCGCACCCTGTCGCAAGGACCCCACCGGCCGAGCGAGGACCGATCCTCGCGCGACGTGTTTTGCTGTTCCACACCCCGAGGCGAGGCCATGGCCGATATCGTTCTGAACGTCGAAGTCCGCGACCGCGCCGGCACCGGCGGCGCGCGGGCGACCCGCAACGGCGGCCTGGTGCCCGGCATCCTCTACGGCGGGGCCAAGGACCCGGTCTCGATCGCGGTGCGGGAAGGCGACTTCCGCAAGGCCCTGCGCACCGGCAAGTTGCTCGGCCACCTGGTCACCCTGAAATTCGGCGACGAAACCCAGCCGGTGATCGCCAAGGACGTGCAGTTTCATCCGGTGACCGACACACCCGTGCACTTCGACCTCTACCGCGTCGATGCCCACCAGCAGATCCGCATCTCGGTGCCGGTGCGCTTTCGCAATCACGAAGCCTCGCCCGGCCTCAAGCGGGGCGGCGCGCTCAACGTCAATCTGCACGAACTCGAACTCATGGCCCCGGCCGACCAGATTCCCGAGGAGATCACCATCGACCTCACCGGCCTGGACATCGGCGACGCGGTCCGCGCGTCGGACATCGCCCTGCCCGCCCGCGTCGAGCTGACCGCCCATCACCGTGATTCCACCGTGGCCTCGATCGCCACCTCCTCGGCCATGGAATCCGAGGAGGCCGTCGAAGGCGAGGGCGAAGCGGCGGCGGAAGTCGAGGCGGCGAGCTAGGGGAGCGCTCCGCGCGCCCCTCGGGACGAGCCGGCTTCGAGCCATGCTGATCCTCGCCGGCCTCGGCAATCCCGGCGTGCGATACGCCGGCAACCGGCACAACATCGGGGCCATGGCGGTCGAGGCGATCGCGGCCCATTGGGCGTTCTCCACCCCGCGATCGCGGTTCTCGAGCCTCGTCCGCGAGGGCGCGATCGATTCCCCGGACGGGGCGGTCAGGACCCTGATCCTGCGGCCCCAGACCTTCTACAACGAAAGTGGGCGGGCGGTGGCCGAGGCCATGCGCTTCTTCAAGGCCGCGCCCGCCGACGTTGTCGTGTTTTACGACGAGATCGATCTGGCGCCGGGACGGTTTCGCATGAAGACCGGCGGCGGCGCGGCCGGCAACAACGGCGTCCGCTCGATCACCGCCCGCATCGGCCCGGATTTCCGGCGGGCGCGCCTGGGCACGGGACATCCTGGCGAGAAGGATCTCGTCTACGGCCACGTCCTGTCCGACTTCGACAGAGCCGAGCTTTCCTGGGTAAGGACCCTGATCGGCGCCTGCGTGGAGGCCTCCGCGCTGCTGGCCGCCGGCGAGGACGAGCGCTATCAGACCGAGGTCATGCGCCTGGCCCCGTCGCCCAAGCTCGACCCCAGGGCGTCGCGGAGCGGCGATTGACCGGCCGCCGCGGCTGACGCAAGGGTTTGCGCCTGATGCTGCCCATCTTCGGCCTGTCGCTGATCTTTTCGGTGCTGCTGTGCGTGCACGTCGTGCGCACCGGCCAGCAGATGTACTGGCTGTGGATCATCCTGGCCTTTCCGTGGCTGGGCGCCCTTATCTATGCCGCCGCCGTGATCGCGCCGGAGATGTTCCGGGGACCCACCGCCCGCCGGCTCGGCCACGGCGCCCGCCAGGCCCTCGACCCGACCCGCGAGCACCGGACGGCGAGGATCGCCCGAGACGAGGCCCCCACGGTCGCCAACCAGCTGCGGCTGGCCCGCGCGGCCACCGCGCTTGGCCGCCACGACGAGGCCGAGACCTTGTACGGCCAGGCCGCGCGAGGCATCCACGCCGAGGATCCGGTCCTGCTGCTCGGCCGGGCCGTGGCCCTCGTCGAACTTCGCCGGTTCTCGGAAGCGCTGCCGCTGCTCGATCTCCTGGGACAGGATACCGACAAGGGCAGACCCCCCCCCGCCGCCCTGGCGCTCGGGCGAACCTACGAAGGACTGGGTCGGAACGCCGAGGCCGAGACCGCCTACCAGTGGGCCGTCGAGCGGCTTCCGGGCCTCGAAGCCCTGGGCCGCCACGCCGCGTTTCTCGCCCGCACGGGCCGCCGGATCGAGGCCAAGGAGGCGGTGGAGGAAATGGACCGCCGCATCGCCAAGGCCAACCCCCAGTTCCGCAGGGAAGCGCGGGGCTGGCGCGATCTGGCCGCGCACGCTCTGGCCACGGGCTGAACCGCTGGCGTCGAAGCGCGCGGTTGGCCATAACAGCCCGCCGCCCCACCCGAGGAATTCATGGCTCTGAAAGTCGCCATCGTCGGCCTGCCCAACGTCGGCAAGTCGACCCTGTTCAACGCCCTGACGCAGACCGCGCAGGCGCAGGCGGCCAACTATCCGTTCTGCACCATCGAGCCCAATCTCGGTGACGTCGCGGTGCCCGAGCCCCGGCTCGAGGCCCTGGCCAGGATCGCCGGCTCCAGGC
>DASRLN010000176.1:0-4762 GCA_035648435.1 Caulobacteraceae bacterium
GGGCGTCCGCGCCGGCCTTGGCCAGGCGCTCGCCCGCCCGTTCCAGGGCGGGCAGGGCGTGGCCCAGCCGCGCGCCAGCGCTCTCGCCGCCCACCAGCTCGCGGGCCGAGGCGATCTCGGCCAGGGCCTTTTCCGCCGCGCCCAGCACCGCGCGCTCCCCGGCCAGGGCCGCCTCCTCGGCCGCCCGCGGCGCCAGCCGGTCGAGTTCGGCGAGCCGGTCACCGAGTTCCGCGCTCAGGACTCCAGCCTGCGCGTGGTCGGCCCGCAGGCTCTCCAGCCGCTCGCGGGCCGTTCGCCAGGCGCTCCACGCCTCGGCGCAGACCACCAGCTCGGGCGCCAGGGCGCCGAAGGCGTCGAGCAGCGGCCGATGGACCCGCCCATCCAGCAGGCCCACGGTTTCATGCTGGCCGTGCACCTCGATCAGCAAGGCGCCCAGCTCTCGCAGCACGCCCACTCCGGCCGGCTGGTCGTTGACGAAGGCCCGCGAACGCCCATCGATCCCCAGCGACCGGCGCAGGACCAGATCCTCGTCGCGGGCATGGGCGAGGCCCTTCTCGTCGAGATAGGCCCAAGCGGCGTGGTCCGCCGCCGGAGCGAAAATCGCCGTGACGACGGCCTGGGCGGCGCCCCGCCGGACCATGGACCCGTCCGCCTTGGCGCCCGTCGCCAGGCCGAGCGCGCCCAGAATGATCGACTTGCCGGCCCCGGTCTCGCCGGTGAGCGCGGTGAGCCCCGGACCGAAGGCGAGATCGAGGCTCTCGATGAGCACGATATCGCGGATGGCGAGGCCGATCAGCATGGTGGCGAGGATGGCCGAGAATCCGCCGCCGTCAAAGGCCCTCGCGTTTGAAGGCCGCCGGCCGGCTAGAGGCCCAGGACGCCGTGGACCAGGCCGTCCTTCTTGGCCGGCTTCTTGTCGTCGGCCGCCACCGGCGCCGCGCTCCGGGGGGCGCCGGCGCTGGCCACCGTCGCATCGACGGCCGGCGGGGCCAGGGTGGTGTCCTTGTGGTGTCCGAACAGCGGCAGACTGCGGCTGCGCGCGCCGCTGGCGTCGGGTTCGACGGCCGGACGCAGGCCCTTGGAGGTCAGCAGCCGGTAGGCGTCGCGATACCACAGGTCGCCGGGATAGTTGAAGCCGAGCACGGCGCCGTTCTTCGCCGCCTCGGCGGTGAGGCCCAGGGTCAGATAGGCCTCCACCAGCCGATAGAGGGCCTCGGCGGTGTGCGAGGTGGTCTGATATTTCTCGACGACGTTGCGGAACCGGCCGATGGCGGCGATCGGATCGTTGTTTCGCAGGTAGTATCGTCCGATGGTCATTTCCTTGCCAGCCAGCTGGTCGCTGGTCATGTCCATCTTCAGGCGCGCGTCGGTGGCGTATTCGGTGGCGGGATAGCGCTTGATCACCTCACGCAGGGCGTTCTGCGCGTCTCCCGTGGAGGCCTGGTCGCGTCCCACATCGACGATCTGTTCGAAGTAGCAGATCGCCTTTAGGTAGTAGGCGTAGGGCGTCGAGGCGTTGCCGGGATAGAGCGATATGAACCGGTCCGCGTCGGCGATCGCCTCGGCGTAGGAATTGGCCTCGTAATGGGCATAGGCGGTCATCAGGATCGCCCGCCGCGACCACTCCGAATAGGGATGCTGGCGCTCCACTTCCCGAAAATAGTTCACCGCGTCATTCCACTGGTGATGGTCCAGCTTGTCGGCGCCGGTGGAAAACAGCAGTTCGACCGGCCGCTCCTGATAGGCGAGCTCCGGCTTCTTCTTGTGCAACATGCCGCAGCCGCCGATGGCCACGGAGGCCACGAGGATAAGGACGACCGCCGCTCGTCCTTTCAGGTTACCAACCACGACCGATCACCTCGAAGCGAAAAACGCCAGTGCGCCCCGCGCCAGCCGCGCGGGTTTTACACCAGCCCACCCTCCACGCCAGTGCTAAACCGTCGCGGGGCCGCCGCGGACCTCAGATCGCCCGCGCCATCTCGTGGCGCAGAGGCGCCAGGCGCCAGGCTCGCGGCCGGGCCAGGAGCGTGCGCGCCAGGGCGTTGTTGAGGCCATGGCCGGCCCGGATTCCCTCGTAGCGCCCGATCAGCGGCGCCCCGAGCAGATAGAGGTCCCCGACCGCGTCCAGCGCCTTGTGCCGCACGCATTCATCCGGCCGTCGCAGGCCTTCCGGATTGATCACCTTGCCGTCGTCGATGACAATGACATTGTCCAGGCCGCCGCCCCGGCCCAGGCCCACCGCGCGCAGCGCCTCGACGTCCTCGAGGAACCCGAAGGTGCGGCAATCGGCCAGCTGGTCGCGAAAGACGGCCTCTTCGAAGGCCAGCTCGACTCGCTGCCGGCCGATCGCCGGGCTGTCGAACAGAATCTCGCAGGCGACCTCGAATCCTTCGGCCGGCGTCAGGCGCGCGCGCTTGCCGCCGTCGGCGACCTCGATCGGATCGAGGATCTCCAGATAGCGGCGCGGCGCCTGCTGGGTCCGGCGGTCCGCCCGGTCGAGACTGGCGATGAACCCCGCCGCCGAGCCGTCGAGGATCGGAACCTCCGGACCGCCGATCTCCACCGTCGCATTGTCGATCCCCAGCGCGCAGAACGTGGCCATCAGGTGTTCGACGGTGGCCACGGTCACCCCGGCGCGGTTGCCGATCACCGTCCCCAGGCGGGTTCCGCAGACCGCGTCGGCCCTGGCCGGAACCCGATTGTCACGGTCGGTGACGTCGGTGCGGACAAAGACCACGCCCGCGCCAGGCGCGGCCGGCCGGATGACCACCCGCGCCTCGGCGCCGGTATGGACCCCGATTCCACTAAAGCGGGCCGGCGCGGCAAGGGTGTGTTGCAGGTCCGGTGACAGCAAAGGCGCACTCCATCACAAGCCCCAAGGGCTGCTGTATGCGCAGCGTCGAATCGCCGCAAGACACGTCCTGTTTCTCGATGTTTCGTCGTAACCGCCTGAATAAAGACATGATTCAGAAGCGGATCGCCTTCCCGGCCCGTCAGTTGGCGAGTCGCCGCAGGAACGAGGGGATTTCCAGATCCTCGCCTTCGTCGGCGGCGGGATCCTCCGCCGGCTCGTAGGCCGGCTGGGCGGCGGCCGATGAACGGCTGGGCGGCGCGCTCCTGGCCGCGGCTTCCTGACGTCGTCCGCCGAACAGGCTCAGCCAGCCGCCCTTCTGCCGCCGGTCGTCGGCGTAGTGGCTGGGCGCGAACAGGGGCTCCTCGTCCTCGGCGACCGAAGGATCGACGATCCTGGCCACCGGCTGGAGGGTGCGCAGCTGCGCCGATTCGGCGAAGCCGAAATCGGGCTGATGAACCTGAGCCGCCGGCGCGGACGCCTCGCTCTCGATGGAAAAGCCGGCCGCCCGCAGGGATTCGAACACCCTGGGCTGCGAGGCGAACACCGGCTCGGGTTCGGCGGCCTGGACGTGGACCGGCTCGGGTTCCGGCGTCGGGGCCTGAGCGGCCGGCCGCCAGGACGCCTGCGCGGCCGGCGCGATCGCCTCGGCGCGGCGGTGAAGCTGGCCGTGCTCGATGGCCGCGATCGAAGAGCCGTCCATGCCGGTGGCGACCACCGAAACCCGGATCATCCCCGCCAGACTGGGATCGAAGGCGGCGCCGAAGATGATGTTGGCCTCCGGATCGACCTGTCCGGAGATGGCGTTGGCCGCCTCGTCGACTTCCAGCAGGGTCATGTCGAGACCGCCGGTGATGTTCACCAGCACCGCCTTGGCGCCCTTCAGGGTGATCTCGTCGAGCAGCGGATTCTGGATCGCGTTCTCGGCCGCCAGCAGGGCGCGGCCCTCGCCGGTCGCCTCTCCGGTGCCCATCATCGCCTTGCCCATCTCGGTCATCACCGTGCGCACGTCGGCGAAGTCGAGGTTGATCAGGCCCGGCAGCACCATCAGGTCGGTAATCGAGCGCACGCCGGAGTGCAGCACCTGGTCGGCCATGCCGAAGGCTTCGGCGAAGGTGGTCCGCTCGTTGGCGACGCGGAAGAGGTTCTGGTTGGGGATGACGATCAGGGTGTCGACATAGCGCTGCAGCTCGGCGATGCCGGCGTCGGCCAGGCGCATGCGGTGGCGGCCCTCGAAATGGAACGGCTTGGTCACCACCCCGACGGTGAGGATGCCGCGTTCGCGGGCGCACTTGGCGATGATCGGCCCGGCCCCGGTGCCGGTGCCCCCGCCCATGCCGGCGGTGATGAACACCATGTGCGCGCCGTCGAGATGCTCGCCGATCTCCGGCGCCGATTCCTCCGCCGCCGACATGCCGACCTCCGGGTGGGCGCCCGCCCCCAGCCCCTGGGTCACGTGCATGCCCAGCTGGATGCGGCGGTCGGTCTTGGAAAAGGCCAGCTGCTGGGAATCGGTGTTGGCGACCACGAACTCGACGCCTTCGAGCTTGGCGTCGATCATGTTGTTCACCGCGTTTCCGCCCGCCCCCCCGACGCCGAAGACGACGATGCGGGGCTTCAGTTCCTTGGCCTGTGGAGCATACACCTTGAACGTCATTGGGACCGCCGGCCTCCGTCGTGGCAATGGGGGATACCGCCCGGCTTTACGCGCGAACGGCTCCGCTTGAATGGTGATGATTGAGCAACCACCATCCTTAATCTTGCGTTAACCGCATAATCTGAGTCGGGGCCTGGTCGAGGCGTTCCGACCGGCTTTTCGGAGCGCGGTGTTTCACCGGCCCCCTACAGATTGTCCCGCAGCCACGCCGCCGCCTTGGTGACCACGTTGGCGCGGGGATCGATGGGCAGGGA
>DASRLN010000177.1:0-12076 GCA_035648435.1 Caulobacteraceae bacterium
GGCTTGGCCGACCCAGGACTGGCCGATGGGCGAGCTGCCTGCGAGCGCCGACGCCGGGTCCATCACCACGGCCCTCGATCACGCCTTCGAAGAGGCGCCGGCCGATCTCGGCGAAACCCACGCTCTGCTTGCCGTCCAGGGCGGGCGCCTGGTGCTGGAGCGCTACGCGCCGCAATTCGGCCCGGACGTCGCCTGCCGATCGTGGTCGATGGCCAAGAGCATCACCCACGCCCTCACGGGGCTGGCGGTGCTCGACGGCGCCGTGGACATCGAGGCGCCGGCCGACGTCCGGCAATGGCATGGTCCGAATGATCCAAGGCGGTCGATTACCCTCGACCATCTCCTGCGGATGTCGAGCGGCCTGGCGTTCATCGAGGAATATGTCCCGGGCGCGCCCTCGGACGTCATCGAAATGCTGTTTGGCGAGGGCAAGGACGACGTCGCCGCCTTCGCCGCCGGCTTCCCCCTGGCCCATCCGCCGGGAAGCTTCTTCGCCTACTCCAGCGGCACGACCAATATCGTCAGCGGCTGCCTTTCCCGCGCGCTGGGCGCCAACGGCGCGGCGTTCGAGGCCTTCATGCGCGAGCGGCTGTTCGGCCCGTTGGGGATGACCACCGCCGGGCCGCGATTCGACGTCGCCGGGACGTTCATCGGCTCGTCGTTCTGCTACGCCAGCCCGCGCGACTTCGCCCGCTTCGGCCTGCTCTATCTGCGCGGCGGAATCTGGGAGGGTCGGCGCCTGCTGCCCGAAGGCTGGATCGATTACGCGCGGACGCCGACCTTCCAGCAGCCGGGCGGCGGCGCCGACGGACGCTATGGCGCCCACTGGTGGCTGGACATCGCCGGTCCCGGCTCGTTCTCGGCCAACGGCTACGACGGCCAGTACATCGTCCTGGTCCCGGAGAAGGATCTGATCCTCGTCCGCCATGGCGCGACGCCGATGGCCCGCAAGGACAACCTCAAGGCGTGGATGCGCGACCTGGCGGCGGCGTTCTAAACTACCCCACGCAGATGAAGCGACCGCCGAGAGCGCCGTCGCGGAGCCAGATGCGCACTTCGGCGGGGGCGCCGGCGCGGGAGAGGCTGGCGCCGAGGCGGCGGGCGGCGTCTTCGGCCTTGGCCCCACTGGTGAAGATCTGAGGATTCTCTATGCCGTCCTGTCGCACGGCCCACCCCTCGGTGAAGGGCTCGACGGATATCACCTGGACCACTTAGGTTTCTCCAAAGCATTTCCACCCAACGCCGCAGGTAGGAATGACCAGGGATGGTGACAATCATTTGTCAGTCGTGCGGCGGCGTGGCCACGTCTTCGTGATGTGCAGGCCGCTGTAACCGCGACCGCCGGCGCACCGTATGGATGAAGATGAAAACCCCGACGCTCCTCACCCGCCTGTTCCTCGCCGCCCTCGGCGCCGTCTTTGGCGCGGGCGCCGCCGCCGCCGCCGATATCGCCCATCCGACCGTGGTCGAACTCTTCCAGAGCCAGGGATGCTCGTCGTGCCCGCCGGCCAACGCCAACGTCATGGCGCTGAGCCGCCGTCCGGACGTCCTGGCCCTGAGCTTCGGGGTGACCTATTGGGACGCGCTGGGCTGGAAGGACACCTTCGCCTCGCCGGCCAACACCGCGCGGCAATGGGACTACGCCCGGGGCCTGGGCCACGACAACGTGTTCACCCCGCAGGTGGTGGTCAACGGCCGCAAGGACGGCGTGGGAGCGGATTCTCGCGAACTCGACGGTCTGGTCCGGGCCGGAGATCGCGGGTCCGGGGGACCCACGCTGATCGTGACGCGATCGTCGGTGACCATCGCCCGCGGGGCGGCGCCGCGCGCGCCGGCCGATGTCTGGCTGGTGCGTTACGATCCGCGCATCGTCCAGGTGGCGATCCGGCGCGGCGAGAACGGCGGCAAGACCCTGCCGCACAAGAACGTCGTCCGATCGCTGACGCGCATCGGGGCCTGGAGCGGCGCGACGGAACGCTTGCCGCTGAACGCGCCGGCCGACCCGGCCTGGCGCACCGCCATCCTCGTCCAGGGTCCGCGCGGCGGTCCGATCCTCGCCGCGGCGACCTCGTGATATCCCCGCTTGCATCGGCGCCGCGACCGGTTGAACCTCAGCCGCCGGGACGAGAGGGGACCTGACGAGACATGCCGACCGACACCACACTCGACGCCGGCGCCGCGCCGCCGGCCGTACCCGCCGGCGGCCGCGAGGTGATCTATCGCCACACCCTGATCGTGCGGGTGACCCATTGGCTCAACGTCATCGTCATCAGTCTGCTGCTGATGAGCGGCCTGCAGATCTTCAACGCCCATCCGCGCCTCTACTGGGGGAAATACGGCGCCAACGCCGACCACGCGTGGCTGGAAATGACCGCGCTCAATCCGGATTCGGACAAGCCGGTCGGCGTGCTGCGCGTGGGCGCGACCCAGCTCCGCACCAACGGTGTGCTCGGCGTCTCGGCGGGGGCGGATGGAACGCCCACGCAGCGCGGATTTCCGCGTTGGGCGACCTTGCCTGGAACGCAGGACCTCGCCACCGGACGACGCTGGCATTTCTTTCTGGCCTGGCTGTTCGTCGCCAATGGCCTGATCTATTTCCTCTTCGGCGCACTCAACGGTCACTTCAGGCGCGATCTGGCCCCCACGGGCGAAGAGGTGCGGCCGCGCAACATCTTCGCAAGCATCATCGATCACATCCGGCTCAAGCATCCGGTCGGCGAAGCTGCCAAGCGCTATAACGTGTTGCAGAAGCTGACCTATCTGGCGGTGGTGTTCGTGATCCTGCCGGTAATGGTGCTGACCGGCCTGACCATGTCGCCGGGGATCGATGCGGTCTTTCCGTGGCTGCTGAATCTCTTCGGCGGTCGCCAGTCGGCCCGTAGCCTCCATTTCATCACCGCCAACCTCATCGTCCTGTTCGTCATCGTCCATGTGGTCGAGGTGTTCCTGGCCGGCGTGGTCAACGAGATCGGCTCGATGGTCACCGGGCGTTATGCGATCAAGACGGGAGCCGCGAAATGAGCGCCCCGCGGGTCTCGCGCCGGGGCCTGATCGGCGCCGCCTCGGCGAGCTTCGGTGGGCTGATGCTGGCCGGCTGCGACCGGCTGGGGCAAGCGCCGCCGCTGTCGAAGTTCCTCGGCTCGGCCGAGGGCCTGACCTACCGCGCCCAGCGGCTGCTGCTCGCCGGCCAGCCCCTGGCGCGGGAGTTTTCGGTTCGCGACATCTCGCCGGTGTTCAAGTCCAACGGCACCAGCATGCCCGGCAGCGACGTCTACAAGATGTGGCTCGGCAACAGCTTCGCCGACTGGCGCCTCGGGGTGGGAGGGATGGTGCGCAACCCGATGACCTTGTCGCTGGCCGACCTGCGGGCCATGCCCGCGCGGACGCAGATCACTCGCCACGACTGCGTCGAGGGTTGGAGCGCCATCGGCCAGTGGCGAGGCGCGCCGCTGGCCCACGTTCTGGCGAGGGCTGGGGTGCTGCCGGGGGCGCGGTACGCGGTCTTCTACTGCGCCGACGACCTCGATGATTCCCTGGACGGATCGGGCCAGTACTACGAGAGCGTCGATCTGGTCGATGCCTTCCATCCCCAGACCATCCTCGCCTATGACCTGAACGGAAAGGCCCTCGACCCCGCCCACGGCGCCCCCCTGCGCCTGCGGGTGGAACGCCAGCTCGGCTACAAGCACGCCAAATATCTAATGCGCATCGCCATGGTCAGCCATCTCGACGACATCAAGGGCGGCCAGGGCGGCTACTGGGAGGATCGCGGCTACGAGTGGTACGCGGGCATCTGATCCTCACGCCAAGTCCAGCTTCCGCACGATCTCCTCGACCTGCGCGGTCACCGGCGGATCGATGCCGACGATGACCGCGTGTTCATCGGGTCCGGGGGGCTGGAGGTCGCGGAACTGGCTGTCGAGCAGGGCCGGCGGGAAATAGGAATGGGTGCGGGCGGCGACGCGCCGCGCGATCAGGGCCTCGTCGCCCTGGAGGAAGATGATCCTCACCTGGGGACGCCCGTCCGTGAGGGTGGCGCGGTAGGCGCGCTTGAGAGCCGAGCAGCTGAGGACGGCGGGCTCGCCGGCGGCGGCTCGCGCGTCGATCCAGCCGCCGATGGCGGCCAGCCAGGGAGCCCGGTCGGCGTCGTCCAAGGGGACGCCGGCCTTCATCTTGGCGACGTTGGCGGCGGGGTGGAAGTCGTCGCCCTCCTGGAACCTCCAGCCGAGCCGCGCCGCCAACGCCTTGGCGACGGTGCTCTTGCCGGCCCCGGAGACGCCGGTGACCACCAGGACTGGCGGTGGCGCGGCGCTCACGTGAGCGACCGCCAGCGCCGGCCGTCACGCTCCAGGAGGGCAGCGGCGGCCTTGGGGCCGTCGGCCCCGGCGGCGTAGCCGTGGACCTCGCCGGCGTCTTTCCAGGTGTCGAGGAAGGGCATGACCGCGGCCCAGCCGTACTCGATGTCGTCGCCGCGCATGAACAGTGTCTGGTCGCCGATCAGGCAATCGTAGATCAGGGTCTCGTAGCCGGTGGCCGGCTCGGCCTTGAACCAGTCGGCGTAGCGGAAATCCATGCTGACTTCGGCGAGGCTGACGTCGGGACCGGGCCGCTTGGCGTCGAAATCGAGGGAAATCCCCTCGTGGGGCTGGATCTGGAGGGTCAGGACATTGGGCGTCGAGGCGCCGCGCGCGACATCCTGGAACAAGGTCCTTGGGGCCGGCTTGAACTGGATGGCGACGTGGGTGTCGTGGGCGCTCATCGCCTTGCCGGTGCGCAGATAGAACGGCACGCCCGCCCAGCGCCAGTTGTCGATCGAGAGCTTCAGCGCGACATAGGTTTCGGTGCGGCTGCGCTTGCCGACGTTCGGAGAGTTACGGTAGGCGGCCACCGCGTGGCCGGCCACGGTTCCGGCCCGGTACTGGCCGCGCACGGAATCCTCCAGAGCCCGGGCCGGGGTCTGTCGGCGGACGGCCTCGATCACCCGGCCCTTCTCGGCCCGCACGGCCTCGGCATCGAAGGAGTTGGGCGGCTCCATGGCGACCATGGCCAGGAGCTGGAAGAGGTGGTTGGGGATCATGTCGCGCAGGGCGCCGGCCTCATCGTAATAGTCCCCGCGCGCCTCGACGCCGACGGTTTCGGCGGCGGTGATCTGCACTGAGTCGATGTGCAGGCGGTTCCACAGCGGCTCGAAGACGCCGTTGCCGAAGCGGGTGACCATGATGTTGCGAACCGTTTCCTTGCCGAGGAAATGATCGATCCGATAAATCTGTCGCTCGTCCAATGACTTGAGGATGCGGCGATTGAGCGCCTTGGCCGAGGCGAGGTCGTCGCCGAAGGGTTTTTCAATCACCACCCGGCGGAAACCGTCCGTCTCGCGGGTGAGGGCCGCCTTGCCCAGGCGCTCGACGATGTCGCCGAAAAAGCGCGGCGCGGTGGCGAGGTAGAAGAGAACATTGCCTCGCTTGTCCGCCGCCAGGCGCTCGGCGAGGGTGGCGTAGGTGGCGTCGTCCTCGAAATCGCCAACCTGGTAGTGGAGGCGGTCGGACAACCACTTCCAGGATTTGGGATCGATCCTGGCCTTGCCGAACTCGCCGCCGGCGTCGCCGGCGAGCTGTTTGAGGAAATCGCCGAGGTCGCGCCGGAACCGGGCGTCGTCGCCCGGGTTGTGATTGACCCCGATGACCTCGAATCCGTCGGCCAGCAGACCGGCCGTGGCCAGATTGTAGAGGGCGGGAACGAGCAGGCGGGTGGTCAGATCGCCGCCGGCGCCGAAGATGACCATGGCGCAGGCGGGGGCCGGCGGCGACCGGGCGAGGGCGGCCAAGCTCTTGGGCGGGTTATCTTTTTTCGACATGACCGCCGAAGCCGTAACGCATCGCCGAGAGAATTTTCTCGCCGAAGGTGTGCTCTTCGCGCGAGCGGAAGCGGGCGTAGAGGGCGGCGGTGAGGACGTTGGCGGGAACCGCCTCCTCGATGGCGGCATCGACCGTCCAGCGGCCCTCGCCGCTATCGTCCACCGCGCCGGTGAATTTCTCGAGCCGCCCGTCCTGGGCCAGAGCCTGGGCGGTGAGGTCGAGGAGCCAGGAGGAGATCACGCTGCCGCGGCGCCAGACCTCGGCGATGTCGGGCAGGTTCAGGGCGAATTTCTCCTCGTCCGGCTGGGCGTCGCCGCCTTTTCCCTGGAGGATGTCGAAACCTTCGGCGTAGGCCTGCATCAGGCCGTATTCGATGCCGTTGTGGACCATCTTGACGAAATGGCCGGCGCCGGGCGGTCCGGCGTGAATGTAGCCTTTTTCGGCCCTGGGATCGGCGCCGTCCGGGCGCTTGGTGCGAGGAATGTCGCCGATCCCGGGGGCCAGGGCCTCGAAGATCGGGTCGAGGCGAGAGACGGCCGCCTCGGCGCCGCCGATCATCATGCAATAGCCGCGCTCCAGGCCCCAGACGCCGCCGGAGGTGCCGACATCGAGGTAGGCAATGCCGCTTTTTGATAGGTTTTGGGCGCGGCGGATGTCGTCGCGATAGAAACTGTTGCCGCCGTCGATGATGGTGTCGCCGGATTGCAGGATGTTGGCGAGTTCGGTGACGGTCTGGTCGGTGGGATCGCCGGCCGGCAGCATGACCCATACCGCGCGCGGCGGACCCAGGCGCTTCACCAGATCGGCGAGGTCGGAGGCCCCGGTCGCGCCATCCTTGGCGACGTCGGCGACGGCCTTGGCGTCGCGATCCCAGACCACGCAGGCGTGCCCGGCCTTGATCAGCCGCCGGGCGATATTGGCCCCCATCCGGCCCATTCCGACGACGCCAAGCTGCATGTCCAGATTTCCTTTAAGTAGTCAGACGATCGAGCGGTCGATGGCGTCGATCAGGCGGGCGAGGCCGGCGGCGAGGTCGGCGCCGAGATCGGCGCGCAGCAGGCGCCGGCCGCGCTCGGCGAGAACCTCGAAGTCGCCGCGCGCTTCGGCCGCCTCGACGACGCCGAAGGTCGCCTTGCGGCCGGGGATGGCCAGATCGCGGGCGGCGGTGGCGGTGATCTGGAGGAAGACGCCGCTGCCCGGGCCGCCCTTGTAGGCCTGGCCGGTGGAGTGCAGGAAGCGGGGTCCGAAGCCGAGTACGGTGGCGACCCGGCGGGCGTCGCGCAGGCGCGCGCGGATCGCCTGGAGGGCGGCGATGTGCGCCTCGTCGCGATCGATGTAGGCGAGCAGGCCGATATAGTCGCCGGCCACGGCGCGGGCGAAATGGGCGCCGAGCCACGCATCGAGGGTCGGGACGCCGGCGGCCACGCCGAGGGCCTCGGCGTTGGCCGGATCGGCGTAGAGGCGGACGCCCGCTTCGCACAGGACCGGGGTCTCGGCGGCGAGATGGCCGGTGTTCTCGAAGTCGGCGGTGAGCGCCCGGGTCTTGACCTTGCTGGCCTCGACGTCGGGCTGGTCGAAGGGATCGATGCCGATCATCGCCCCGGCCGTGGCCACCGCGATCTCCCAGCGGAAGAATTCCTGGAACAGGCGCTCGCGGCCGGCCAGGGTGATGCGGACGACCGGCTGGCCAGCCTCCTCGAGGGCGCGCACCGCCTCGTCCTTGGGCGGGTCGTCGGCGCCGGCCAGGCGCAGATAGGCGAAGACGCGGTCGGCGCCGTAGACGCCGGTCTCGCCGAGCGGCTCGGAATCGACCGGGATCAGGCCCTTGCCTTGCTTGCCGGTGGATTCGGCCAGCAACTGTTCGAGCCAGGCCCCGACGTCGGCGATCGCGTCGGAGGCGATCAGGGTCACCTTGTCCCGGCCGGCCGCCGCGGCGGCGCCCAGGACGAGGCCCAGATGGACGCCGGGATTGGCCGCCGGCGGGGCGCTGGCCCCGCACGCGCGGACCATGGCTTCCAGGCCGTCGAATATGCCGCGCACGTCCAGGCCGATGACGGCGGCCGGGACCATGCCGAAGTTGGAGAGCACCGAATAGCGCCCGCCGATGGCCGGGTCGCCGAGGAAGACGTGGGCGAAGCCGTCCGCCCGCGCGCCCTCTTCCAGCTTGGAGCCGGGATCGGTGACGGCGATGAACCGCGCGCCCGCTTTGCCGACGCCGAGCGCCGCCTCGACCTTGGCGTAGAAGTAGCGGTGGAGAATGTCGGGCTCCAGGGTCGAGCCGGACTTGCTGGAGACGATGTAGAGGGTGTTCGCCGGATCGCACGTCGCCTCGATGCGGGCGATCTGGGCCGGATCGGTGGAATCGAGGATCAGCAGCTCTGGATGGCCCGGGGCCGCGCCGAAAGTCTTGGCCAGGACCTCGGGGCCAAGGCTGGAGCCGCCCATGCCCAGCAGCAGGGCGTGGCGATAGCCGGTCGCCCTGACCTCGGCGCGCAGGCCCTCGAGCGCGGCGTAGTCCACCGCCTCGCCGCGCGCGGCGGCCAGCCAGCCGAGCCACTTGGCCTCGTCGGCGCCGGTCCACAGCGATGCGTCGCCGGACCACAACCGCCGGGTCCAGCCCTCGGCGGCGGCCCGGTCGATGGCTTGCTTCACCGACGCCTCGAGGTCGGCGGGAAGCTTGATCGCCTGGCCGTTGAGCTTATCGCCGAGCATGGCGGCGCGCTTGGTCGCCACCGCGCCCAGCAGTTGATCGAAGGCCTCGGCGAACTTGGTGACGCCGTCGGCGACCAGGGCGCTGGTGACCCCGGCCAGATCCAGGCCCAGCCGTCCGGTTTCGGCGAGGATACGGCGCGCCCCCTCGACATCATCGGTGAGCGAGGCGGTGACGACGCCGTGACCGCGAAAGGCGTCCATGGTCTTGGGCGGCATGGTGTTGACGGTGTCGGCGCCGATCAGGGTGGCGACATAGAGGATGTCGGAATAGGCCGGATCCTTGGTCCCCGTGGACGCCCACAGCAGGCGCTGCGGCGCGGCGCCGGCGGCGGCCAGGGCCTGCCAGCGCGGCGTGGCGATCATCTCCAGATAGCGCTGATAGGCGATCTTGGCGTTGGCGATGGCGACCTTGCCGCGAACGGCCTTCAGCGACGCCGCGTCGGCGCCGGTCGCGGACTTCAATTTCTCGTCGATCTTCTTGTCGATCATGCCGTCGATGCGGCTGACGAAGAAGCTGGCGACGCCGTGGACCTTTGCGACGTCGCCGCCGCGCGCCTTGACGGCCTCGAGTCCGGCCATGTGGGCCTCGGCGACGGCGAGATAGGCGTCGATGCCGAAGAGCAGGGTGACGTTGACGTTGATCCCCTCGCCGATCAGGGCCTCGATGGCCGGAACTCCGGCCTTCGTGCCAGGCACCTTGATCATCACGTTGGGCCGGTTCACCGTCCGCCACAGGCGCCTGGCCTCGGCGAGGGTCGCCTGCGTGTCCATGGCCAGATAGGGCGAGACCTCCAGGCTGACGTAGCCGTCGAGGCCGTGAAGCCCGTCCCAGGTCGGGCGGAAAATGTCGGCGGCGGCCTGGATGTCGCCGATCGCCAGGTGCTCATAGAGATCGATCACCTCGCCGTCGGACTGGGCGATCAGGGCCTTCAGCCGGGCGTCATAGTCGTCGCCCTCGCCGATCGCCTTTTCGAAGATCGAGGGGTTGGACGTCATCCCCTTGAGGCCATCGTCGTCGATCAGCCGCTGGAGATCGCCGTTCTCGAGGATCTTGCGATTGAGGAAATCGAGCCACGGCGCCTGGCCGGCGTCGCCGAGCTGGGTCAGGGGGTTGGTCATGGGTGACTCCGCCGGCTTCGCGCCCCCTCCACCGCTTCGCGGTCCCCCTCCCCCGTGAAGAGGCACGGGGGAGGATAGAGTTCATCCTCACCCGCCTCTACGCGGGGGAGGTGGCGCGGCGCGTTTCCTTGCGCCGTGACGGAGGGGGCGCGAGGCCGCATCACCGCGCCTTTCCGATCTGGCGCTTGGCGGCCTGATAGACGTGGTCGGCGGTGAAGCCGAAGTGCTTCATTACCGGGCCGATGGGGGCGGAGGCGCCGAAGGAGCGCATGGCGATGATCTCGCCGGTGGGGCCGGCGTAGCGGTCCCAGCCGAGGGGAGCGGCGGCCTCGATGGCCACCCGCGCGGTCACCGACGGCGGCAGGACCCGATCGCGATACGTCTTGTCCTGTTCCTCGAAGAGCTCGAACGAGGGCATCGAGACGACGCGCGAGGCGGCGCCCTCGATGGTGAGTTTCTCGTGGGCCTCGATGGCCAGGCCGACCTCCGAGCCGGTGGCGACGAGGATGACGTCGGGCGTGGCGGCCGGATTTCCGGCAACGACGTAGCCGCCCTTGGCCAGGCCCTTGGCCGGGGCGTATTTCGTCCGGTCGAGCGTCGGCATCGCCTGGCGAGAGAGGATCAGGCAGGCCGGCCGGTCGGTCTGGGCCAGGATCACCCGCCAGGCCACGGCCGTCTCGTTGGCGTCGGCCGGCCGCAGGACCAGCATGCCCGGAATGGCGCGCAGGGCGGCCAGCTGCTCGATCGGCTGGTGGGTCGGGCCGTCCTGGCCCAGGCCGATGGAATCGTGGCTGAACACGAAGATCACCGGCAGCTTCATCAGCGCCGCCAGCCGGGTCGGCGGGCGCATGTAGTCGCTGAAGATCAGGAAGGTGCCGGTGTAGGGGCGCAGGCGCGAGACCGCCATGCCGTTGGCGATCGAGCCCATGACGTGCTCGCGGATGCCGAAGTGGAGGTTGCGCCCGCCGTAGCCGCGGGGCTCGAAGTCGCCGGCCCCGGCGAACTCCAGGCGGGTCTTGGTCGAGGGCGACAGATCGGCCGAGCCGCCGATCAGCCACGGCAGGTTGGCGGCGATGGCGTTGAGCACCTTGCCGGAGGCTTCGCGGGTGGCGATGCCCTTGGCGTCGGGTGGGAAGTCGGGGATGTCGGCGTCCCAGCCCTTGGGGAGCTTGCCGGCCCACATGGCGGCGAGTTCGGCGGCCAGGGCGGGGCTCGCTTCACCCAGTTTCTTCACGCCCTCGCGCCAGGCGGCGCTGAGCTTGCCGCCGCGATCGGCGAGGGCCTGGCCGAGGTTCTCCTTGACCCCGGCCGGCACGCGGAACTTCGCGTCGGCCGGCCAGCCGTAGGCCTCCTTGGTCAGTTTGACCTCATCGACGCCTAAGGGGTCGCTGTGCGCCTTGCTGGTCCCCTGCTTGTGCGGCGAGCCGTAGCCGATGACGCTCTTGACGACGATCAGGGTCGGCCGGTCGTCGGTGGAATGGAAGCTCTCGATGGCCCGCGCGAAGGACTCGCAGTCGTTGGCGTCGTCGACCTGGTGGGTCGCCCAGCCGTAGGCGCGGAAGCGCTCGGCGACGTCCTCGTTGAAGGCCAGCTCGGTGTGACCCTCGATGGTCACGGTGTTGTCGTCGTAGATCCAGCACAGGTTGGAGAGCTTGAGGTGCCCGGCCATGGAGGCCGCTTCGCTGGCCACCCCCTCCATCATGTCGCCGTCGCTGCACAGGGCGTAGATGTTGTAGTCGAAGAGCCTGGCGCCGGGCTGATTGTAGCGCGTCGCCAGCCAGCGCTCGGACATGGCCATGCCGACGCTGTTGGCGACCCCCTGGCCCAGCGGACCGGTGGTGACCTCGACGCCGGTGGTGTGGCCGTATTCCGGATGGCCGGCGGTGACCGAACCCAGTTCCCGGAAATCCTCGATGTCCTTCAGGCTGACGGCGGCCTTGGCGGTCGGCTTGCCGTGGCCGTCCAGGCGCCTGACCCCGGCCAGGAACAGCAGGGCGTAGAGCAGCATCGAGCCGTGGCCGGCGGAAAGCACGAAGCGGTCGCGGCCGGGCCAGGCGGGATCGGCGGGGTCGTAGCGCAGATAGCGCTTCCACAGGGTCCAGCCGATCGGGGCCATGGCCATGGGCGCGCCGGCGTGACCGGAATCGGCCTTCTGCACCGCGTCGATGGCCAGCGTGCGGATGGTGTCGATGGCGAGGGAGTCGATGTCGGCGTCCGCCGGCTCCGCGCCGGCCTTGGCGGGATGATCGATGGCCGCCGATTGCGCTGTCATGCTCGCTCCGTAAGTCTCCGCGCGCCCGCTGTCGTCGAAGTTCTATAGGTCGGACAGCGCGCTCGCCCGCCTGGCGCGCAGACCCGCTGCTCCCTGAACGGGCGGGCCGGCGCGGAGG
>DASRLN010000178.1:0-3039 GCA_035648435.1 Caulobacteraceae bacterium
CACCCTCGACTTCGCCGAAACCCTCCCCCGCAACCCGGCCGGCAAGATCGAACGCGGCAAGGTCAGGGCGCCATATTGGGCGGGCAGGGCGCGGCAGATTTAGCGCCCCCTTTTCCGCTCAACCCCACGAAAGCGCGTTGCTCGGCAGCCTGCCGCTCGGGTCATAGGCCATGACCTTGTGCGGCAGGTCCGGTCCCCAGCGCCATAGAACCAGATTCCGGTCGCTGGCCGTCGCGCCGTTGGCGAAGCTCGGAACCAGGGCGCCGGCGAAGCCCTGCGCCAACAGCCGGCGCACCACGCCCCAGGAGGCGGGCTCGCGGCCGGCTATCAGATCGTCGCCCCAGGCGCAGGCGATGTCGATGAGGGCGACGCCGAGGTTCACGCGCCCGGCCTCGTCCCGCAGGTCGGCAATGTCCTCGCAGTCCACGTCGTAGCTGCGAAGAACGTACGGCGTCAGCCGATGGGCGAAGCCGCCGGACACCTCCCGGAAGACGGTGTTGAAATCCAGCGAGAGGTAGAGCGTCTCCAGCCCCGGCCAGTTGAAGCGCCGGCCCTTCAGCGCCGCGCCGGCCCCGGAGAGCGGCGTCCAGGACCAGCTGGGATCATGGGCTCGAAAGCACTCGCCTTCGAACCTCAAGCGTAGCCGCCCGTCGCCAGATGATCGACATAGTCGCGCACGGCGCCGGCCCGACCGGACTTCACCAGGGCTTCGGCGCTTCGGCCGCCGAAGGCCGCGATCGGCTCGGCCCGATACCAGGCCATGGCCTGGGCGGGGCCGCCGGCCCACCCCTGGACCAGGCTGATGATTTCCAGCATCTCCCGCACCCGGCTCTGCGCCTTCGGCCCTCCTCGCCGGCTGGCCTTCTGCAACACTTGCCGCGCGAGCCCGGCCGTTTCAGCCAGCTGCGCTTTGGACATGCCGAAGGCTTCGGCGATGCCATCAAAATTTACGGCGCCACGGTCATCCATGAGGCTGGTGATCGACACTCGGCCTTGGGGTCGAGGACGATCGATGTTGGCGACCCGCGCCCTCGCGCCAGTCCGCACCGCCGCTGCCGACCCAGCCATGTGCTGTTCCTTTGACCGTTATCCAGGTCAATATGCGGGCGCCGGCCTCATCTTGCAAGCCGGCGCGAACCTCGCGCAGGCCAGATCTGGCGAGATCTGGCGAAGAACGCGGGACAGGAGCACCAATCACCACCCATCCGGTGCGAGTTCCCCCTTCGGAGACGGCTCACGTTCAGTCCGGCGCCCTCGCAGGCCCCTTCAGGCCAGCCCCTCGTGACGCAGAGCCAACTCGACCGCCGGGCGCTCCTTCATCCGCTCGAAGAACGCCCCCAGCGGCTCCGGGATGGCGACTTCATTCTTCTTCGCCCAGGTCAGCATGACGAAGAGATAGGCGTCGGCGACGCCGGCGTCGTCACCGAAGAGATAGGCGCCGTGCATCTGCCCGACCAGCAGGCCGAGGCGGCCGGTGATCGCCTGGCCCGCTTTGGCTTTGTCGGTGTCGGTCGCGCCGGGCGTGAAGAACGGTTTGAAACTCTTGTGGATTTCCGTGGAGATGAAGGCGAGGGTCTCAAGCAGCCGGTATCGGCCGAGCGGGCCGCCGGGCGCCAAGCCGGGCGCCTGGTCGGCGATCCAGCTGAGGATGGCGACGTTTTCGGTCAGCAGTTCGCCGCCGTCCAGCGCGAGCGCCGGGACATAGCCCTTGGGATTGATCGTCGTGAAGTCGCGGCCGTCCTCGGTGGTGTGGGTCTTTAGATCGACTTTCACCCGGTCGAACGCGAGATCGGCCTCATGCAGGGCGATGTGGTCGGCGAGGCTGCAGGCCCCGGGCGCATAGTACAGGATCACGGTGGGTCTCCGGGGTGGACTCCCCTATTCAACCATCGCGGGGCGCTTTGGTTGCGGCTGGGCGGGCTGGAACGGTCCCGTTCGGTCCACCTTCCCAAGCCCCTCCTACGCCACGCTCTCCACCGCTCGCGCCACCGCGTCCGGTTTCTCGACCACCACCATGTGACCGGCTTCCGGGATGGTCACCAGCGTCGCGCCGGTGATCGCGTCCCGCCAGGCCGGGCCGTAGATCGGCGGGACCAGGCGGTCGCTCTCGCCCCAGATCAGCACCGTCCGGGCCTTCACCCGGTAGAGCCGGCCGATGAGGCCGCGCTCGGGGATCGGGAAGAGGATCTTGCCGGCCATGCCGAGCTGGCGGGCGTTGCGGACCAGATAGTCCTGGAGGAACTTCGGATCGTCCATGTTCAGCCCCGCGGTCATCGCCTTGGCGCCGGCTTCGGGATCGTGGAACAGCCAGGCCGGCATCTCGTAGGGCAGCAGGGTGAAGACATCCGCGATCGGATGATCCGTCAGCCACAGGCCGGCGGGTGCGATCAGCGCCAGGCGCGAGACGTCGTTGGGGGCGATGGCGGCCATCTCGGCGGCGATCATTCCGCCCATGGAGTGGCCGACCAGGATCGGGTCTTCCAACCCCAGGGCCGCGACCACGTCGGCGGTGTGCAGGGTGAAGTCCAGCATGTCACGCAGCTCGCCGCACTCGGTCGTCTCGCCGTAGCCGGGCAGGAACGGAGCAAACACGTGGTGGCGGGCGGCGAGGGCGGCGAGCAGCGGATCCTCCGCGGTCATCCCGCCGGCCCCGTGGAGATAGACGAGCGGCGATCCGGACCCACCCTCCAGATAGCGAACCGGCGCGTGGCGGGTCTCGACGGTCTTGGATTCCATCATTTCGATCACCCGCTATTCGGCCGGCTCGGGGACGCGCTGGGGCAAAAGGGCCTTGGGCAGGGAGCCCGGCGTGGCGCGCTTGGCGAGCGGGTGGCACCAGAAACGCTCGTCGCCCTCGCATTCGGGCAAGACATCCCGCAACTTGGGCATCACCTTCTCCGCGAACAGGCGCGAGGAGTACATGCACTTCTCCGCCGGCATGTTCCCCACGTGCATCAGGCAGAAGATGTTGCCGACGTTGAGCCCCTTGATCATCTCCTCCATCCGCTGGCGGACCGTCTCGGGGGAGCCGGCGATCAC
>DASRLN010000179.1:0-28190 GCA_035648435.1 Caulobacteraceae bacterium
TCCTGGTAGTCGGACGCCCGCGGTCGCCAGGGTCCGCCGTCGTCGGCGTCGGCGTCGGCGTCGCTGGCGCGTTCGGGATCGGGCCGCATCGCCGGGTCGTCGTCGGGCGGCGGTTGATCCTCATAGGCCGCCGTGCCGCCTCCGGCGGTCTCCGCCGCCGTTTCCTGGACCGGCGGAGGCTCGGGGGCATTGGCCAGCCACGCGAAGTCGGTGGGCTTCACGCCGGCCTCGGCGATGGTCATGAACCGGCGCCAGATCTCGGCCGGCAGCTCTCCGCCGGTAACCTTGGCCATCGGCCGGTCGTCGTCGTTGCCGACCCACACGGCGGTGAGCAGATCGGGGGTGAAGCCGACGAACCAGGCGTCCCGCCAGTTCTGGCTGGTGCCGGTCTTTCCCGCCGCCGGCCGGCCGATGTCGGCGTGAGTCCCGGTGCCGGCGGTGATCACCGTCTTCAGCATCCTCACCATGCGGGCGGCGTAGAGCTGGTCATAGACCGGCAGGGGCGCGGTGGCCGGCCGGTCATAGAGCACGTCGCCGCGGGTCGTGGTCAGCCGCTCGATGAGATAGGGCGTGGTCCGGCCGCCGCCGCTCTGGAATACCTGATAGCCGCCGGCCAGCTGCAGCAGGGTCACCTCGTAGGCCCCCAATGCGATCGACGGTCCCGGATGTTCGGGGATCGAGGTCAGGCCGCAGCGCCTCGCGAACGCCGCCACCTGCGACGGGCCGACCTCCAGGGTCAGGCGCACCGCGACGGTGTTGATCGAACGGGCCAGGGCCTGCTGCACGCTCACGGTTCCGGCGTAGCGGCCGCCATAGTTCACCGGCGTCCAGCTCCCGAGGCTGACCGGCGCGTCGCGCCTCAGGTCAGTGGGCGTCACGCCATGCTCCATGGCGGCGCCGAACACGAAGCCCTTGAACGACGATCCCGGCTGCCGGTGCGCCTGGGTTACCCGGTTGAAGGCGCTGGCCTGATGGTCGAGGCCGCCGACCATGGCCCTGATCGCGCCGTCCGGGGCCAGGGTCACCAACGCTCCCTGCGACACCCGCCGCGCGCGGCCCTCCCCGCCGACCACCCGCCGCACGGTGGCCAGGCCCGCCGCTTGCAGCTTCGGATCGATGGTCAGCTTGACCACCAGATCGGCCGCGCCGCCGGAAAGCGCGCCGGCCTCCGACGCCGCCTGGTCGAGGATGTAGCTGTAGTCGCCCTCGCCGCTCTCCCCCTCCCGCGTCGGCGACAGGACCGGCGGGTCGGCCAGCGCCCGCGCCTGATCGGCGGCGGTGATCCAGTTCTCCTGGCGCATGGACGCCAGGATACGCCGCCCCCTCGCCCACGCCGCCGGCAGATCGTTGGTCAGCGCCAGGCGCGACGGGGCGTTGGGCAGGGCCGCCAGGGTCGCCGCCTGCGACAGGCTGAGGGCGCTTGCCGGCTCGCCGAAATAGGTCCGCGCGGCCGCGTCGAGCCCGTAGGCGGCGGCGCCGAAGAAGGTGCGGTTGAGGTAGAGTTCGAGCACCTCGTCCTTGCCCAGCATTTCCTCCAGGCGGGAGGCCAGGAACGCCTCCTGGACCTTGCGCTTGAGACTGTGTTCGGGTTTGAGGAACAATGTCCGCGCCAGCTGCTGGCTGAGGGTCGAAGCTCCTTCCGCCGGACGTCCCGCCGCCACATCCCGCCGCGCCGCGCGGGCGATGGCGCGCAGATCGACCGGGCCGTGCTGGTAGAATCGCCGGTCCTCGGCCGCCAGGAACGCGCGCGGCACGTAAGGAGGCAATTGCGCCAGCGTCACCCGCGCCCCGTATCGCGCTCCCCGGGTGGCAATCAGGCCGCCGTCGTGGTCGAGGAAGGTCATGCTCGGCGAGCGCCGCACCGCCCACAGCGCGTCGCGCTCGGGAATGGCGGGCAGGTCGGAAAGAAAGGCGCTCTGCATCCATACCAGTCCGAGCGCCGCCATCCCCACGACCACGAAGAACACCGCCGCGGTGATCGCCCAGCCGCGCGACCGCCGCGACCGCCGCGAAGGCGGAGGCCGATCACCGCCGGCCGGCGGCGGCGGCCCATCGTCGCGCCGGCCGAACCCCGGCGACGATGAAGGGGGGGAGGAGATTCGAGACGTCACGCCCCATAGTCGCCGTCCAGCCCGGCGACGGCAAGGCGGCTGGGAGATCAATCAGCCCGGACGCCGCAAACGCGACCGCGACTCGTCGCGCCGTCGCTAGGCCAAGCTGTACCAGGCGCCGCGGCCGACACCTCGCGCCACGAGATGCCGCTTGCCGACCAGCATCCTCAAGTGTCCCTTCAGGGTGTTGCGGCTGGCCCCGGTGATGGCGATCGCCTCGGCCATGGTGACGCGGCCGTGGTCCCGCGCATGGTCGAGAATGCGCAGCGCGAGATCGGGCATGGCGGCGAGCAGCCGCTCCTCGCGTTCGACTTTCGCCGACAGGCGCCGCGTCTGTTGTCGCAATGCGCGCAACAAGAACAGCAACCACGGCCGCCAGTCGGGCGCGGCCGTCCGGATCGTCCCCTGGGTCTGGCGGAGTGCGAGATAGTAGCCCTCCTTGCTCTCCTCGACGATGCTCTCCAGGGAGCTGTAGGGGACGTAGGCATACCCGGCGCGCAGCAACAGAAGGGTTGTCAGCACGCGGCTCAGCCGGCCGTTGCCGTCCTGGAAGGGATGGATTTCGAGGAACACGACCACAAACACGGCGACCAACAGCAAAGGATGAAGCCCGCCGTCGGCCGTGGACTGGCGCAGCCAGTCGATCAGCTCGTTCATCCGGCGCGGCGTGTCGAACGGCGAGGCGGTCGCGAAGACGACGCCGACCTGTCTGCCTTCAGCATCGAACGCCGCGACGCTGTTCGTCGTCGTCTTGTAGCCGCCTCGATGCCAGGCGTCTTTTTCGCTGTGGGCCAGCAGATCGCGGTGAAGCTGGCGAATGTGATTTTCGGTGACCGCGATATCCTGCCAGGCCGCGAAAACCGTCTCCATGACCTCGGCGTAGCCCGCGACCTCCTGCTCGTCGCGCGTGGCGAAATTTTTGATCTCCAGGTTCCCGATCAGCCGTTCGACGTCGCGGTCCGACAGCCGGCTACCCTCGATCCGGGTCGATGACCCGATGCTCTCGATGGTGGCGACACGTCGAAGCGCGGAGAGACGCTCGGGCGCCAGGACACGGAGCGCTCGCCACGCGCCCTTGAACTCATCGATCTCGGAGATGAGGGCGAGGATGTCCGGCGTGATGACGATCGATGCCGTATTGATCATGCACCCGCCAATTCACCCACAAACACCCATAAAGCCAGTCCGAAGCTCGGCGCGGCGGCCGTTTCAGTCGCGGGCGCGCTCCGAAACCTCGATCCCGAACTCAAGGGCGTGGTCTCCCGGCCCGATCCGATATCGCTCCAGCGTGTCGGGGCCGCAACTGCCCGTGCCCAGCCCGCGCTGGGCGACGTCGAGGTTGACGATGACTTCCGCGCGCGGGCGCAGGTCGGTGGTGTGCCTGGCGGCGAACAGGTCTTCGGGGGTGAACCGGGTGGCCGAGCCTTGGCACGGCGCGGCCGGGGTGAAACGGATGGCGACGCGGGGCGATCTTAGTTCCATCCAGCGCAGTTCGGTCTTGTTACCGTGCTCCTGCGGCATGACGTAGGGCACGTACTGCCCGCTCACCGTGCCGGCGAAGCGGCCGATCCGGGCCGCGCGCTGGCGGTCGGCGTAGCTCTCCAGCGGCCCACGACCGAACCACTCCAGATCCTCGAAATCATCGGGAAGGGTCAGGGTCACGCCGAGCCGAGGCAGGTCGGTCAGGGTGGGATCGACGCTGAAGGCGCACGCCACCGAAGCGTGGCCGCCCGGATGAATGCGCCAGGTCTGGCGATGCGCGACCGCCGTGGCCGAGGCGGCGCACGAAGCGATCTGCTCCAGGCCGATCACCGCGTCGCCGTCCCGCTCCATTGACGCCTCGATCCTCGCCGGCCCGACGGCGAGCCGGTCGAGACCGGCGGCGAGCCATTGTCCGAGCACGTCGCCCCGCCGTTTGGGCAGGCCCCTGATGCCGTCATTGTCGGTCGCCCCGCGCCAGATCTGGAGCCGGGGTCCGGCGGTGATGACCGGACGGCTGCGCCCGATCATCCGCTCCAGCCCGGCGGCGGCCGTGAACGAGAACCCGAACCCGTCCCCGAGAACCTCCACGCGCCCGTCGGTCCGCCTCATCGTCAACGGTGCGGCCTGCTTCGGCGCCCGCGCCGCCGCCGGCGCCGCCGGCAGGTTCACGGGCAGTTGCTCCCAGGCGACCTCGTGACCGGCGGGCGCGTAGGGGGTTTCCTCGGTCAGGGTGAAGCGGACCATGAGGAAAGCCTCCTCACCCGCGCGCGCCGTCGCCCGTGGCAGTGGAATGGTGAACCCGGTGGTCTCGCCGGGCGGCGTGGCGAGCGCCGGTAGGGCGCCGCCCACGATCGCCTCGCCGTCCACCTCCAGCGTCCATCGTCCGGTCAGATCGGAGAGGTCGGTGAAGTCGCGCTTGTTGCGGATCTCCAGCCGTCCGGTCTCCGCGTCGAGCCAGCGTATGCCCACCGGCTGGGCCAGGGTCTTGAATTCCCACAAGGCGGGGTGGGGGAGGCGATCGGCGCCGACGATGCCGTCGCAGCAGAAGTTGAGGTCGTTGGGCTCGTCGCCGAAGTCGCCGCCATAGGCGACGTACTCGCGTCCCTCCGGCGTGAACTGGTTCAGGCCGTGGTCGCACCACTCCCAGATGAAGCCGCCCTGCAATCCGTGGTGGGCTTCGAAGGCGTCCCAGTAGTCGCCGAGGGCGCCGTTGGAATTGCCCATGGCGTGGGAATATTCGCAGAGGATCATCGCCCGGCGGTCGCCCGGGTCGTCCGTCTCCGCCCACCGGACGATGGCGTCGATCGGCGGATACATCGGGCACACGATGTCGCTGACACGCTTGCCGGACCGGCTCTTCGGATCGTCCACCAGGCCGCGCGGGATCGGGGTATGGGTTTCGTCCCAGGCCCAGGTCGCGCCTTCGTAGTGCAGAGGCCGCGACGGATCGAGGCCTCGGATGGCCCCGGCCATGGCCTCGTGGTTCGGCCCATGGCCGCTCTCGTTGCCCAGCGACCAGGCGATCACGCAGGGATGGTTCTTGTCCCTCTCGACCATCCGCAGGCCGCGCTCCACGAATTGCGCCGCATATCGAGGGTCACGGCAGAGATCATGGAGAAAGGCGTGGGCTTCGAGGTTGGCCTCGTCGATCACGTAGAGGCCGTATTGGTCGCAGAGATCGTACCAGGCCTCGGCGTTGGGATAATGCGAAGCGCGCACGGCATTGACGTTGAACTGCTTCATCAGCCGGATGTCGGCGATCATGCCTTCGCGGCTCACCGCCTTGCCGCTTACCGGGTCGTGCTCGTGCCGGTTCATGCCGGCGATCATCACCGCCCTGCCGTTGATCAGCAGCTCTCGGTCGCCGAGTTCGACGCGCCGGAAACCGACCCGGCATGAAGTCGCCTCGGCCAACTCGCCGGCCGGCGAGATCAGGCTGACGACCACGGTGTAGAGATTCGGCGCCTCGCTGGACCACGGCTTCGGCGACACCACCTCGGCGGTCTGGGTGATCCGGGAGAGCGGGCCGCGATAGGGATTGTGGTTTCGGTTGTCGGCCTTGACGGAGTCGGTCAGCGGTTCGGCCAGCACGGGCTTGCCGGCCGCGTCGAAGAGCTGGGTTCGCACCGACCAGCCGTCGCGTGGCGCGCCGGCGAAACCCAGCCTGGTGGTGACCGTCAGCCGGCCGTCGCGAAACCCGTCGTCCGGCGCGGCGACGGCGAAGACGTCGGCGATGAAGGTCGGGCCGGTGGCGTAGAGGAAGACGTCGCGGTGGACGCCGCCCATCCACCACTGGTCCTGGTCCTCGACGAACGAGGCGTCCGACCACTTGACCACCGCGCAGCAGAGGAGGTTGGCGCCGTCGGCGGCCAGGAACGCGGTCAGGTCGAATTCCTGAGGCAGGCGCGAATCCTTGCCCATTCCCACCGGCTTGCCGTTCAGCCACACGTAGAGGACGCTCTCCGCGCCCCCGACGTGCAGCACGATGCGCCGGCCCGCCCAGTCTTCGGGAAGCGTGAATGTGGTCCGATAGAGTCCGGTCGGGTTCTCATCCGGCACGTTCGGCGGCGCGTGGTCGAAGGGCATCTGGACGTTCGTGTAATGCGGCCTGTCGAAGCCGTGCATCGTCCAGTTCGACGGAACCGGCAGGCTGAACCAAGTCGCGTCGTCGAAGCCCGGCTGGGCGAAATCCTCGGCGATCGCTTCCGGCCGCGGGGCCAGCATGAACCGCCAATCGCCGTTCAGTGACAGGACCATCGGAGATGCGCCCCCGGCCCTGGCGCTTTCCGCGTCCGGATAGGGCGTCAAGCTCGCCCGCGCCGGCAGCCGGCCGATCTGCACGGTCTCGGGATGCGTCCAGCTCCGCGTCGAGCCCACGATCAGAAGGTCCATCGCCGATTCCCAGGTTCTGTTGACAAAGCCCATGCGGTTACGATTCGACGTTGTCATGTCGTCATGGCCTCGGCCAACGCCGGGGACGCGAGGGCCGCGGCTTTCATCCCACGGACGGACCCGCTAAGCCGGTCGCCGGGAATCGATCCAAGAGGGACGAGTGCGATGGCCGGGCGATGACCTGGGAGGAGGTCCTCGCCGAGGTCCCGCTGGTGGCGATCCTGCGCGGGATCGTCCCGGGCCAGGCGGCCGATGTCGCCGGCGTGCTGTGTGAGGCGGGTTTCAGGTGCCTGGAGGTCCCGCTCAACTCGCCGGACCCTTTCGAGAGCATCCGCCGGATGCGCCGCGCCGTCGGCGATCGGGCGATGATCGGGGCCGGCACCGTACTCACCGCCCACGCCGTCGCGCGGGCGGCCGAGGCGGGGGCTGAGCTGATCGTCTCGCCCAACGCCAACGCGGCGGTCATCGCGGCGGCCAAGCGAGCCGGCCTGATCTCCTTGCCGGGCTTCTTCACCCCCGCCGAGGCCTTCGCGGCCATCGAGGCGGGGGCCGACGCCCTCAAGCTGTTCCCCGCCGAAGGGACCTCGCCGGCCACCCTGAAGGCGATGCGCGCGGTTCTGCCGCCGATCCCGATCTTTCCCGTCGGGGGCATGGACGCCGCCGCCATGGCCCCCTGGCGGCGGGCCGGCGCCGCCGGCTTCGGCGTCGGCTCGTCCCTCTACCTGCCTGGCCGGACCCTGGCCGAGATCGCCGCCCGCGCGCTCGAACTGCTGGCGGCGCTGAACGGCCAGGACGGCTCTGCGCCGCGCTTGCCGCTCATCGAGGGCGGATGCTAGTGGTCGCGAGCGTCGGGGCCGGAGCGTGAAGTCTTGGGTATACAGCCGACCATCATTCCACCCGACGAGTCGTTGCGGATCGCCGCCGTGCGGCGATATGAGATTCTCGATACGCCGGCCGACGGAATCTTCGACCGGGTGACGTCCCTGGCGGCGCGCCGTTTCGGCGTTCCCATTTCGATCATCAGCATCGTCGATACCGACCGCATCTGGTTCAAGTCTCATCATGGCCTGGCGGTCGAGGAGATCGGCCGCGACCCTGGCCTTTGCGCCTCGGCGATCCTCTCGGACGACCCGCACATTCTCGAGGATGCCCAGGTGGACGCGCGCTCGCTCGCCAACCCGCTCGTCGCCGGGGATTTCGGACTGCGGTTCTATGCCGGCGTCCCGCTGCGCACTTCCGACGGGTTCAACCTGGGCACGCTGTGCGTCATCGACAAGGAACCCCGCCCCATCGACCAGGGCCAGATCGACGATCTGAAGGACCTGGCGTCGCTGGTCGTCGATCAGCTGGAGTTGCGGCTTTCGGCGCGCAACGCGGTGGCGAGAGCGGAGATGATGGCCCGCGAGATCGACCATCGGGTGATGAACAGTCTTCAGTTCGTCTCCGGAATGCTGGCCATGCAGAGCCGCGCGCCCGGACTGAGGGACGCGGCCGGTCACCTGGAGATCGCCGCCGAGCGCGTCGCCGCCGTCGCCCGCGTGCACCGGCATTTCTCCCTGGAGGACGCCACCGAGAACGTCTCGTGCCTCACGTATATCGCGAGGCTGTGCCGTGACCTGTCGGAAATTCTCCAGAGACCCATCAAGGTCGATGGGGATGAGGAGCTGATCCGCACGACATCGATCCAGCCCATCGGCCTCTTGCTGAACGAGCTGGTGACCAATGCCGCCAAGCATGGGTCCGGCGAGATCGACGTCACCTACCGCGCCGATGGCGAGCGGCGATCGCTGATCGTGTGCGATCAGGGCCGGGGTCTGCCGGAGGATTTCGACCCGGCCGCCAGCCGCGCCGGGTTGGGCATGAAGGTCGTCGGTGTCCTCGCCCAGCAGCTCGGCGGCAGCTTCACCGCCGGAGCCAACCCCAAAGGCCGGGGCGCCTGCCTGACGGTGACCTTTCCCGGCTGAATACCTTGTTTGCCGCGGCGTCGAACCGGCGGCAATGAGAATCCCGGTATGGATCGGCCGCTAGAACGTGTTCAGTATGGACGAGGTGCGGATTTGCGATCGGGTCGGGGAGATGACCGCTTCCTCGCCGTCGCGGGTGAGTCTCAACTTCGAATCCGGGACCTTGATCCTCGCGCCGTTGACATCCAGCAGCACCGCCGGCGCGCCATTTCGGACCTGACCGGTCTGGACGACCGTGCCGACCTTGGCGCCGGGCCGGTCGATGACGACCATTCCCGGCTCCAGTCGCCGCCGCCGTCGCGACACGCCCGCGGTCGCGCCGAAGGCGATGGAGAGCGCCGCGCCGGCGATGACGGCTCGTCGGATCATACCCTCTTCCTTCGTTGATCGTCGCCGTGCTGACGGCGGACCGGCCAGCCCGTTCCGCCGGGCGCCGCGATCAGCAGCCGATGGCCATCGGGGTCGATCACTCCGTCAGGGCAAGCAAGGTCGGCCTCAAGAAGGGTGCGCGTGGCGGCGACGTCGTTGTTCGCCGCCACGGGACCGGCGTCTCGCCCCTCATAGCAGAGCAGCTCGAGGTGAGGCGGCGCCTGCGGCGGCGACAGGGCGGTGACTTCGACCCGCGGAGCGCGGAGGCCGTCGAGGTTCGCCTGTCCGGCGCCGACGTTCAGCGAACGCGCCCCGGTCCGCAGGCCGAAACCCTGGTAGAAATCGATCGAGCGGGCGGTGTCCGACACGCTGATCGCGGTGTGATCGATGCCAAGGCAAGGGCCGGCGCTCCGCTCGGCGCGCCAGACCGGCGGCGCGGCGCCGTCCGGAAACGCCAGCAGTTCGATCGGATGGCCTTCGGGATCGCGGAACTTGAAGGCCGTGACGCCGCCGGACGCCGGGGGCAGGCGCCGGGGACCGCCCCGCGAAATGGCGGTCCAGCCGCCGAACGTCGAGAGCCATCGATAGGCGGCGTCGATGTCGGAGACGACGATGGCGAAATGCTGGAAGACGAGGTCCGAGGATCGTGCGTCCGGCGGATAGGGCCGGCCCGGACGATCGAACCGCAAGAGTTCGATCCGTTGTTCGCCGAGGGCGAGGATCAATCGCCTGGCCCCGCCATCGACGCCCATCGACCGCTCGAAGCCGGGTCCGGAGAGCCGCTCCTCCGCCAGCCGGCGAAACCCCAGGGCGCCCTCATAGAACACCGCCAGTTCGTCGGCGGACGCGGTGGTCAGGCTGACGCCCGCCAGGCGCCGGACCGGCGCCGCGGCGATGTTCACGGCCATCCGACGCCTCAGCCGGTTTCGCCAGGCGGCGGCGCGGGAGGATCGTCTATCTGCACGAGCATCAGGACGGCGGGCGCCTCTCCCACCGTTCCCGAACGGTGACCGCGGCGGCCATCGACGGTGGCGGCGTGCTGGTCGCCGCCGAACGAGATCTCTCCAGGTCCCATCTCCACCCGCGCGCCGTCCATGGATTCCACGAACCAGACTCCCGAGAGCGGAAGGATCCACTGCGGCTTGGGATTGGGATGCCAATCGCCGATCCATCCCACCGGCAGGACGGTGACCATCATCGTCATCGCGCCGCTGGTCTTTTCGCCGAGCCATTGAGGATCGGCCGGGGGTTGGATCGACTTCAGGGTGAAGTCGGTCATCGCGCAGCGGGTCTGGCGGCTCACGCCGTCGGCGCCGACCCACAGGCGCCAGTAGCCGACGCTCGGCGCGCCGCTCACGGGACGCCATCACCGGATTGGACGGCGTAAGGCCGCGAGGACCCGAAGGGATGGGCGAGGAACTGCCGGACGCCGGACGCGCCGCCGCTGAAGGCGAGGGTGAGAAAGCCGCCGGCCAGAGCGAGGTTCTTGAGAAAGTCCCAGAAAGTGTCGCGTCCTCGGCTCGGTCCCTTCAGGCGAAAATCCGGCGCCTTCCAGAATTGCTTCCACAGCACGGCGGTGACCAGGCAATAGACGGCCAGGACGACGGCGGCGAGGCGGTCGGCGACGCCGGTGACCACCGCCAGCGACATGAACACCTCGACGCCGAGGCCCGCGAAGACGAGAACTCTGGCGAGCATTCGCGGCGTGGCGAGCGCCGCCTGTCCCACCGCCGCGTCGAAGTTGACGATCTTGTCCAGGGCGCTGAACGGCAGGAACAGCAGCACCAGCAGGCAACGGGCGGCGGCGGCGAGAACAATGCTCAACGACACGAAGCGGCCTTCCTCGGCGGATCACCCCCGACCAACGCCTGGGCGGGCCGAGCGTTGCCCGCCGCGTGACCCAGCCTTTCGATCGGGTCGGAACGCCGATCGGCTCGGCGCCGTTACATCAGGTCCGCCAGCGCGGCCGGCGGAAGTGGGATGAGGTGGTCGATGGCGGTTTTTGGCGAAGAGACGGCGGCGCCGGCCGCCGTGGCCAGGCCCGGGCCGCTGGCCGGCCAGAAGGCGCTGGTCACGGGGGCCAATTCGGGCATCGGCAAGGCGGTGGCGATCGCACTCGGCGCGGCCGGCGCCGATGTCGCGGTCAACTACGTCGCCGGACCCGACGCGGCGGAGGCGGTCGCCGATGAGATTCGCGCCTTCGGCGTCCAGGCGTGCGCGCTCCAGGCCGACGTCGCCGCCGAGGATCAGGTGGCGGCGATGTTCGCCGCCGCGATCAAGGCGTTCGGGACCCTCGACATCCTGGTCAACAACGCCGGCCTCCAGCGCGATTGCGCTTTCGCCCAGATGTCCCTGGCGCAATGGAACACCGTCATCGGGGTCAATCTCACCGGCCAGTTCCTCTGCGCGCGGGAGGCGATCCGGGAGTTTCTGCGCCGCGGCGTGATGCCGGGCGTCTCGGCGGCGGCCGGCAAGATCATCTGCATGAGCTCGGTCCACCAGGAGATCCCGTGGGCCGGTCACGCCAACTACGCCAGTTCGAAGGGCGGCATCCGGATGCTGATGAAGAGCCTCGCCCAGGAGGTCGCGCCGAAGCATATCCGGGTCAACGCCATCGCCCCCGGGGCGATCCGCACGCCGATCAACACCTCGGCCTGGCAGACCCCGGTCGCCTATGCCGAGCTGATGAAGCTGGTGCCTTATGGCCGCATCGGCGAGCCTGAGGACATCGCCAGGGCGGCGGTGTGGCTGGCCTCGGACGAGTCCGACTATGTGGTGGGGACCACGCTCTTCGTCGATGGCGGCATGACCCTCTATCCCGGTTTCGCCACCGGCGGCTGAGCGCGGCGGGATTTCGGGTGACCATCAGGGTCGGAAGCTTGGCGCGGGCCTCCTGAAGGACGCGATGCTGAGAACCTTGCCGGCGGCTGAATTGGCCGGCATTCGCGCCGTCGTCGTTCACGCCAAGGATGATGAGGCTCGCGCGTTCTACGAGCGGTTCGATTTCAGCGCATCGCCAACCGACCCTTATCAATCTGGTTCTTCCGTTGAAGGATGTGCGCGCCATCACCGGATTGCCGGGCCGCGGGTGAAAGTCCGGCGCGGGCGGAAACATTTGCTGGGGCGAGACAAGGTCCGCGAAATGATCGATGATTGGATCGTCAGCGAGAGCTGGGCCTTGACCGGCGCTTGAATCACACCCGGCTGGCGCGATCCGCCCGCCCGGAAAACGCCCGGCCCCGGGGAGACGACGATGAGCCAGACCAATCGCCAGATCGTGCTGAACGAGATCCCCCAGGGCAAACTCGATCCCGGACACTTCCGCCTCGCCGGGGGCGCGCGCCCGGCGCCGGGTGAGGGCGAGGTTCTGCTGCGCACCCGGTATGTCTCTCTCGACGCGGCCAACCGGGCCTGGATGCAGGGCGCCACCTACCGCTCGGCGCTCAAGGCCGGCGACGTCATGGCCGGCGGGGCCCTGGCCGAGGTGGTGGAATCCCGCGCCGCCGGCCTGGCGCCAGGCGACCTGGTGTTCGCCGACACCGGCTGGCAGGAGTGGGCGGCGCTGCCGGCGCGCCATCTGCGCCCGCTGCCGCCAAGCGATCCGGCCACCCATCTGCTCAGCGTCTATGGCGTCGCCGGGCTCACCGCCTACTTCGGCCTGCTCGAGTGCGGCCAGCCGAAACCCGGTGAGACGGTGGTGGTTTCGGCGGCCGCCGGCTCGGTGGGTTCGATCGTCGGCCAGATCGCCAGGATCAAGGGCTGCCGCACGGTCGGCATCGCCGGCGGCGCGGCCAAGTGCGCGCTGATCCAGAGCGAGTTCGGCTACGACGCGGCGGTGGACTACAAGGCCGGCGACACCCGCCGCGCCCTTCGCGCCGCCTGTCCGGACGGCATCGGGGTCTATTTCGACAACGTCGGCGGCGAGGTGCTGGAGGCCTGCCTGTTCAACATGGCGACCCATGGGCGCATCGCCTGCTGCGGCGCGGTCTCGCAGTACGACGGCGCCGCCCCGCCCCACGGCCCGCGCGGCGTGCCCGGCCTGATTGTCACCAAGCGCCTCACCCTGCGCGGCTTCGTGGTCATGGACTTCCACGACCAGCAGGCCAAGGCCCTGGCCGAGCTGAAGGGCTGGGTCGAGTCCGGCGACTTGCGCGTCCGCGAAGACATCATCGACGGCCTCGAAAACCTCCCCGCCGCCCTGATCGGCCTGCTCGCCGGCGAGAACATCGGCAAGCGGATGGTCAAGGTCAGTTAGGGTTCAACGGGTCCCCTCCGATGGACCCCGCCTTGCCCGCGATCCGGCCCCCGACGTAGAGTCGTTTCCAATCAGACGGGAGGCGCGCTCGATGGACGAAACCTCATCTTCCGTTGATGGCGCCCCGTTCCGCGACACCGCCCGCCCGCTCGAGGACCGCGTGGCGGATCTCTTCGGCCGCCTGACCCTTCAGGAGAAGGTCCGCCTGATGGCGGGCGCGGCGTCCTTCACTCTCCAGGGCGTCGAGCGCCTGGGAGTCCCTGAGGTCCGGGTCAGCGACGGACCCACCGGCGTGCGCTCAAACGAGGGCCAGGCCGCCACCGTCTTTCCCGTCGGCGTGGCCATGGCCGCGACCTGGAATCCCGATCTCGTCGGCGAGGTCGCCGCCGCCATCGCCCGCGAGGCCCTGGCGCTGGACAACCGGGTCATTCTCGCCCCGACCATCAACATCGTCCGGACCCCGCTATGGGGCCGCAACTTCGAGACCTATTCGGAGGATCCGTTTCTCGCCGGAACCCTGGGCGCCGCCTACATCGCCGGCCTGCAGGGCGACGGCGTCGGCGCTTCGCTCAAGCACTACGCGGCCAACAACCAGGAAGCCGGCCGGATGACGGTGAGCGTCGAGGTCGATGAGCGCGCCTTGCGCGAGATCTATCTCGCCGGTTTCGAGATGGCGGTCAAAGCCGCCCATCCGTGGACGGTGATGGCGTCCTATAACCGCGTCGGCGGGACCTGGGCCACCGAACACGACGAGCTTCTAAACGGAATCCTCAAAGGTGAGTGGGGATGGGACGGCGTGGTCGTCTCCGACTGGGGCGCGGTCCATTCGACCGCCGCGGCGGCCAGGGGCGGCAATGACCTGGAGATGCCCGGCCCGCCGCGCTGGTTCGGCGACAAGCTCCTGGCGGCGGTGGAATCGGGCGAGGTTCCGGCCGCCGCCATCGACGAGGCCGCGCGGCGCATGGTGCGGCTGATCCTGCGCACCGGCGTCCTGGACGGCGGCGAGGCCCCCAAGGGCGAACTGCGCACCGCACGCCATCGCCAGGTTGCCGCCCGCGCCGCCGAGGAGGCGGTGGTCCTGCTCAAGAACACCGATCAGCTGTTGCCTCTGGACGCCGGCGCGCTGGCCACCATCGCCGTGGTCGGACCCAACGCCGCCGTCCGTCGGATCCAGGGTGGCGGATCCTCCCAGGTCCGCGCCGGCCGCCAGATCTCGGTGCTGCGGGCGATCGAGGATCTGCTCGCCGGCCAGTGCGAAGTGGTCCACTCCGACGGCGGCGACAACGAGCCGGTCCCCCCCAACGCCCGTCCGGCGATGTTCAGCCCTGACGAGGGGCGCGGCCAGGCCGGGCTGGAATGCGCCTATTTCGCCAAACGCGGCTTCGACGCCGCACCCTTCCGCGTCCAGGCGGAGCGCCAGATCGGCAAGCTCGTCTCCACCAGCTCCGTCGCCAGCCTCGGGGGTGGCCTGGGCGCGCTTCGCTGGTCCGGCTGGTTCTGGCCAGAGCGCCACGGTCGCCACGAATTCTCTCTCCGTGCGCCGGGCGTTGGCCGCCTTATCCTGGATGGCGAGACCCTGATCGACGCGGCGACACCGGGGATCATCGACGACATGGATGTCGGCGGCATGCGCGTTGCCCGCCGCATTGCTTCCAGGGACCTCGTCGCCGGCCGCGGCTACCCCATCGTCATCGAGTATATCCGCCCCGAAACCACGGCCGGGGTCTCCTGGGAATATGTCGGCGTCGGCGTGCGCCAGCCGAGCGGATCGATCGCCGAGGCGACCGCCGTCGCCGCGGCGGCCGACGCGGCCATCGTAGTCATCGGGGCGGCCTCGATCAGCGAGGGCGAAGGCTACGACCGCGAAAACCTCGACCTGCCCGGTGATCAGGACGCCCTCGTCGAGGCGGTGATCGCGGTCAATCCCAGAACCGTCGTCGTGCTCTCCACCGGCGCGCCCTACGCCCTGCCGTGGATCGATCACGCCCCGGCGGTCATCGAGGCCTGGCTCGGCGGCGAGGAAGGTCCCGACGCGGTGGCGCGGATACTCTTCGGCCGGGCCGAGCCTTCCGGCCGCCTGCCGGTCAGCTTCCCGCGCCGGCTGGAGGACACCCCCGCCCACGGATTCTATCCGGGCGGCGAGACCGTGACCTATGGCGAGGGCCTGTTCGTCGGCTATCGGCACTATGACCGCGCCGCCCGGCCGCCGCTGTTCCCCTTCGGCTTCGGCCTGACCTACACCCGCTTCGCCTACAGCGACATCGCCGCGCCCGAACACGTCCGCGCCGGCGATCCGGTGGAGGTGTCGTTCACCCTCGCCAACACCGGCCAGCGCCCGGGCAAGGAAACCGCCCAGCTCTATGTCCGGCCGCGCGGTCCTTCGGTCGAGCGACCGGTCAAGGAACTCAAGGGCTTCGCCAAGATCGACCTGGCGCCCGGCCAGTCCAGGCGCGTGGTCCTCACCCTGGACGCCCGCGCCTTCTCCTTCTGGGATCCCGCCCGCCACGCCTGGGTCGCCGAACCGGGCGCCTACGATCTCCTGGTCTGCGCCTCCGCCGCCGACATCGAACTCCAGGCCACGGTGCGTCTGGAAGCCTGATCGAGTCTCCCTCCCCCCACGAAGCACCGGGAGGAGCGGCCGCCGGACCAGGGTGAGTGGGGAAAGCCCAGCGTTCCGCGGCTCATCCGCCCGCTGGTGCGGATCTGGTTCACGGAGACGATCCGAATCGAGAAGCAGGAAGCCGACCACGACGGCGGTCGCGCTCAGTCGCTTCGAGGTGTCGATTGAGAAATGTCCCGGCCCTGGTGATCAACCACCCGGAAGTGTCAACCCGCGGCCCCACCGGAGCGTCGAACATCGTCAACCTGACCTCCTCCGTCGCGGTGGGGGCGGCGGGGATAGGATCCTGAGTGAGGGTGAGCCGGCAGCCATTCCGCGCCAAATCGACATCGACAAGCTCGCGTCGATCACCGATGAGGAAGCCGACGTCGGCGCGGACTTCCTGCTGACCTACAGGCTCGACGACGCGATCGGCCGCGGCGAAGGGATCGTCTTCGCCCGCGCCGGAACCCATTGCGAGCTGTTCGACGAATGACGCCCCAAGACGACGCCTGGCCCGCCCTTCCCTACGCCCAATGGGCCGATACCTGTGAGACCCTGCACCTGTGGTGTCAGATTCTGGGCAAGGCGCGCCTGGCCCAGACCCCTTGGCTCAATCATTCCTGGCAAACGCCGCTGTACGTTTCGGCTCGGGGACTGACGAGCGGACTCATCCCCCATGGGACACGCGTGTTCGATCTCGAACTGGATTTCGTGGACCATGTGCTGCGGGTGCGCACCGATGGACCCGAAGTCCGGATCGCCCTGGAGGCGATGCCGATCGCGACGTTCCATGCCAAGGTCATGGATGCGCTGAACGCACTGGGTGTTCCCGTTGCTATCGGCGCCGCGCCGAACGAGATGGCCGAGGCCACGCCCTTCGCGAGGGACACCGCGCCCAGGATCTATGACGGCTGTCATGCCGAACGTTTCTGGCGGGTGTTGCTGCGGGCCGATCGGGTGCTCAAGTGCTTCCGCACCGGATTTCTGGGCAAGGCCAGTCCGGTGCATTTCTTCTGGGGAAGCTTCGATCTGGCGGTGACGCGGTTCTCGGGGAGGGCCGCGCCGCGCCATCCCGGCGGCGTCCCGCACCTGCCCGACGCCGTCGTTCGGGAAGCCTATTCGCACGAGGTGAGCAGCGCGGGCTTCTGGCCCGGGGGGCCGGGCGATGAGGACGCCGCCTTCTATTCCTACGCCTGGCCGGAACCGCCTGGATATCGCGACGCCACCGCGGCCCCGGGCGAGGCGCGGTTCGACGGCCGGCTGGGGGAATTCATCCTTCCTTATGACACCGTGCGGCGGGCGGCCGACCCCCAGGGCGTCTTGATGGCGTTCCTTTCATCCACCTATGACGCGGCCGCCGATCTTGGCCATTGGGATCGCTCGGCGCTGGACTGCGAGATCGGCGCGCCGGGCAGGCCCCGGCCGACCTGACGCCGTCGTGGCTCTACGACTGCACCGGAAAACACGCCGTGGCGCTGAGGGCGAGGCCGCCGGAGAGGGCGGTGACGAGTTGCGGGACGGCGCTGGTGAACGAGTAACTCAGGACCACCTGTGAAAAGCCGGAAACCCCGCCGCAACTGGTGTTGGCGGTCACCGTGACGCCGGAGGCCGGCAGCGTCATGCCCCAGCCCTGGGCCACCGACTGGGCGTAGGCGGTGACCGTGCCGCCGTTGCAGGCCGCCGTGGATGCCGTCGAACCCTGGGAAATCGCCTCGCATCTGGCCGCGGCCATCGCCGTCTCCTGCAGCGCGTTGTGATCCCACAGCGCCCGGCTGAATTCGAATATCGCGAACAGGACGAGAAACAGCGGCGGCGCGACCAGCGCCAGTTCCACCGCGGTCACCCCGCGCGTATCCCCCGCGAACCGGTGGAAAGAGCCGATTCTCACGAGGTCTCGACCGCCGTGGTGACAGTCACCGCGCCGTTCTTGACGATATTGTAGCTGGAAAAGATCGGGGTGTAGGTCTTGCTGGCGGTGATGGTGACGAACTTTCCGGCCACTCCGCCGCCGGAGCAGGCCGATCCGCACGTCGCCGCGCCGCCCCAGCTGAACGCCGGGGCGAGGGTCGGACAATAGCAGCTGTCGGCGCTGGAGGCCGTGCCGCCGGCGGTTGATGATCCACTGGTGACATTGTTCGTCGGACCGTTGTTGACCACAATGCCGTCGTCGGCCCAGTCCGAGCCGGCGTTGCTCTCGACCACCTGGGCGACGTTGCTGGCTAGGGAGGCGCCGGACGTCGAGCTGACGCTGGCGGCGTTGACCAGAGCGTAGTTGGCGCCGGCCGAGACCGCCGCGTTGAGGCGGAACTGGGTGTAGAGAACGCCCCCGAAATCCGCCGAGCCGGCGAAGATGACGGCGAACACCGGCGCGAGGATGGCGAATTCCACCGCCGCCATGCCGCGCTCGTCCCGCGCCAGGGTCAGCGCGGTCTTGATGGTCATCGGCATCCTGGGACGATTCGACTTCATTGAACCAACACTACCGATGAACTGGTTGACGAACTTCCAATGCAGGTGGACGAAACCGTCGAGGAACTCTGGAGCGTGATCTGCGCGCCGATGAGTTCGAGGCAGGCGTTCGCGCCACTGGACAGGGAGGCCGAAGAATCGACGGTGACGGCGCCGTTGGGCATGTAGAAGATTCCCGAGAACGTGCCATTGCTCGAGGCGCCGAACGAGGCGCCCGCCGTATTGCCCGATGAAACTGGTCCGATCACCGCGATGCCGGCGGTCGCGCCGGTCGTCGGCGCGACGAGGGAGTCGCCGGAACTCGAAAGCACGCAGATGGCCAGGCTGGCGCAGGAACCCGAGGTCGGGGTGTTGGCGCCATCGGTGACGAAAGTGACCCCGGTCCCGGCCTGGCCCGCCGTCGTCCCACACCCACCGCCACCGGAGCTGGCCTCCAGATCGAGATAGCCGTGCACGGTGTATACGCCCGATCCCAGGGTGGTGACGCTGGAAGCGTTGGTGACGATCGGCCCGTTTATGTCGTGTTCGGCCGCATTCCCGAAGGTCACGCAGCTCGAGGAGCCCGCGTTCACGGCCCCCACCAGCTGGAAAACGCTCGATCCGCCGGTGGCGTCGGCGAACACGGTTTTCGAGGAGCTGAAGGTGCTGAGCGCGTTGCCGTTGCTGCTGGCGCCGACGTCGAAGCTGTTGGTCGAACCCGCGCCCAGGGTCACTGTCGCGCTGGAGCCGGTATAGATTCCCGCCGAGATGTCGAACACGCTGGGGCCGCCGAAGGTGAGGCTGGTGCTGCTGGCGACGCAGAGGCTGTAGGTCCCGCCGTCGGTGCAGGCGTTGGCGCCGCGGCCGATGTTGAAGGTCCCGGCCCCGAAGGTGACGTTCGAGGAGCTGGTGACGGTGACGCCCTGAGCGATGTTGTAGAGCCCCGGGCCAAAGGTGAAGTTCGACGAACTGCTGACGGCGATCGGGCCGGAGAAGTCATAGGTGGTGGCCGCCGAGCCGGCGGTGTTGAATTTGACCGTGACCGAGCCGCCGTCGGTGATCGAACCGAAGTGGTAGGTCCCGCCGCTCGGGCACGTGACCGTCCAGGTGCTCCCCGAGAGCGCCGCCGAGCAGCCGTCGGCGCTGGCCTGGCTGGCCGTGGACCCGGCGGTCAGAGCGAAATTGATCGCCGTGCCGCCGGTGACCGAGGGCGCGCCGGGCGAGGTCAGCGCCGCCACCGTCGAAAGCCGGGCGGTGGCGGTGGCGACGGCCGAGCTCCCCGCCAGCGGGTCGGCGGTGAGCGCCTTTTTGATCGACAGGCTCTTGCCGGAGGGCGGCTGGATGCCGTTGCATGGCTGCGAGGGCGCCGAGGCGGAGTCGTAGGTCGCCGACTCGGTGGTGATGCTCGAGCTGCAGGGAACGGTGACCGTGCTGTTGGAATTGACCGCGCATTGATCGGCGGTGACCGCCGAGCTGCCGCTGAGGGTGATGCCCGACCCCGAGGCGTTGAGGGCGATGATGCAGCCCGGAGCGTTGGCCTTGATTTCGGCGTAGGCGACGCTTTTCACGGGCAGGGAGACGTTCGAATCGATCACCCGCGATATCAGCAGCGGCACGCTGGTGTTGACCGTCACCTGGACCGACTTATTGCCGTCGCCGGAGGGAGATGTGACCAGAGCAGCGGTGACGTCCGCGGCCGGCAGGCCGTTCAGAACGGCCACGTTGTCGATGGCCGAGTTCATGGTGGTGGTGGAGGCGCTGGCGTTGTAGGCCACCGCGCCGGCAAAGGCGGCGAGATCGGCGACCCTCTGGTCCTGGGTCTTGGCCAGCACGCCATTGCCGAATTCGGCCACCAGCCCGCTCATGCCGATCAATAGTGGCAGAACGAGAGCCCCGATGACACTTACGCTACCCTTACGGTCGAGACGGGGAATGCTGAACATCGTTCGATGACCATCCGTGAGCCTCGACGTGATGGCCCCGCTTTGTCGATTAGCCTGGCCGGAATAACCACGGGTTACGAAGCATCGATAACAAAGGGTTGCGACCTACAGATGATTGTGCCGGCGCTGGCGACACGATCTTCGAAATCTTGTTCGCTATTTCTCGATCGTCCATTTGGCGCCCACGGAGCCAAGTCCCCATCTTCCGCGTTCAGATCCCGTTGACCGGGCGGATCGGCCGCCCGCCACGGCCCAAGGAGGCTTCGACAATGGGTATCATCGCATGGCTGGTGCTGGGCCTGATCGCCGGGTTCATCGCCAGCAAGATCGTCAATCACACCGGCTCGGGCGTGATCATGGACATCGTCCTGGGTGTCGTCGGCGCCTTCGTGGGCGGATTCGTGTTCAGCTTCTTCGGCGCCGCCGGGGTCACCGGCTTCAACATCTACAGCGCCCTGGTCGCCATCGTCGGCGCGGTGGTGGTGCTCTTCCTCTACCACCTGATCGCCGGCCGTCGCCGGATCTAGCCGGGCCTCGCCGGAGGGCGGCGGCGTTCCGGCGCGCGGGACGCCGCCGCTCGATGGCCATTCGGCTTGACGCCTGCCCGTGGGCGCCTTCAAAGCCGCCATCATGGCGGCGCGGCAGGCGGTTCTGGGGATAGACCACGGCGCCTTCCACTACGGCGCCCGCCGGGTATTTTCCGACATCTCGTTCCTGCTCGACGATGCCCGCACCGCCCTGGTGGGCGAGAACGGGGCCGGCAAATCCACCCTGCTCAAGTGCCTGACCGGTGAACTGGAACTCAACGAAGGCAAGATCATCCGCTCCCGGGGCCTTGGAGTCGGCTATCTGGCCCAGGAGGTTCCCGACGGCCTCGCCGAGCTGACCGTCCGCGAGGTGCTGGCGGCCGGCCTCGAACGCGGGGGAATGCCCGGCGAGAACTGGCGCATCGACATCCTGCTGGACGAGATCGGCGTCGATCCGGCCATTGCGGGGCGCCCCTTCGGCGCGCTTTCCGGAGGCTGGCGGAGGCTGATCCTGATCGCCGCCGCGGCGCGGCTCGAAGCGCCGGACATCCTCATTCTCGACGAGCCGACCAATCACCTCGACCTCGCCAACATCGCCACCCTGGAAGGCTGGCTCACCGGCGACTTCCGCCTGCCTATGCTCATCGTCTCCCACGACCGCGAGTTCCTCGACCGCGTCACCACCCGCACCCTCTTCCTGCGCGCCGACGGGACCCACGCCTTCAAGGCCCCCTTCGCCCTCGCCCGGGAGGAGTTGCTGCGGCGCGACGCCGCCGCCGGCGCCCGGCGCAAGCTCGAGGCAAAAGAGATTTCCCGGCTGGAAAAGGTCGCCGCCCGCTACAAGGCATGGGGCGTCAAGAATTCCAAGTTCGACAAACGCGCCAAGGCCACCGAGAAGCGCATCGGGCACATCGAGGCGGCCAGGACCGCGGTGTATTCGTCCCGGGAGCGGCGCCTGGAACTGGGCGAAGGCGAGATCGACGCCAAGATCGTCCTGCGCATCGAGCGGCTGACGGTGACCGCGCCGGGTGGCCGGGTCCTCTTCGCCATCGACCGCCTGGCCATCGCCGCCGGCGACCGCATTGCTCTGCTGGGCTCCAACGGGGCCGGCAAGTCGACCCTGCTCGCCGCCATCGCCGGGGCCTGGGATCCGGGCCGGCGCCACTACGACGGCCAGAACGCCATCCGCTTCAATCCCGCCTGCCGCCTGGCTTGGTTCGACCAGGCGATGGCCGATCTGCCGCTGGGCGAAAGCCCGCTGGACTACCTCGTCGCCGCCGATGGCGTAACCGAACGCGACGCCATCCGCGCCCTGGCCCAGGCCGGCTTCACCCACGCCCGCCTCCGCGACCCCATTCTCCTGGCCAGCCACGGCGAGCGGTCGCGCCTGATGTTCGTGAAGATGAGGCTCGCGGCCCCCAGCCTCTACCTCCTGGACGAGCCCACCAGCCACCTCGACATCGAGGGTCAGGAAGCCCTCGAAGCCCAGCTCGAGGAAACCGAGGTCGCCTGTGTCTTCGTCTCCCACGACCGTTACTTCACCCGCACCGCCGCCACTCGCTTCCTCGAAATTCGCAAGGGCCGGCTCGTCGAGGTGAAAGACGCCGACGCGTTTTTCGATGGGCAAGCCAATCGCTAGGCGGCCTCCGAAGTCATGACCCGCGAAGGCGGCGTCGCCTACGAACTCAACTCTCCCGCCACCGCGGCCCGCGCCTCCGCGCCCAGGCGCGCGTCCCGCAGGGCGTAGGCGATGTTGGCCTTCAACAGGCCGATCTTGTCGCCGCAGTCGTAGGTGGTCCCCTGGTATCGCAGGGCGTGGAAGGGCTGGCTTTCCATCAGCCGCGCCATGGCGTCGGTGAGCTGAATCTCGCCGCCGGCGCCGGCCGCCTGGTTCGCGAGGACGCCGAAGATCTCTGGCTGGAGAACATAGCGGCCCGAGATGAACAGGTTGGAGGGCTCGGTTCCGGGGGGTGGCTTTTCGACCATGCCGGTCATCGCCGTCAGCCGGCCGTCAAAGCCCGGCGTGGCCGCGCCCAGGGAGACGATGCCGTATTTGTGCGCCTCGCCGGTCGGCGCCGGCTCGACGACGACGAGGTTGCCGCCCACCGCCTGGTATGCCGCCACGGCCTGGGCCAGGGCCGGCGGCCGAGCGGCCATCAGCATGTCGGGCAGCATGACCGCGAAAGGCTCGTCGCCGACCACGTCGCGGGCGCACCAGATGGCGTGGCCGAGGCCCCGCGGCGCCAACTGGCGCACGAAGCTCATCTCCCCGGGACGCGCCACCCCGGCCTCAAGCTCGGCCAGCAGCTCGGTCTTGCCCTTGGCCACCAATTCGGCGTTCAGCTCGAAGGCATGATCGAAATAGTCCTCGATCGCCGCCTGTCCGCGCCCGACGATGAACACGAAGTGCTCGATCCCCGCCGCCCGGCCCTCGGCGACCACATGGGCCAGAATCGGCCGGTCGAAGACGTTGAGCAGATTCTTGGGCGTGGCCTTGGCGGCCGGCAGGATACGGGTGCCCAGGCCCGCCACCGGCAACACCGCCTTGCGTACGGTCTTCATGGGCGGAGCCCTATCCCACCGTCACCCACTTGGCGAGATCGGGCCGCGGATCAGGCGCCTTGACGTGGGCCGCAAACGCTGGTTCGCCGGGCCGAGTCAGAAGGACCTAAGGCGACGCTCGAGAACGAATGCTCTAATTCGGACGTCCTGCCGGATACTGCGATGATCCCCCCCACGAAACCGTCATGGCCGGGCGTCAGTCCCGGCCACCCAAGAACGCAAACCGTGCAATGGCCGCGCCCGGGCGCGGCCACGTCGAACGGCGGTGTTCCTGGATCGCCGGGACTGACGCCCGCCGATGACGGGAGAAGAGGAGAAGAAAGGTGAATCAACGCCGACCAAGGCGCCCCGCCAAGCCGATCCCGATTCATTGTCTTTCCGCGCGTCGGCTAAAGGAAAAATTATGTCTACGTTGTATCTCGTGTCGACACCCGGCGCCATAATCGGTGGCGGTTCGGTCGCTGATCAATGGTAGCTAGTACTGAGGTTTGGGATTCTGTCCTAATTTCAACTGGGAGACTGTCGTAACATCAGGAGGTGGACTTGGCCATAGTCACCAGACGGGGAGGCGTGACCTCAAATCATTGGTATGGCTCGCCTGTCACGTGTCGATTAACCGCAAGGGAAGGCCGCCTGGACGTCGGATTCGCCATCGCCTCCAAAGGCGGCGGAGAGACTCAGATTTCAGTCGAGATATCTGCCGCGGACTTTGCGGAATTGGCGCGGGCCATGATGACCGCGGAGTCGAGCGTTGCCATCAAGGCCTTTGGGCGTGCGCTCCTGGATGGCGGTCAAGCTTGACCTCGATCGCCACGACTCCGTCCCGTCGCCCTGCCTTGCATTGCTCGTCAGTTGTTGCGGAATCCCCTTGACACATCGAACAAAGGCGGAACATGAGTTATTCCTCAGGCCACGGATTGAAGCGCATGTCCGACATCTCCGCCGACATTCGCGAACAGGAAGCGCGCATCCGGCAGCTCAGCAACGACGCCATGCTGAAGGTGCTCGAAACGCTCAAACGCGACCAGGAAATCCGCCACGCTCCGTTCACGCTGCTCGCCGCCGGGCTCACCGGCGGCGCCGCGCTGCTGGGCGTCGCTCTGGCGCTGTTCAAATTTCTGACCCACTGACGGGCGGCGGTCGCTCTACTCGACGGTCACCGACTTGGCGAGGTTGCGGGGCTGATCGACGTCGGCGCCCTTGAAGACGCCGACCTGATAGGCGAGCAGTTGCAGCGGAACCGCGAAGACCAGCGGCGCGATCAGCGGGTCGCAGGCGGGCACGACGATGGTCCGCGCCTGGCAGGGCGCGTGGGCCGCGCCGGCCTCGTCGGTGATCAGCACTACCGGTCCGTCCCGGGCGATGACCTCGCTGATGTTGGAAAGCGTCTTCTCGAAGAAGCTGTCGGAGGGCGCGGTCACCACCACCGGCGTGGCCTCGTCGATGAGCGCGATGGGGCCGTGTTTCATCTCTCCAGCCGCATAGCCTTCGGCGTGGATGTAGCTGACCTCCTTGAGTTTCAGGGCCCCTTCCATGGCCAGGGCGTACATCGGACCGCGGCCCAGATAGAGCACGTCACGGGCCCGGGCGATGTCGTGGGTGATGGCGCGCACGCCGTCCTCGGTGGCCGCGATGGCCTGGCCGATCAGCCGGGGGGCCTCAAGCAGGATCGCCACCAGGCGCTTCTCCTCGGCCTCGTCGATGCGCCCGCGCTGGCGGGCGGCGGCGATGGCCAGGGCGATGAGCACGGAGACCTGGGCGGTGAAGGCCTTGGTCGAGAGCACGCAGATCTCCGGACCGGCGTTGGTCGGCCACACCAGATCGACCTCCCGGGCCATGGTCGATTCATGGGCGTTGACGATGGCCGCCGTCGTCAGGCCCTTTTCCTTGCACCAGCGCAGGGCGGCCAGGGTGTCGGCCGTCTCTCCCGACTGGGAGATGGCCACGGCCAGGCTCGAAGGCGAGACCGCCGGGTTGCGATAGCGGAACTCCGAGGCCACCTCGACATCCACCGGCAGGCCCGAAAGGCTCTCGATCAGGTATTTGCCGATCAGGCCGGCGTAGAAGGCGGTGCCGCAGGCGAGAATCTGCAGCCGCTGGACGCGGGAAAGGTCGAAGGCGGCGGGCAGGGCGGCCCGTCCGGCGATCGGATCGACGTAGCTGGCCAGGGTATGCTGGCAGGCGTCCGGCTGGTCGTGGATCTCCTTTTCCATGAAGTGCCGGTAGTTGCCCTTTTCCACCAGGGCGGCGGAGGCCGCCACCACGCGGATGGGTCGTTCGACGGCCGCGCCGGCGGCGTCGAAGATGCGGGCCGAGGTATGGTCGATGGCCACATAGTCGCCCTCCTCGAGATAGGAGACGCGGTTGGTGAAGGGACCCACGGCCAGGGCGTCGGAGCCGATGAACATCTCGCCCTCGCCATGGCCGACGACCAGCGGGCTGCCTCGCCGGGCGCCCATCACCAGGTGTTCCTCGCCCTCGATGACCACCACCAGGGCATAGGCCCCGGTGAGGCGGTCGAGGGCGGACTTGAACGCCTCCAGGGGGCTCATACCGGCGGCGAGCCCGCGCTCGATGAGTTGGGCGACGACCTCGGTGTCGGTGTCGCTCTCGAACTCGCGGCCATCGGCCGTAAGTTCCGCCTTCAGTTCGGCGAAATTCTCGATGATCCCATTGTGGGCCAAATTCACCCGGCCGGCGCGCTGGGGGTGGGCGTTCTTGAGGGAAGGCGCGCCGTGGGTCGCCCAGCGGGTGTGGCCGATGCCGACGGTGGCGATCAGCGGCTCGGCCGCCAGCGCTGCTTCCAGCTCGCGGATCTTGCCCTTGGCCCGCCGCCGCTCGACGCGGCCATCGACCAGGGCCGCCACCCCGGCCGAATCGTAGCCCCGATATTCCAGTCGTTTGAGACTCTCGATCAGCCGATCGGTGACCGGCCGCACGCCCACGATGCCGATGATGCCGCACATGCCGCCACTCCCGCCGAATCGGACGCCGCCCGAAGCGGACGCCGCTTTGTGCAACCGGCGGCGACGCGCTAGTGTGCGCCGCCTGTGGTTGGCGCTGGGCCTTTAGCATTCGCCAAGGCGTGGAGTCACAAAACTAGGGTTTCGCATCGTTTCCGCCGCGACAGCACGAAGCTTTGGGGGGTAGATGAACAAGCGCGCCTATTTCGGCACCGACGGCATCCGCGGGCAGGCCAACCGCTATCCGATGACAGCGGAGGTCGCCCTGCGCGTCGGTCTGGCCGCCGGCAAGCTGTTCCGCACCGGCGACGACCGCCGTCACCTGGTGGTGATCGGCAAGGATACCCGGCTCTCCGGCTACATGATCGAGCCGGCCCTGGTCGCCGGATTCACCAGCGTGGGCATGGACGTCCGGCTCTTCGGTCCGCTACCGACGCCGGCGGTGGCGATGATGACCCGTTCCATGCGCGCCGATCTCGGCGTGATGATCTCCGCCTCGCACAACAATTTCGCCGACAATGGCATCAAGCTGTTCGGCCCGGATGGCTACAAGCTTTCCGACGCGATGGAACTGAAGATCGAGGCCCATATGGACGAGGGCCTCCAGGAGGGGCTCGCCGGCCCCAAGCAGCTGGGCCGCGTGGCGCGGATGGACGAGGCGCAGGCCCGTTACATCGAAATCGTCAAGGCGACCCTGCCGCGAAGCCTCAGTCTCGCCGGCCTCAGGGTGGTCATCGACTGCGCCCACGGCGCCGCCTACCGCGTCGCTCCCACCGCGCTCTACGAACTGGGCGCCGAAGTGATGGAGATCGGCGTCACGCCCAACGGCTACAACATCAACGAGGAGTGCGGCTCGACCCACCCCGCGACCCTGGTCAAGGCGGTCAGGGAGTATCGCGGCGACATCGGCATCGCCCTGGACGGCGACGCCGACCGGGTGCTGATCTGCGACGAGAAGGGAAGGATCGTCGATGGCGACCAGATCATGGCCCTGATCGCCCAGGCCTGGGCGGCGCGGGACAGCCTGAGCGGTGGCGGCGTGGTCGCCACGGTGATGAGCAATCTGGGCCTGGAACGGTTCCTGGCCGAGCGGAACCTCAAGCTGGAGCGCACCGCGGTGGGCGACCGGCATGTCATGGCCAAGATGCGCGAGGGCAAGTTCAACCTCGGCGGCGAGGCGTCCGGCCACATCATCCTTTCCGACTATTCCACCACCGGCGACGGCCTGATCGCCGCCCTGCAGGTGCTCGCCGAGATGGTGCGGTCGGGCAAACCGATGAGCGCGCTGGGCCGCCAGTTCGAGCCGGCCCCGCAGAAACTGGAGAACGTCCGCTTCGCCCACGGCAAGCCCCTGGAGAACGCCTCGGTGAAGGCCGCCATCGCCAGCGCCGAGAAGCGCCTCAACGGCTGCGGACGGGTGCTGGTCCGCGCCTCCGGGACCGAACCGCTGATCAGGATCATGGCCGAGGGGGATGACGAGAAGCTGGTTGGCCAGCTGGTCCGCGACATCGCCGCCGCGGTGAAGTCGGCGGCGCGGTGAGACCTCCCGGCGGCGCGACGCCGACACTGAACGGTTGACGCCCGCCCCTCGGCTCCGTCAAATGCACGGCGGGGGCACGGGGGTGCTTCGATCACGGTGGACAGGGCGATGGACGACGAGGCCTTGTTTCTCCACAGCGTCGATGCCCTGCGCGCCGCGATCGATCGGCGGCTCACCGAGCTGGTGCCGACGCCGGCGAATGCGCCGGCCCAGCTGTGCGGCGCGGCGCACTACGCGTTGCTCTCTCCGGGCAAGCGCTTCCGCCCGCTGCTGACCCTGCTGGCCGCCGAGGCTTTCGGGGCGCCGTCCTCCCGGGCTCTGGACGTCGCCTGCGCCATCGAGATGGTCCACGCCGCCTCGCTGATCCTCGATGATCTGCCGGCCATGGACGACGCCCGCCTGCGGCGCGGGCGGCCGACCACCCATCGCGCCTTCGGCGAGGCGGCGGCCATTCTCGCCTCCGTCGGCCTGCTCAATCAAGCCTTCGCGGTGGTCGCCGCGACCGAAGCGCTGCCGGCCGATGATCGGGTCG
>DASRLN010000180.1:0-13425 GCA_035648435.1 Caulobacteraceae bacterium
GTCTTACTCGAATTACCTCGTGTTCGGCTTCTTCCTCGTCGCCATCGTCGGCATGGCATTGCGCTCGGTGTTCGGGCGCATGTTCGGCGCCGGGATCACCTCGGGAATCACCGGCGTGCTGGCCTGGATCGTCCTCGGCAGCATCGGCATCGGCGTTGTCGCGGCCCTGGTTGCGTTCGTCTTCACGCTCTTCAGCGGTAGCGCGCTCGGGCGGCGCATGGGCCCGGGCGGCGTGTTCCTGCCGGGTGCCTTCGGCGGCGGCGGCTCCTGGGGCGGAGGCGGCGGCGGCTTCAGCGGTGGAGGCGGCGGCTTCGACGGCGGCGGCGCCTCGGGAGGCTGGTGACATGCTGAGCGCCATCGATCAGGACCGCATCGCCAAGGCGGTGACCAAGGCCGAGGAGGGTTCCTCGGGCGAGATCGTCTGCGCCCTGGCCGGAGAGGTATCGACCTATCGCGAAGTGCCCCTGGCCTGGGCGGCGGCCGTGGCCCTGGCCGTGCCGCCGATCGCCCTGGCGCTCGGCGTCCAACCGCTCACCGCCGGGGACGGCGGCCTGTGGATGATCGCCCAGGCCAGCGCCGTCGAGTGGCAATTGACCCTGGCGCTGGCGCTCTACGCCGGCCTGCAGATCGTCATCTTCCTGATCGTCGCCCTCGTCGTCCATATTCCGGGGGTGCGTCGGCGCCTGACGCCCAGGACCCTGAAGGCGCACCGCGTGGCGAGGGCCGCGCATCATCAGTTCGCCGCAGTCAGCGCCCGGGCAGTGGGCAGTGACACCGGCGTGCTGATCTTCGTCGCCCTCCACGACCGCCAGGTGCAGGTGCTGGCCGACGCCGCCATCCACCAGAAATGCGGCGACGCGGTGTGGGAGAGGGCCGCCCAGGCGATCCGCGCCGCCATGCGCGAGGGCAAGGACCCCACCGGCGGCATCGTCGAAGCGATTGGCATCTGCGGCGCCGCCCTGCGCGAGCACTTCCCGTCGACGGAGCCTCACGCTCACGCCTTTTCGCCACGGCCGATGGAGGTGTGAGGGGAGCGTAGCGCCCAAGGGCATAGCGCGATCGGGCGGCGATGACGGCGCGCTGGATGCGCCTTTTTTGGCCTCAATGGGCAGACTCCATCACGGCGCGCGATACCGGCCAAACCAAGAAAATTTGACGGGGAGAGCGATGAAGAAGCGCTTCGTGATGTCCTGGGACGAGAACGAACTGGCTCGAGCCTTCAAGGTGACGACGGACGACATTCGCGAGTATCTGACTGACGGTCGCCGCGTGTCGTTCATCATCGAACGGCGCCTGAAATGGGAAAATCCGGGGTGGACGCTGGCGCCGTCGGAAGGCGCCGGCTACGACCTGCGTGATCCAGAGGGTGGGCTGTGGGGAAGTGCGCTCGATCACCGCCGGCGGGGTGTATTTCAACCCCTCCAACCAGGTCGGCTCAGGGCGGAAATTTGCGGAGGAGGGATTTCAGGCGAAGCTGAAAAACCTCAAGGGCTTCATTCTCTCTGACATCGTGCATTTCCCGGTCGTGGAGGTCTTCGTCGTGCCAATCGAATTCGTCCTCGAGTGGCACAAGGCCCGGAAGCTGGGCGCAAACGCCCGGGTCTCGCGCTCTGTATTCCTTTCGCGGCTTGCGCTCCACCTCCCTATTGAAGGGTAAAGTCGACTACTCCGAGCGCATCTCGCGAAAAGGCGAGAGATGCGCGTTCATGTCCGCCGTAGCAGCACGATCCGGTTCGTGTTGGTGCCGCCGGCATTATTCGACACGCCCCAACAATTCGCCGTCTTTGTGAACTCCTGCTGGTTCACCATTACGCCAAGGCGGCCAAACGGTAGCTCCGCCGCCGCTTGCCACACTAGGCGCTCCAGAAGGATTTTTCCCTTTCGCACCTCGCCCACTTCAAACGCGACGTGCCCCCCAGGGCGGACGATCCGGGCCTGTTCGACAAGGACTTGGCGAACCATCTCCGTCCACCCGTCCACAGTGCGATGCATGGCGATATCGACGCACCGCGCGTCTATGCCAGCGAACCAGCATCTGAGCCAATTGTCGTCGGCATATTGAACAATATCCAAGAACGGTGGCGACGTGACGACCAATGCCGCGCTCTGATCTGGAATCTTGGGGGACTTGTTCGCGAGAGCGGTGGAAAGACAGGCCGACGGATGCGGGGTCATTGTGCCGTCCGCGAACAATGACCGCGATTTATTGACAATGATTTTTGCGACATCCCGAGGCGGAGGGCTTTGCTCGCGCTTCGCATTAATTTTTACCTGGGCGGCCACGCTCACTGCTTGGTTGGGTGGTAGCGTATAGACGGAGAAGAAGCCGGGAGAATGACCCGTAAGACGATTGATCGCGATCATTCTGATCCAATCGACGACATGATCGGGACTCGAGTGATCCAGCGGGGCGTTGGTTTCGACCCACTCCTTGAGCACCGTGAGATGGCGCAAGGTGGTGGGGTGGTAGAACGCTAGCAAATCCTCCCGAACCGATACCGCCCTGTCCCATTGGATTCCGCCCAGGCGCCTCACAATGGCGCTCAACGGGGGTGGGTTCAGCCTAGGCCTGGTAAGGAGAACCGATAGTGGATTTATGTCGTTCGCGAGCGGCCGCCGTCCCATGAGCGCCGCCTGCACCGGCGTAGTGCCACGTCCCATGAAGGGGTCATGAACGCCCTCGCCTGGATTGGTGAGGCGGGAGATGAAGAATTCGGGAAGTTGCGGCTTGAAACAGGCCCTGTAGCTAATCTCATGAATGGAGTGGGCCTGTCGTTGACCAGACGTCCAGAATTCATTGATGAAATACGGCAGACCTTCAATCTTGCTCTCAAGGGTGGTCTCCCCGAATCCTGAAAAGCGACGCACTTGGTCCAAAAAGTCCAGCCCATCGACATTCTCCGGCTTCGGCAACGTCTCAGCCTCGGCGTCTTCGGGAAAGAGATCGTCCAAGTATGCTAGGCCCTTGGCTGCCACCGGATGCATGGAGGCCTTACCTTGCTGAAGGGGAGGAATTGTCCATCCGATTTGAGAACAATATGCGAACGGGGATGTCAATCCCTTTCGCTGGAGCGTCGGCAATCATCTGGGGAGGAAAGGGCGCTCGCGGTGCTGGTCCGTCCTGGCTCCGCTTTTCCCTGGCAACCGGAGTGTAAGACTGTCCTAGCTCCCTCTTTTGCACAAGGCGGATGGATGGCTGAGAGAAATGGAGAAGGGTGGTCGATCCGGCCAAGACGGAGAGTGGAGAGGGTGGGACGGGCACCAGCCGCCCAGCTGATTGGTGGCAATTTTGCTAGATCGGCCGCGCGCTAGGCGCCAATGAACCCGCTCGCTGTTCTCTGGGAAGATCGCCATGCCCAAGATCGACGTCGCCGCCGCGCCGGAGTGCAAGGGAACGGGCTATCCGGCGCCTTTCGATGCGCCCTGCGCTGAGCGCGTGCGGCAGAGACTCGGCAATACCGGCGGGCTCAGCGATTTCGGGGTCAATCTCATACGCCTGCCGCCCGACAATTGGTCGAGTCAACGGCACTGGCATTCGGACGAGGATGAATTCGTCTATGTGCTCGAAGGCGAGCTGACGCTCATCGAAGACGATGGCGAGACGGTGCTGCGGGCCGGCGACTGTGCGGCCTTTCCCAAGGGCTCGGGCGACGGCCATCACATGATCAACAGGTCGGACGCGATTGCGGTCTATCTCGAAGTCGGCTCGCGCTCGCCCGCTGACCTCACCACCTGCTCGGACATCGACGTGATGAGCGCCGCCGCCGACGGCCGTTTCACGCACAAGGATGGCGCGCCGTACCCCGAAAGCTAGTCGTCCGCTTCGACCAATATGAAGGGACGCGAGTTCGTCGAACTTCCGCGGCCGGAGCGCGGGCTTCCAGCCCGCATCTGCGAAGCTGTTGATGTTCCAAAGAAAGTATGCGGGCTAGAAGCCCGCGCTCCGAAGGCGATGTGATCGCGAACACCAGCGGAAAGCAAGTGGCACCCATCAAATTAGCTGACGCGGGCGACTAGCCGGCTGAACCTCGATCGGAGCCCGCCCGCTGCAGTCCCGTGATCGCCTGTTTGCAGGCGAGCAGGGACTGGCCGGCGACCATTCCCTTCCAGTCGTCCTGGTCGCCGTAGAAGGCGTCGCGGATCTGGGCCTTGATCGCCTGGCCCTGGGGTGAGGCCGGGTCGCCGTGGGCGTGCAGCCAGGCGTCGGCGCGCAGGGCGAGCAGGGTCTCAGGCAGGCTCTGGACGCCGACCTCAAGGGCCATGCCGGTGACCTCGGCATGCCCGAGCAGTTCGGGAGCGCCGGTGAGGCCATCGCCGGATATCGGCGCCGATGTCGATCCGCCGCCCGGTTCCGGCGAGGTGATCGCCGCGCCGTACCAGGCGGCGGCGCGCTGGAAACCGGGCGTGCCGGGCGCCTCGGTGATGATCTGCTCGCCGTAGCCCCAGGGGCCGAGCCCGGTATGGTAGTCGATGATCGCGATCCGGCCGGCCTGGCGAAGATGGGCCTCGAAGATCGCCGTCTGGGCGCCGCGCGACCAGGTCGGCGCGTCGCCGCCATAGAAGACGCCCTTGGGATGACGGTACTGGCCGCCGCTGACCGCCTGCTGGAAGGCCGCCGGCCCCCACCGCGCGATGTAGGCGCCGATCGTCGCGGCGTTCGCCCGTTGGCTCTCCTCGGTCCATTCCGCCGGGCAGATAGCTTCGCCCAATTCGTCGTAGCCGGCGTTCACCGGCAGGGTCGAATTGAAATCGACCCAGTTGCGGTTGAGATCGACGTTCTCCTGCGTCACCCGCCGCAGCCAGGCGAAGCCATAGGGGTTGATGGCGTGGATCATCAGCGCGCCGAGGCCGTCGGGCAGGCGGCCGGCCTCGCCGCGACGCAGCCAATCGACCTGGGCGCCGGAACCGCAGAAGCCCTCGACGCCGTGGGTCGCCGAGATCATCACCAGCACCCTCTCCGCCGTTCGCGGCCCGAACCAGGCGATATCGGTGGAAAGATCGCCGCCGTCCGGCCCGCGCTCGGGATGGGCGAAGCTCTCGATCGCGCCGCCGGCGTCGCCCGCCTCGCAGCGGAACCTGGCGCGGGCCTCCTGGTAGTCGGCGCTGAAACTGTCGGCGGAGTTCATGGGATTTGGGTCCTGGGATTTAGTGTGGTTGCGCGCGCTCGACCTCACCCTACCGCCATGGCGTGAGAGGGGCTACGGACGCCTTGACTATGCGTCCCTTTTTTGGGACATACTTCCGCTCAATGATCGACCGGACCAAGAGGTTATCAGCCCACTTCTACCAATCGGCAGGCGGCAGCGAGCCGGTCCGGTCCTGGCTCCGGGACCTCGACGCCGGTGACCGCCGAACTCTGGGCGTGGCGATCGCCAAGGTCGAATTCGGCTGGCCGATCGGACTGCCGTCCTGCAGGCCGATGGGAGCCGGCCTCTTCGAAGTCAGGGCGGACATCAGCGACGGGCGGATCGCAAGGGTGCTGTTCGGGATTGGAAACGGCCGAATGGTGTTGCTCCACGCCTTCATCAAGAAGAGCCGGGCCACACCGAGTGAGTATCTGGACTTGGCGCGCAGGCGTCTGAAAGAGGTGATGTGATGAGTGAGACTCCAGGAACCGGCCGCATTGGGTCCAGCTTCGAAGACTTTCTCGACGCCGAGGGTTTGCGCGAGGAGGTGGAGGAACTGGCGATCAAAGCGCTGCTCGCCGAGCAATTGCGAGGCGCGATGAAGGCTGAGGGTTTGAACAAGGCCGCCATGGCCCGACGCATGCGCACCACTCGACAGCAACTCGACCGCCTTCTCGATCCGGCCAATCCGTCGGTGACACTGACCACGCTGAGGCGCGCGGCCAAGGCGGTCGGGCGAAACCTGGTGATCGAACTCAACTGAGCGCGGCGTTCATTGCTGGGACCTCGAGGCCGTCACGCCATAGAGGTCCGCGAACTCCTTCTTCCTCGGCCCCAAGTAGCCGAACAGGAACGCAGCGACCTTGCGCATCTGGATCTCTTCCGAGCCTTCGGTGATGCGATAGCGGCGATGGTGGCGATAGATGTGTTCGAAGGGCTTGTGGCGGGAATAGCCGATGCCGCCGTGGACCTGCATGGCCCGGTCGGCGGCCTCGCAGACCAGACGGTTAGACCAGTAGTTGCACATCGAGACCTTGTCGGAGATCTGCCGCTCGACCTCCTTGTGCGGCATGGCGTCCATCTCCCAGGCGGTCTTGCGGATCAGCAGGCGCAGCATCTCGCACTGGGTGGCCAGTTCCACCAGCGGGAACTGGATCGCCTGGTTGTCCGACAGGGGCTTGCCGAACGGCTTGCGCCGGCGGGCGTATTTCACGCTTTCCTCGACGCAGAACACCGCCGCGCCCAGAGACGAGGCCGCCTGGCGGATGCGATTCTGGTGGACGAAACTCTGACCGAGACCGAGCCCTCGCCCGACCTCGCCCCAGATCGCCTCGTCGGGAATCCAGACATTGGTGAAGCTGACCCGAGGGTGATCGGTGGGCATGTTGAAGGTCCACAGCCACTCCTCGATCTTGACGCCTGGGTCCTTGGCCGGAACCAGGAAGACGGTGATACCACCGGCGTCGCCATCGGCGCCGCTAGTGCGCGCGAAGACCATGCAGTGGGTCGCCACATGCATGCCGGTGGTCCACATCTTCTCGCCGTTGATCAGCCACCCGGCCACCCCGTCGCGCTCCTGGGGGACCGCGCGGGTCTCCATGAAGGTGGCGTCGGAGCCGTGGTTTGGCTCGGTCAGGCCGAAGCCGGAGCGGATCTTGCCGGCCATGAGGTCGGCGCCGTAGCGCTCGAACTGCTCGGGCGTGGCGAACTCCTTGAACATCACCACGAAGGGGTTGTTGCCGACGATCGAGTGCTCGTTCTGCAGGTCGTTGTGGAGGCCCAGGCCCTTGGCCGCGAGGTGTTCGCGGATGACCGCCATGGCGAGGTTCGAGCCGCCCTTGCCGCCGTATTCCTTCGGCCAGGCGAAACGCAGATGCCCGGCGACGTCGGCGAGCTTGCGCGCTTCGCCCAGCAGCGCCTCCCATTCGGGGCGCGGCAGGCCGTCGTTGTCCCAGTCGGTGCGGGCGTGTTCGCGGCGGTGGTCGAAGAAGCGGATGTTGTCGTCGCGCTGTTCGAGCGGCTTGATCTCCGCCTCGATGAAAGCGTCGAGTTCGGCGAGATAGGCGGTCAGGTTGGGATCGAGGGCGAAGTCCATGGTCGGCTCCTTGCTAACGGACGGGGTCCGCGCCTTGGGCGAGGACCGCGCGATAGGCGGCATAGGTCGGCTGATCGACGGCGAGCTTGGCCAGGGTGGTGGCCCACAGATGGGCCTTCAGTCCAGGCGTGGCGAGGTTCATGTCCCCGCGGGCGATGCGCGCGGCGAGTTCGCGGTTGAGGCTTGTCAGATCGCCGTCCATGGCCAGGAGCGCGGTGAGACGGTCCTGCTCCGCCGCGTCCTCGCCGGCCGCCAGTTCGAGTTGGCGACGCATCATCTCCAGCGCGTTGGCGGCCACACGCGCCTGAAACGCCACGGCGCCCGTGGTCTCGGCGACGACCACGGTCTTGAGGAAGGCGGCGACGGCGCCGATGATCTCCGAAGGTCTGGGTTCGTCCTGCACGGGGTCCTCAGGCCGCCAGCAATCGCAGCAGATCGAGTTCGTTTTCCGAGGTTCGCCTGGCGATCACCGCCTGCTCCACCGAAGGGTCGGCGGCGCGGAAGGCGGCGGCCATGCCGCCGCACATGACGCCCCAGCGCATCGAACCGAACACCTCCCAGAAATGGGCCTCCTGGCGTTGAACCGAGGCGCCGCCGGCCCCCTCGTAGCCAGCCCACAGGTCCCCGCGTTCGCCAAAGCCGCCGACCGGCTTGTCGATCACGCCGAATCGCCAGGGATTGGCGCAGATCCAGCCGAGATCCTCCATCGGATCGCCGATATGGGCAATCTCCCAGTCCAGCACCGCCCGCACCCCTTCGGGTCCGACCATCAGGTTGCCGTTGCGGAAGTCGCCATGCACCAGGCTCATCGCCCGCGGCGCCGGGCAATGCGCCTCGAGCCAGCGGAAAGCCACTTCGAACACCGGTCTTGGCCAATCGGTCGCCCTGTAGGCCTCCAGATAGCGGGCGATGAGTTCGCCCGGCGTCGAGCGGACCAGACCCGGAAACGCGGCTGCGTCCATGGCGTGAATGCGGGCCAGAATCTCTCCGCATTGGCGAGCGAGGAAGGTCCGCGTCTCGGCGAACGTCTCGGACCGGGCGATCCGCCCGCCCAGCGTCTCGCCCTCGACGAAGCTCATGATGAAGCCGTGGCCGAGGCCCTCGTCCGCCGTCAGCACATGGAGAATGGCCGGTTCGGGCACGCCGACCCTGGCCGCCGCGATCATCAGTTCGGCCTCGGTTTCGAGACCGACCGCCGAAGCGGACAGCCGCTCTCCACCTGGGGCGCGACGCAGGATCAACGGCTTCGCCCCCTCCCGCGTGACCAGGTCGAAGCGCCAGATCTCCTGGGTCGCGCCGGCGGTGAGACGCGCAAGTCCGGCGATATCGTCGCCGCCCAGCCGGCGCCGCGCGACGTCGCCAAGCCCCTCGGCGAGGTCGATCACGGACGGATGACGCCGGCTGGCGAGGGTTCGCGATAGAGATCGGCGACCAGATCCTTGCGCCGCTCGAGGGTGGCGCGCTGGTTGACATAGCCCTTGTCGGTGATCTCGCCGGCGTCCAGCGATGGCGGTTCGGCGAGGATCGTGAAGCGCCCGATCCGGCGCGACGACCCGCCGCCGGCGGCGTTGAAGGCGGCGATGCGCTCGGTGAGCCGGGCGGTGAGTTTTTCCATCGGAGATCCGGTCCCCGGCTCGGCCGCCGCCGTCGCCAAGCCCGCGGGGGAGGGCCACAGCAGGGCGCCGGCGAAGGGCTTGTCCTGACCGGCGATCACCGCGTCGAAGATGTAGGGGCTGCACGCCGCCGCCAGGTCCGGCCGAAGCGTCCCGACCGACACCCAGGTGCCGGAATCGAGCTTGAAATCCTCGGTCACCCGGCCGTCGAAGACCAGGCCCTGTGACGGATCGGCGGGATCGAGGAACTTCGCCGCGTCGCCGAGCTTGTAGAAGCCTTCCTCGTCGAAGGCCTCCGCCGTGCGCGCCGCATCGCCGACGTAGCCGGTGGTCACCGTCGGACCCTTGACCCGCACCTCCAGCTTGTCGCCGTTGGAGACCAGCTTGAGGGTGATCCCCGGCAGCGGCAGGCCGACCAGACCCACCCGCTCCGTCTGCCAGTGGACGACCGTGATCCCTTGGGTTTCGGTGGCCCCGTACATGGTGATCAGCGGGATCCGGTGGCCGGTCTCCGCGATCGCCAGGGCCTGCATGCGACCGTAGAGATCGTCGGAAAGCGTGGCCCCGCCGTAGCCCATGTAGCGCAGGTGCTTGAAGAAGGCGGCGCGCAGCACCGGATCGCGCTCCATGGCGTCGGCCAGCATGGAAAAGGCGATCGGGGCCGAGCCGAACACCAGGGGCGAGATCTCATAGAGGTTCTTGATCGTCGTCTCGAACAGGCCCGGTATCGGCTTGCCCTCGTCGAGATAGACCGTGCCGCCCGCCCACAGATTGCCGTTGAAGCCGATGTTGCCGGCCGAGATGTGGCTCCAGGGCATCCACTCCAGGCTCTGGGGCAGGGGCGCATCGGCTTCGGCTTCGGCCTCGAGGCGCAGGCCCTCCTGCCCGGCGATGACGCCGGCCATCATGCCGTGGGTCTGGGGGACGCCCTTGGGCATGCCGGTGGATCCCGAAGTGAAGAGATATTTGGCCACCGACGCGGGACCGAGCGCGGCGCGGGCCTCCTCCACGGCCGGGGTCGGCGCCGTGGCCGTGAGAGTGTCGAGCAGGACGGCGCCGTCGCCCTTGCCGTCGGCGGTGACAAACAGGAGATCAGCCTGGAGCGCCCGCAGGGTTTCGAAGGCGCGAGCGAAGGCTTCCCCGCTCTCGGCGAACACCACCTTCGGCCGGATGGTCGCAAAGCAGTGCTTCAGCTTGGCGTGATCGCTGGAAAGCAGGGAATAGGCCGGGCTGATTGGGGCCACGGGCACGCCGGCGGTGTAGGCGCCGAGCATCACCAGGCCATGGGAAACCGAATTGGCCGACAGAACCATGATCGCGTCGCCGGCCCCGAGGCCGCGATCGAGCAGCCACTGGGCAATCCCCTCGGCGGCGCGCAGCGCCTCGCCATAGGTCACGCCGCGCCAGGGACCGTGCCCCGGCTCGCGCTGCATCAGCAGCGGCCGGTCCGGATGCTCGCCGGCGCGATCGGCGAACAGCCGGGCGATGGAGGCGGGACCCTCGCCCGGCGAATGGTTGGAAGCGATGACGATCGAGCCATCGGCCCGGTGCTCGACGCGCACGTCCGCGCCTTTCATCGGCAGCGGATTGAACGGCGGCGGAGCGGTCTCCTGGCGCTGAACGGCGCCGTCGGCCGGGGTCATCGCAATTCTCCGTGGTTCTCTCGTCCCCTGATCCTTAGCCTGATGGGGGAAGCGTTCCAACGGCCGCGTTCCTCGCTTCAGGTCGCGGGCCGCTCACTCCAGGCCGCCACCATCGGGCCGAAGTCGGCCGGCTGTTCGGCGTATGAGAGAACGTCGTCGGGGAGCAGCGCCCACGGTAGGGCGCTGCTGGTCCAGATCTGGGCGACCGGGCGGAGCCAGGCAGTGTCGTCCAGAGTGCCGGCGCGAAGTATCACCACCGGCGCACCTTCGCGCCGCGTCGAGATCCGCGACCAGCATGACGGGCAGATGCGCGAGGTGTGTCGCTGGCCGCTGGCCAGCCGCCGCTCGGTCGGCTTGGGCTCGCCAGCCGTGAACTCGAGCGCATCGCCCGGGATGACGAGCTGCATGCTGAAGGCGCTGCCGGTGCGCTTCTGGCAGAGGTGGCAATGGCAGACATAGCAGGTGAGCGGCTGGCCCGTGAGACGGTAGCGAACCTCGCCGCAGTTGCAGCCGCCGGGGATGGGCAGGGTTGGTGTCATTCGAGTTCTCCTCAGGCGGTCAAGGCGAGGTCATAGTCGGCCCACATGGGCGCGCAATCGATCACCATGCCGTCGTCCATGGCCCGGTCGATGGCCATCACCGTGAGACCTGCCTCCATCGATTCCTCGGCCGTCACCGGGAAGGGCGCGCGGCCCTCGAGGGCGGCGAGGAGGTCTAGGGCCATGGCCTGGTCGGCGCCGTTGTGATTGTCATCGGTGAGATTGCCAAATTCCATCCGCTCGGGCTTGCCGCGGCTCATGGAGCCGCGGATCATCAGGCGGTTGCGGACCAGGTCAGCGATCAGGGTTGCTTTAGTTCCGGCGACGTACCAGCGCCGCTCCTGCAGGGCGACGTGGCTGTTGGAGTGGAAGGCGAGCGCCATGCCGCCGGCATAGTGGACGGTGGCGGTCTGGTGATCGGCGACATCCATGTCGGACTGGAAGGCGTCGTTCGCCCCCGCCCAGCCGGCGTCACGCAGGGCGTAGGCCGGCGATCCATCGTCATAGGTCCGCGCCGCGTCGCCGCGATCGGCGCGGAAGATGCTCCGACCGCCGAAGCTTGCCACCCTGGCGGCGCGCGAGCCGGCGATGCGGCCGAAGATATCGAAGTCGTGGCAGACCTTGTCGAGGAGGTAGGATCCGCCCCATTCCATGCGCCGCCGCCAGTTGCGGGCGAGATAGCCGCCGTGTTCGGGATGCAGGTGTTCGGTGGCGTCCATCGAGACCACCGCGCCCAGCTCGCCCCGATCGATGCGGGCGATGACCTCGCGGACGATCGGCATCGAGCGCATCACCAGGCCGATGTGGAGCGGCGGCGCGGCGGTTCGCGCCAGGATGCGCGCCAGACGGAGGGTCTCCTCCACCGTCCGGACGATCGGCTTCTCGGCGAAGATCGGCCAGCCGGCGGTGAAGGTCGCTTCAAGGTGTTCGAGATGAAGATGATTGGGCGAGCCGATCATGATCAGATCGAAGGGGCCGGCGGCCAGCAACGCCCCCGGGGTATCGAAGGCGCGGCCGGCGTCGATGGCGGCCACGGCGAGAATGGGCGCGCCCACTGGGGCAGGATCGACGTGGGCGGCGACCACCAGATCCCAGCCCACCTCCTTCATCGCCGCCAGGACGTGCGCGATGCGCTGGCCCAGGCCGATGACGCCGATCCGCCAGGTTTTCATCGCCTCGCCCCCTTCCGCGCGAACTCGTCGTTTGGAAGACGATTGCACGTCGCGGCGCGCCCTCCTAGGGTTCCTCCTGAACGGCGATAACCAAGGCCCGGCGCGAAACCTGGGCGACGAGGAGGATGGCCATGAAGTTCACCTGGTTCAATCTGATGCCGTGGCCGTACCTCCCCGACGACTTCCGCGAGAAGAACCGCTCGGTGTGGGTCGATATCGACCAGAACCTGTTCGATCCGGCCAGGAGCCACGAGGTCTACAACACCTACATGGACCTCCTGGAATACGCCGACACGCTCGGCTTCGACGGCATCGGGGTCAATGAGCACCACCAGAACGGCTATGGCATCATGCCTTCGCCGAACCTCATCGCCGCCGGCCTGGCGCGGCGCACCCGCGACGCGGCGATCGTCGTCCTCGGCAATTCGATCGCCCTCTATAATCCGCCAGTGCGGGTGGCCGAGGAATTCGCCATGCTCGACTGCATCTCGGGCGGGCGGCTGGTGGCCGGATTTCCGGTCGGCACCTCGATGGACACCAACTATTGCTACGGCCAGATCCCGGCCCTGACCCGGGAGAAATACGCCGAGGCGCACGAACTGATCATCAAGGCCTGGACGACGCGCGAGCCGTTCGCCTTCAACGGCCGCTACAACAAGCTGCGGCACGTCAACATCTGGCCGCGGCCGATTCAGCAGCCCCATCCGCCGGTTCACATTCCGGGCGGCGGCTCGGTGGAGACCTACGATTTCTGCATCGACAACACCTACTCGTATTCCTACCTCAGCTTCACCGGCTACATCCGGGCCAAGGCCCTGCTGCAGGGCTACTGGGACCGGGTGGCCGAACGCAACGCGCCCGATACTTCGCCCTATCGGGCCGGCTTCGCCCAGACCATCTGCGTCGCCGACACCGACGCCGAGGCCGAGCGGCTCTATGCCGAACACCTGCACTACTTCTACAACCGCTGCCTGCACGTCTATCCAGGCTTCGCCGATGCGCCCGGCTATCGGACGATCAAGACCATCCAGGCCGGGGCGCTTTCACAATATGCGCCGCCCAAGGGCTTCGGCGAGCTCACCTGGAAGGATCTGACCGAGGGCGGCCACGTCATCGCCGGCTCGCCGGAGACGGTGCGCCAGCGCATGGAGGACCTGATCAAGGGCCTGAATGTGGGCAACATCTTCTGCCTCATGCACGTCGGCGACATGCCGGCGGACAAGTGCATGTATTCAAC
>DASRLN010000181.1:0-4929 GCA_035648435.1 Caulobacteraceae bacterium
CGCGCGGAAGCCAGGCGGCCGGTCAGATCGGCCAGCAGCCAGGCGCGCTGATCGGGGTTCCGCTGCAGCGCCAGGAGGCCGGCGGAGAGCAGGTTGCGGGTGGTGTCGCCGCCGGCGTCGATGAGCAGCAGGAAGAACAGCAGGAATTCCGGGTCGGTCAGGCGGCGACCCTCGACCTCGGCGGCCAAGAGGCGAGTGGCCAGATCGTCGGCCGGCCGGGCGCGCTTCTCGGCGATCACCCCCGAGGCGTAGGCGAACATCGCCAGCACCGCTTCGCGGCCGGCGCCCGGCGGCAGGGTCTCGGGGGCGGAGTGGATGGTCTCGGTGAGCTTGTAGAGTTCGCGGCCGTCGGCGAGCGGCAGGCCCATCAGCTCGGCGATCACATAGGAGGGCATCTCGCCGGCCACCTCGGCGACGAAATCGCATTCGCCGGTCTCAATCACCTGGTTGACGATGGTCCGGGCGAGTTCGCCCAGGCGCGGCCCCTTGCCGGCGGCGGCCGGACGGGTGAATTCGGCGCGGATCAGCTTGCGGAAGGCGGTGTGGTGGGGCGGATCCATCATCAGCATCATCCTCGCTTCGCCCAGCATGCCGGCCGCCTCGCCGAGCGGATCTTCGATCATGATCGTGGGTTCGGAGGAGAAGGTCTGGAAGTCGCGATCGACCGCGAACACGTCGGCATAGCGGGTCAGAGCCCAGAACCCCGGCCCAGCCGGCTCTGGGTTGCGATGGACCGGCGAAGTGATTCGGAGCTGACGATAGAGTTCCACCGGATGGCCGGCCGCGAAGGTCGCCGGGTCGAGGAGGTCGTGGGTCATGGGCGGGGCTCCGTGGGCTGGACGGCGAGAGTGGCGAAGGGCGGTTGCCTTGAACGCGCCGACCGGCTCCCTGACTAACCCAACCGAAGACACCGGTCAGCTAAGGTCTTCCGGTGGCTGGCGAGGCCATGACGGCTCGGCGGCGCCAAGTTCTCAGAGGTCGATGATGTCGCCGCCGTTGGCGGACTGGATGCGCAGGGCGACGATGGCGCGGTGGCACTTGGCGGCCTCGGCTTCGTAGCAGAGCAGGGCGGCCGGGCGACTGGCGGCGATGTCGGCGGCCTCGGCGAGACCGGCCTGGGCGGCGGGCTCTTCGAGGTGGGCGGTGAAGATTTCGCGCATCAGCCACGTCTTGCCGGCCCGCGCCGCCTCGCGCCCGGACTTGGGCGTGCCGAGGGTCCGGAGGTGGCGATAGGCGATGCCGGCGTCCTCCAGGCTGGCGGCGAGTATGGTCTTGGAGAATCCCGGCCGGCGCGAGGCGGCGACCGCGCGCACGTCCAGGACAATGTCCACGCCGCCCCGGCGCAGACGATCGATGACTTCGGCCAGCGTGGCGCGTTCGTAGCCGATGGTCGATACGGCCGGCATGGTCTCTCTCCTCGCGTTGAAGGTCAGGGCGCCAGACCGGTGGCGAGCCGGGCCGGCGGCGCCTCGGACCGCAGCTGACCCAGACCGCACTGGGCGGGCGCCTTGTCCGGGCGGAAACGGACGAGGCCGGCGCCATGGCGCAGCCGCTGGCCGGTGACATGGTCATAGCGAACCTCGACCACCAGCTCGGGCCGCAGGGACCGCCAGTCGGCCGACCGCTCGCCGCTCCAGCGGCTCGGCGCCCCCGGCGCCTTACCGGCGAAGGCCGAGGGTCCGGCCAGGGCCTCCAACCGGCGGGTCAGGGCCGGGCGGTCGGCGTCGCTGATCGCCGAGGTGAAGCCGACGTGATGCAAGAGGCCCTCCCCGTCGTAGAGACCGAGCAGGAGGGAGGCCACCGCGCGACCGCCGGTCTCGGCGCGCCAGCCGCCGACCACGCAGTCGGCGGTGCGATAGCGCTTGACCTTGACCAGAGCGCGCTTGCCCGGCGCGTAGGCCTCGCCGAGGGCCTTGGCGACCACCCCGTCGAGATCGCCTCCCACCCGTTCCAGCCACCCCGCCGCCTCGGCGTGGTCGGCGGTCCCGGGGGTGAGGATGACCGTCGGCTGGGCGGCGAAGCAGGCGATCAGAGCCTCGAGGGACCGGCGCCGTTCGGCGAAGGCGCGCGGGATCAGGCTGGCGCCGGCCGATCCAACCAGGCAGTCGAAGGCGATCAGGCGGGCGGGAGACTGGCCGGCGAGTTTCAGCACCCGGCTCCTCGCCGGATGCAGGCGCATCTGGAGGGCGTCGAAGGAGAGGACGCCGCCGATCGGAATGGCCAGTTCGCCGTCGATTACGAAGCAGGGAACGGGCAGTCGGCGCAGCGCCTCGGCGAGGTCGGGGAAATAGCGGCTGAGGGACTTGCCCGATTTGGCGCGCAGCTCGACCTCGTCGCCGGCCCGGAACGCCAGGCAGCGGAAGCCGTCCCACTTCGGCTCGAACCACCAGCCCTCACCCGCCGGCAAGGCGTCGGCGAGCGCGGCCTCCATCGGGGCGGTGTCGATGCCGACCGGAAGCTCGGCTATCGTTCGGGGAAGATGGCGGCGGGGGCTCACGGCCCAATCAACGCCCGTGGCGGCGGGACGTTCAGCCGGCGCCGTCCACTAAGGCGACGCTCGAGAACAAATGCTCCAATTCGGACGTTTTGCCGGGTACTGCGATGATCCTCCCCACGAGACCATCATGGCCGGGCGTCAGTCGCGGCCACCAAGCACGCGAACCCTGCAATGGCCGCGCCCGGGCGCGGCCAGGTCGAACGCCGGTGTTCCTGGGTCGCCGGGACTGCCGCCCGGCGACGACGGGAGAAGAGGAGAAGAAGGGTGAATCAACGCCGACCAAGGCGCCCCGCCCTGATTCAGGGACTCCGGCCCCCGTCGTTCGCTGAATGTCTTGATATCGCGGACAGGTATTGCGCCAACTTCCGCGGATCGCCATCAAACAAGCGACCGATCAGCGCCTCGACTTCACCGGCAACGTAGATTTCGCGGGTGATCAAGGGATGGTAGAGCAATCGACCGTCTTCTCGTTGTGAGCGCACGGCCTTCTTTCGCAACAGCCGCCCGAGCAGGGTCTTGATGGTGGCGTCGCCCCAATCCCGCCGGAACTTCACGGCCTCCAGGAGCCGGGCCGGCGTGAGCGGACCCTTCCGCCAGAGAGCGGCGAGCACCTCGCTCTCGGCCTCGGTGATATGGACGCGGAACGACACCGCTCAGGCGCCCAGCACCTGCCGGTCGATCCGTGATTCCACGGCCCAGTGGCCGACGACCGCGATGGCCCCGGCAAGGAAGCCGAGGCCGACCATCAGGAAGGATTCGGCGATGCCCGGCGCCAGCATCTTCAGGGTCGGCTCGATCGGGATGCTGGCGACGGCGAGCGTCATGTTGAGCCCGGAATCGCAGGCCCCGAGGAGGCCGATGATCGGCGCGCCGAGCCGCAGTCCGGACAGAAACGCGGAACCACCCGAAAGGCGCGCCCGAGGCGTCAGCTTCAACGCCAGAACCGCCAAAGCCGCGAGGATCGACACCATCAGGACGACGATGATGAGCTTCTGGAGCGTCCCGGCGTATTGGAAGACGGTGATCGGCGTCAACGGCCCGACGAGGGCGAGATGGAGTTGGGACGGCATGGCGGTTTCCTCATATTACGTCTGTAGGTTTTATAGACTACAGGCGTAATCTTCCGTCAAGCGGCGGACGGTCGTCGCGCGGGCCTTCCGGGCGCGCCCGCGAAATCGACGTTCCCGGTCTCGACGGTCCCAGCCGTCCGCCCCGGCGCCGTCTGATGGGTCCAGTAGAGGTTGGTGTGGACGATGATCTGGTCCGGCGGCGGCGCGCCCCAGGCGGTCTGGTCCTCGGTGGTGTGGGCGTCGCCGACGAGGATCGCGTCATAGCCCCTGACCAGGGCCCCGTGGAGGGTCGAGCGGACGCAGGCGTCGGTCTGGGCGCTGGCGACCACCAGCCGGCCCACGGCGAAGCCCGACAGCACGGCCTCGAGGGTGGTCGCCTCGAAGGCATCGCCATAGGTCTTCTCGATGAGCGGCTCGGCGTCGCCGGGCGTCAGCTCGGGGACAATCCGCCAGCCGTCGCTTCGCTTGGCGAGCTGGCCGCCGTGGTGCTGGACCCAGACGACGGGAACCCGCTCGCGCCGCGCCTTCTCGACGAGGACGCCGATATTGGCCACGACCGCGTCGCGTCGGTGAGCCCGCTCGACGACGGCGTTCTGCATGTCGATGACGAGGAGGGCGGTGTTCGGCCTGTTGTCGAGCGTGGTCATGGTCTCCGTTCGCTCCTGGGTCGGCTCAAGGAAGCTGAAGCAGCGGCGGTCTCCCCTGTCCAGTCTCGCATTGACAAGGCGGCGTCGATCGCCACGCCGCCATCCCTGGCGGCGCCGAGGCGCTTTCGTTAAATCCACCCCGTGGCCAGGAATAACGCGCTTTCGGAAGAGACCCTGGCGGCGCTCGGGGCGCCGCGGCTGGCGCGGCTGTTGATTGAGCTGGGCGTGGCGGACGCCTCGGTGCGCAAGCGCCTGGTGCTCGCCGCCGCCGAGGCCGGAGGGCCGGCGGCGCAGATCAAGGCCATCGACAAGCGTCTGGCCGCCCTGACGGCCGCGCGCGGGGCGGTCTCCTGGGACAGGTCCAAGGCCTTCGCCGCCGAACTGGGCGGCCTGCGCGCCGCCATCGCCGGGGGCCTGGCCGTGACCGATCCGGCCGCCGCCGCCGGGCGGCTCGTCCGCTTCGTCTCCCTGGCTCGAGGCGTATTCCGCCGCATCGAGGATTCCGGCGAACGGGCCGGCGCGGTGTTCCGCGCCGCCGTGGCCGACCTGGGCGCCACCTGGGCGCGGATGGGTGGCGTCGATCCGGGCTTTCTCGCCGCCGAGGCCTTCGGACTCCTGGCAGCCGACGACTACGGGGTGTGCGCTGGCCTCGTCAAAGCCGCCGCCCCGGCCCTTGGCGAGGCCGGGCTGGTGGATCTGGCGCGGCGCCTCCGGG
>DASRLN010000182.1:0-2485 GCA_035648435.1 Caulobacteraceae bacterium
CCGGTCGAACCGCTGGTGAACACCACGTTCTCGTTGAAGGCCCCGGCGAAGTCGAGGGTCCCCTTGACCACCTCGCCATAGCCCGAGCCGGTGACCGCGCCCATCACCGTGATCGAGCCGCCGTTGACGGCCAGGTGGCCGGTGTTGGCGACCGCGCCCTCGATGGTCACCCCGCCGCCCGCCGCCAGGATCGTTCCCGCGTTGGCGCCGGCGCCCGTGCCGTTCGAGGCGGTGAACACCCCGCCGGTGATGTTCAGCGTGGCGGTCGAAGCGGTCTGGATCGACGCGACGCTCTGGCTCGCCGCGCTGGTGACCGTGTAGGCGGTGGATCCGGCCGCATCGAGGATCGCATCGTTGACGGGTCCCGGCACGGCCCCGCCGGTCCAGTTCGCCGCCGTCGCGAAGACGCCGGAAGCCTCATGCGCCCAGTGAGCGGGCGGCGGGTTGTCGGCAATCAGCGTGCCGCCGTGGCCGTCGGAGACGGTGGCGAACTTCGCGCCCAGATAGTCGCCGATGAGGTTGATCCCGGCGGTGTGGGTCCCGTCGGTGACGGTGAGCACGCCACTGGTCGCGGAGCCGCTGAAGGTGGCCTTGGTCACGCCGCTGGTGAAGGTGATGTCGGCCAGATCGAGGGCATTGGCGCCGGTGGTGGAAAGGCCCTGGATCTTGCCGGTCGTGTAGCCGGTCGAATGGGCCAGTTCGAGCGTGCCGGTCGCCCCGCTGGTGAACACCACGTTCTGATTGAACGCGCCCGCGAAATCGAGCGTCCCCTTGACTTCGCCGGGGCCTTCAACGAGAACGTGGTGTTCACCAGCGGTTCGACCGGAACCCTCGAGCTGGGCCAGTCGATCGGCTACACCACCGGCAAGATCCAGGGCCTCTCCACCACCGGCGCCAATGCGCTCGATCTGGCCGACATCACCTTCACCAGCGGCGTGACCAAGGCCACCTTCAGCGGCTCGGCGACCAGCGGCGTGCTCACCGTCACCGACGGGACGCACACCGCCAGGATCGGCCTGATCGGCAACTATGTCGGCCACACCTTCGCCACCAGCCTGGGGGCCGGCGGTGTCGGAACCCGGATCGTCGATCCGGCGGCGAGCCCGTCGGCGTCAGCGCCCCTCGCCCCGCCGCCCCACGCCTTGATCGCCGCCATGGCCGCCTTCGCGCCTCGGGCCAGCGGACAGATTTCCCTCCCGGCGCACCTCGACCAGGGCCACGCCTCGATGATCGCCTCGCCGAGGTTCATCCACGCGGCCTGAGCCGGGATTCGCGATACGGCCGACATCGATCACGAAATCGCGTTCGTCCGCGAATTCACCGATGATCCGGCGTAGCTTTCACGGCGGCGGGCCTGTTACCAACGGTCCCGGGGATGAGGGAGGATCGGCATGTCTGGGCAAAAATCCGATGCGGTTCGCGTGCTGGCGCTGGTGGGTCCCACCGGCGCCGGCAAGACCAGCCTGATGGAGGCCATGCTGCTGGCCGCCGGCGCCGTCGAACGGCGGGCGGGTTTTCGACGACATCGCCCCTCGCCCCGCCGCCGCACGCCTTCATCGCCGCCATGGCCGCCTTCGGACCCTCGGCGGGCGCCCAGAACACCAGCCGCGGGGGCCTCGAACCGGCGGCCCATGTGTTCCTGGTCGCGCCGAGATTCACGCAGGCGGCGTGAGGCGCCGCCCGCCGGCGACTTTCCTCCTTGATCCGCGACGGCCCGCCGACCTACTGTCGGTCTGACGGCGGATCGCCAGGGCGAACGTCAGGCGTGCGCCACCTCGGGGGAACGATCCATGAACATCAACATCATCTATGACGCGAGCGTCGCCACCAACCCGCAGGAGGCGGCCTTCAAGGCCACCGTGGCCGGCGTCGCGGCGTTCTTCGACAGCGAGTTCAGCAACCCGATCACCATCAATTGGGACGTGGGCTGGGGCGAGGTCAACGGATCGCCGATACCCGGCGGCGCCGGCGCCGAGAGCCAGAGCAACTACACCAACCAATACAGCTACTCCCAGCTCAAGGCCGCCTTCACGGCCGACAACGACACCACCGCCCTGGCGTCCCTGCCCGCCACCGATCCGACGGCCGGCGGCAATGGCGGGTTCTCGATGACCACCGCCGAAGGCAAGGCGCTGGGACTGGTGACGGCCAACAACGCCGCCATCGACGGCTGGTCGGGGCTCGATACCACCAGCACCTGGATCTACAACACCACCAACACCGCCGGCGGCAACGTCCCGGCCGGCGATTCCGACGCCTTCTCGTTCCTCGCCCACGAACTCTCCGAGGTCATGGGCCGGCAGATGAATTTCGGCGCCAATTCGGGTGACGGGGTGGCGGGCGACGGATACTATCCGGAGGATCTGTTCGACTACACCGCCAACGGCGTGCGCGCGCTGACCAACTCCGCCACCGCCGACCGGTATTTCTCCACCGACGGCGGCACGGCGAACACCGCCCAGCACTATTTCAACAACGTGGCCTC
>DASRLN010000183.1:0-4986 GCA_035648435.1 Caulobacteraceae bacterium
TCCTCGAGCAGACCTGGCTGCGCAAGACCGCCGATTTCGCCGAGGGCGTCCGTGCGGTGAACGAGCGCCGGCCGGGCGTATTCGTGGGGGCGTGAGGGCCACAATGCTCTTGTCGCCGAACGGTTACCGGCTATATGACCGGTCATAGACCGGAGACCAACGATGGCGGACGCGCAGCGCAGAGCGGTCGAAAGTCACCGGCGCCGCATGCGCGCCCAGGGTTTGGATCGGTTCGAGGTCAGAGGTCTGGAAGCCGACAAAGGCTTGCTGCGCTCCGTCGCCAAGCGCCTCGCGCAAGGCGACGCCGCCGCCGGCGAGCTTCGCGCGCAAATCGCGGCGAGCATCCGACCGGCGGCGGAGCAACGGGGCGGCATCCTATCAGCCCTGCGTCGGTCGCCCATGGTGGGAGCGGATCTCGAACTCCACAGGGATAACGGTTCCGGCAGAGACATCGATCTGTGACGCGATACCTGCTCGGCACCAACATTATCAGCAACGCCACCAAGCCACGTCCGTCCGAAGCGCTGTTGGCGTGGATGGTGGAGCAACGGGACGCCGATCTTTGTATCTCGACCTTGTCGCTGGCGGAGATTCGGCGCGGAATCCTGCAGAAGGACGAGGGACGAAAACGACGGGACCTCGAGGCCTGGTACGTCGGCCCCGACGGGCCGCCCGCGCTGTTCCACGGCCGGATTCTCGGCTTCGATGAGCCGGCGGCGGTGGCCTGGGCCGAGATCATGGCGGACGGCGCCCGTCGCGGTGCGCCTCGCAGCGCAATGGACATGCTGGTGGCGGCGATCGCCCGCGTCGGCGGATGCACGGCCGTGACCGACAATGAACGGCATTTCCGTGGGGTCGTCGAGGTGCTCAATCCCATGCGGTCGCCAAGCGAAGGCGACGCGGAGCGAAGCTGAACTGCGGTCCTACCCCGGATGATAGGTCCGCTCGGTGTGCCCGACGAGCTGTTCGGGATAGAAATAGACCTCGCGCAGGTTTCCCGTCGCGTATCGCGCGGCCTGATCGTCGAAGTGCGGTGACTTGGGATCGCCGCTCTCGCCGCCGGCGGTGACGGCGACGGCGCGGACCTTGTCGCCGAATTCGACCGCGGCGACGAAGCTGTTGCCACTCGTGCCGTACCACTTCTTCGTGCCGGGGTAGGGCTTGGCTTCGAACGCCGCCAGCGATCCCCATTTCGACGAGGTGAAGCCGACCGGGATGCTGGCGCCGGCGTCGCTGAACGGCTGGACGATGTCGCCGGTAAGGCGCTGGAAGCGGTTGACCTCGCCCCACGGAGTGCGCCAGGAGCCGAACTCGCGTTGCAGGCGGTCGGAGGCGTCGGCGAGGGCGGTGAGGAGCGTGGCCGGGGGAACCCTGGTCGTCAGGTAGTCGTAAATCGCCGTGTTGGCGTGCCGGGCGCCGGCGAGTTGGGTTTCCCACAGCCGCTCGCCCCAGAACACCGCCAGGGTCGTCGCGGTGGAATCCACACCCCAGCGGTCGTCCCAGCCGCGCAGCAGGGCGATCTGGTCGGCCAATCTGGCCTTGAGCGGATCGGCGGCGGCGAGGCCGTCCCAGGCCCTGAGCAGCGGCGGGATCAGCCTGGCGAAGGCCGGCAGAAAGGGATCGAAGGCCGCGCCGAGCAGGGACTTCGTCGTGAAATCCTTCTTCCCACTCAGGACCATGGCCGCATGGAGGCCGCGCATGTTCTCCCCGGCGGTATCCATGTAGCGGGGATAGGCGTCCTTGCGCGGACTGTCCGGACCCGCCGCCGACCAGGGCGAATCGTTGGTGTTCATGATCCAGCCGATCGGCGGATTGAGCAGATGCGGCGCCTCGTCCAGCGCATGCAGTCCATGCCAGTCGGTCCGGGGATCGGCGCCGTCCACCGGCTTGGAATAGTCGAACCGGTCGTCGCGCCGGGGAATGAACTGCGGGTGGAGATAGGCGATGTCGCCGTCGGCGTCGGCGAGGATGGTGTTGTTGGAGGAGTTGGCCTTAAAGGCCATCACCTTCATGTAGTCGGCGAAGGTGCGGGCCTTGGTCCGCAGCCAGGACTGGCTGAGCGCCTCGACCGGCTTGACCATCAGGGCGACGGCGATCCACTTGCCGCCCGCCTGGCGGACGATCGGGCCGTGATGGGTGCGGTAGACGGTGAAGGTCCTGCGCGCCAGGGCGCCGCCGGCCCGGTAGGGAACGACGATCGTCGAAACGGTCACCGGCCGCAGTTCCTCACCATAGCGATAATAGAGCCGGCCATCCTTGTGGACGATGGTCTCGGCGAACTCGTCCACCGCATCGACGCCGCTGGAGGTATGCATCCAGCCCAGCCGCGGGTTGAAGCCCTGGTAGAGGAAGAACTGTCCCCAGGTCGCCGCGCCGTAAGCGTCCAGGCCCTCGTCGCTGGTCATCTGCAGCTCGGCGCGGAAGAAGAATGAGGTATGCGGATTGATCAGCAGCAGGGCGTGGTGGCTGGCGGTGTTCGACGGCGCGATGGCGAAGCCGTTGGAGCCGGTCGGCTCCTCCAGGCGCGCTTCGCTCGGCGCCGGCGGCGGGGCCGGTCGTCCGCCATAGAAGGCTTCCAGCGGCCGAAGCGCCACGTCCTCGACATCGCCGCCGATACTGCCCTCGCTGAAGGCCAGCGCCATCCACGGTTCGAAGCGCGTGATCAGCCTCGGCTTCACCGCCGGATGGCGCTCAAGATAGAAGTTCAGTCCGTCGGCCCAGGCGATCATCAGGGTCTTCAGCCAGGGCGGGCTCGAGGCGTATCGCGCCTTCAGGTCCACCGGATCGATGAACAGCTTCATCCGCAGATCGCTCCAGATCCCCCTCTCGCCATCGACCTCGGCGTTGCGGCCCAGGGCGGTGATGTAGTTGGCCTCGACGCGGTTGAAGTCGTCCTCGGCCTCAGCATAGATCGCCCCGAACACCGCGTCGGCGTCGGTTCCGCCGTGGACGTGGGCGATCCCCCAGTCGTCGCGGACGATGGTCGTGGCGGCGGCTTCGCGCAGCCAGCGAGCGTGCTCGGCGTCGGCGGCCCGGGCCGGCGACCAGGTCGCCGCGAACAGCGCGAATGCGGCGAGGCAAAGCATTCTTGATCGGGTCATGGCCAGACAATGCCGATTTTTCGAGTGAGCGCCACTTTGTGAGCGCGTAGACATGGATCGGAGCGCGGGCTTCCAGCCCGCTCTGGCCGGCGGCGCCATGCGGGCTGGAAGCCCGCGCTCCGAAGAAAGAGGGGAAGCGAGCATGGCCACGCTCAGCCGCGACGGCGTCGATATTTACTACGAGGTCCACGGCGAGGGGCCGGCGCTGCTGCTCAGTCACGGCTATTCGGCGACCTCGCAGATGTGGCGCGGCCAGATCGAGGCGCTGTCGAAGAACCACAAGCTGATCATGTGGGACATGCAGGGCCACGGCCGGTCGGACTATCCGGGCGATCCGTCCGCCTACAGTGAGGCGGCGACGGTCGCCGACATGGCGGCGCTGCTGGACGCCGCCCACGCCGAGCGGGCGATCGTCGGCGGGCTGTCGCTGGGCGGCTACATGAGCCTCGCCTTCCACCTCGCTCACCCCGAGCGGGTTCGCGCCCTGCTGATCATCGACACCGGCCCCGGCTACCGCAACGACGACGCGCGCGATGGGTGGAACCGCAACGCCTTGAAGACCGCCGACCGCTGGGAGAGCGAGGGCCTGGGGCGCCTCGCGGCCGGGTCGCCGGAAATGCGGACCAGCAGCCATCGTTCCGCCGATGGCCTCGCGAAGGCGGCGCGCGGCATGTTGACCCAGAAGGACGACCGGGTGATCTCCAGCCTGCCGACCATCGCCGTCCCGTCCCTGGTGGTGGTGGGCGCCGACGACACGCCGTTCCTCGCCGCCTCCGACTACATGGCGGCCAAGATCCCCGGCGCGAAGAAGGTGGTGATTCCGGGCGCCGGCCATGCCGCCAACATCGATCAGCCGGCGGCTTTCAACGCCGCGCTGCTGGAATTCCTCGAAACCCTGGAGACCCGAACATGAACCACGCCCTGACGCGCCGAAGCGCCCTGGCCCTGGCCGGTGCGGCGGCGGCTCTTCCCCGCGCGGGCCTCGCCGCCGGGCCCGGCCTGCTGATCACCGGCGGCCCGATCTACACCGGGCGGGCGGGGGGCGAACGCGTCGAGGCGGTGGCCACGCGTGGCGAGATGATCGTCTTCGCCGGACCGCTCGCCGGAGCCATCGCCGCGGCGCCGGACGCTCGGCGCATCGACCTGGCCGGCGCGACAGCCTTTCCGGGGTTCGTCGATTGCCACGCCCATCTGGCGGAGATCGGCCTTCGGGACATGATGCTCGATCTCACCGGATCGGCGTCGATCGCCGAGGTTCAGTCGCGCCTTCGCGCCTGGGCGGTGAGCCAGCCCTCCGGTCCGATCGTCGGCGGCGGGTGGATCGAGACCCACTGGCCCGAGGGACGGTTCCCGACCCGCGCCGATCTCGACGCCGTGGTCGCCGACCGGCCGGTCTATCTCAACAGGTCCGACGGCCACGCCGCCGTCGCCAACTCCCGCGCCCTGGCGCTGGGCGGCGTCACCGCCTCGACCATCGCGCCCAGTGGCGGCGACATCCTCCGCGACGCCAAGGGCGAGCCCACCGGCATGCTGGTGGATAACGCCAAGGATCTCGTCGAGAGCCGGCTGCCGCGGCCGGACGCGGCGATGAGGCGCGAGGCCCTGATCCGCGCCGACAAGCTCTACCGCTCGCGCGGCTGGACCGGCGTCCACGCCATGAGCGTCGATCAGATGGACCTCGACATCCTGCGGCGCCTGGCCGGCCAGAGCGTGCTCGGCCTGCGGGTCGATGCCTATATGACGACGCCGGCTTCGAGCGCCGAGGTGCTGGCCACCGGACCCACCGCCGATCCGACCGGCCGGGTGCGTCTGCGGGGCATCAAGCTGTTCGCCGACGGCGCGCTGGGATCGCGCGGCGCGGCTCTGCTGGCGCCCTATTCCGACC
>DASRLN010000184.1:0-4073 GCA_035648435.1 Caulobacteraceae bacterium
GCCTGGAACCGCGAGGACGACGGCGTTGCCGTCAGCCAGGCGCGGGTCTATCGCCGCGAACTGGCCACCCACGGTTTCCCCGGCCGCGACGCGCGCCCCCACGGCGACTGGGGCTCCCCGCCCCGGGCCTTCGCCCGAGGCGGCGACGGCGACGGCGCCCGCTACGGCTACGAGCGCCGGGAATTCACCACCGAGAGCGGCCACGTCGAGGGCCAGCGCGACGGCCATCGCTACGCCTGGTCCTGGGGCGGCGAAGGCGGCCGGCCGGGCGGACCCGGCCTGTGCGAGCCATGCCGCGACCGCCAGATCCACGGCGACGTTGCCCGCGGCGACGGCCCGCCGTGGCGCCAGGCCCAGGGCGGCGGCTACGAGACCTACGGCTACGCCGGCCGTGACGAGCGGGGCTATCTGGTCTGGGCCAGCAAGCGGCGCTGGTAGCCAGGCAGAGATTCGGAGCTTGGCGAACGGATGGGCGGCGGCGTTCGTGGCTTTGCGCCCCCTCCACCACCTCGTCCTGCGGCGAGGTGGTCCCCCTCCCCCGCAAGCGGGCGTGGGAGGATAGGGCGGGTTCGACTTCCTTCCATCCTCCAATCGAGCGCAGCGAAGGTGGGGGGTGGCGCGGCGCTCTTTCTCGCGCCGTGACGGAGGGGGCGTCCTCGCGTTGGCCAACCCGGCAAGCGACCGCGCTCGCGTCGATCGCCCGCAAGCGAAGTCCGACCCAAATGGCGACATGATCTCAATTCGTCTTTCTTCGAATTGAGTTCGTGTTGCCGATTTGGGCGCGCCGGCGCGCGCAATCCACGGCCTGGATGATCCCTATCAGTACACCACCACCGAGCGGATGCTCTCGCCGGCGTGCATCAGGTCGAAGCCCCGGTTGATGTCCCCCAAGGTGAGGACATGGGTGATCATCGGGTCGATGGCGATCTTGCCGGACATGTACCAGTCGACGATCCTGGGCACGTCGGTGCGCCCCCTGGCGCCGCCGAAGGCGCAGCCGCGCCAGACCCGGCCGGTGACCAGCTGGAACGGCCGGGTGGCGATTTCCTTGCCGGCTTCGGCGACGCCGATGATGATCGATTCGCCCCAGCCGCGGTGGCAGGCCTCGAGAGCCTGGCGCATGACGGTGGTGTTTCCCGTGCAGTCGAAAGTGTAGTCGGCGCCGCCGCCGGTCAGGGCCACCAGATGGGCGACGATGTCGCCATCGACGGTCTTGGGGTTGACGAAGTGGGTCATGCCGAAGCGCCGGCCCCAGTCCTCTTTGGAGGGATTGACATCGACCCCGACGATCATGTCGGCGCCGACCATCCGCAGGCCCTGGATGACGTTGAGGCCGATGCCGCCGAGGCCGAAGACGACGGCGTTGGCGCCCGGCTCGACCTTGGCGGTGTTGACCACCGCGCCGACGCCGGTGGTGACCCCGCAGCCGACGTAGCAGGCGCTCTGGTACGGCGCGTCGTCGCGGATTTTGGCCACCGCGATCTCGGGCAGGACGGTGAAGTTCGAGAACGTGGAACAGCCCATGTAGTGGTGGATGGTTTTGCCCTGGTAGGAGAAGCGGCTGGTCCCGTCCGGCATCACCCCCCGCCCCTGCGTGGCGCGGATGGCGGTGCACAGGTTGGTCTTGCCGCTGAGACAGGATTTGCACTGCCGGCACTCGGGTGTGTAGAGCGGAATGACGTGATCGCCGGGCGCGACGCTGGTCACTCCCGGGCCGATTTCCCGCACCACGCCGGCGCCCTCGTGGCCGAGGATGCTGGGGAACAGCCCTTCGCTGTCCAGGCCGTCCAGGGTGTAGGCGTCGGTGTGGCAGATGCCGGTGGCCATGATCTCGACCAGCACCTCGCCGGCCTTCGGCCCTTCGAGATCGACCTCGACCACCTCCAGAGGTTGTCTAGCCTCGAAGGCGACGGCGGCGCGGGTCTTCATGCTTTCGCCGCCGGCGCGGGCGTGGTGGAGCCGAGGGGAATCGAACCCCTGACCTCCTCATTGCGAACGAGGCGCTCTACCATCTGAGCTACGGCCCCCTTTTTGTCCCGAGGCGGCGGAGCGCGGCACATACGGGAGGGGCCACGGCGGTGTCAAGAAATCGGCGGTCCCGCGCCTTGCCAGCGGGGGGCGGCGCGGACTACCAAGCGCGCGCCCCTGGAGCGCGGACCCCCGACATGTATGCCGTCCTGGAATTCATCTATTTCATCGTCCGCAATATTCTCGAACTGATCATCTGGCTGGTTGTCGCCTACGCGGTGCTGTCGTGGCTGATCAGCTTCCAGATCGTCAATCTGCGCAACCGCATCGTCTATTCGATCTCGCGTTTTCTCGAAGCGGTGGTGAGGCCGATGCTGGCGCCGTTTCGCCGTTTCCTGCCCGCGCCCGGGGGCCTGGACTTCTCGCCGATTCTGCTGATTCTGATCATCGAGGGGGTGATCCGCTTCCTCCTGCCGGCCTTCTTCGGCTGGCTGGAAAGCCTCACCGGCGGCGCCGTCGCCGTCTGATCGGCGCCGCCCAGGGAACGGCGCCGGGGGGTATGGGCGTTCTCAGGTGGCCGACATGAAAGCCGCACCCTCTTGCAGAAGTCCGTTGAGGCGTCTTCGCCCACCCCCGACCTGAGTGCGTCATCCACCGCGCCGGCGACCGAGGCCGGCGGATCCCGCTCCTATCTCGGCGCCGCCATCGCCGGCGGCGCGGTCGTGGCGCTGATCGTTTTTCTCCTCCTCTTCCAGTGGAACTGGCTGCGCGGCCCCCTGGCCGCGGTGATGTCGGCGCGTCTTCACCGGCCGGTGACCATCGCCGGCGATCTGCGCGTCCATCCCTGGTCGCTGACCCCCTCGGCGAGCGTGGATCGGCTTGCCATCGGCGATCCGGCCTGGGCCGGCGGCGGGACCATGGCCCGTATCCCCAGGCTGACCGTCCAGGCGAGGCTCCTCTCCCTGTTCGGCGGCGGCGTCGTGCTGCCCCTCGTCGAGGCCGACCGCCCGGACGTTCGCCTGGTCACCGACGCCGCCGGGCGGCACAACTGGAGTCTCGGCGACGGGGCCGCGCAGGGGCCGACCCGGCTGCCGGCGATCGAGCATCTGGTGGTCGTGGGCGGCGCCCTGCGCTTCGACGACGCCGGCCGCCGCTTAAGTTTCGTCGGCGCCGTCTCGGCCGAACGGCGCGCGGCGACGGGCGGCGTGGTGTCGATCCAGGGCCGCCTGACCCGGGGTTCGGCCGACTGGGCCGGGCCGAAACTCTCGATCCTCGTGCCGCGCCTGACCATCGAGGCGAGGCTGCCGCTGGCCGGTGGCAAGCTCGTCCTGCCGCGGGTGGAGGCGGACCGGCCGGTATTCGACCTGGTGCGCGACGCGTCCGGCCGGGAGAGCTGGAACGTCACCGGCCACGACAAACCCCTCAAGCTGCCGCCGATCGGCCGGCTGATCGTCGTCGATGGCACGCTCGGCTACCAGGACGTCATGCGCAAGCTGCGCTTCCAGGGCGCCCTCTCCTCGAACGAGGACGTCGGCGCCGCCGGCCAGGGGACCTTCCATCTGGCCGGCAAGGGGGTTCTGAACAGCGCCCCGTTCACCGCCCAGGTGGCCGGCGGGCGGCTGGTCGATGTCGATCCGGGGCGGCCCTATCCCTTCGACGCCCGTCTCCAGGCCGGGACGACGCGCGTCAGCCTGGCCGGGACGATCGCCCATCCGTTCGATTTCGGCCGCCTGTCGGGCAAGCTCCACGTCAGCGGCCAGGATCTCGGCGATCTCTATCATCTCACCGGCCTGGCCATGCCGGCGACGCCGCCGTTCGACCTCGCCGGCGGCTTCGCGCGGGCCGGATCGAGCTACGCCTTCGAGGCCATCCGCGGGCGGGTCGGCGAGAGCGATCTGGCCGGCTCCCTGACCGTCGATCACCGGCGCGGGCGGCCATTCCTCGCCGGCGACATCACCTCGCGGCGCCTGCGGCTGATCGATCTGGCGGCGGTGATCGGCGGCGCGCCCAAGGTCATCGCCGGTCAGCCGGTGTCGCCTTCGCAGCGGGCGATGTCCGCCGAACTGCGCGCCGAGCACCGCATGCTGCCCGACATGCACCTGGCC
>DASRLN010000185.1:0-4787 GCA_035648435.1 Caulobacteraceae bacterium
GACGGTCTGGAAGAACCCGGAGCCGGAATTCCTGATCACGCCGGCGATGAGGTCGGCGCTCCGCAGGTTCACGTGCGAGCCGCTGGCCGCCAGGATGATCCCGCCGGTGGAATCGTTGATCGTGGTGCTCTGGATATTGAGCCCGGCGGCCCCGGTGGCCTCGATCAGCCCGGCATTGGTGACCACATTGCCGCCGAAAAGGAGGGTCAGGGCGTTGTTGGTTCCGTCGGCGTCGATGACGCCCGCGGTCTGGTTGTCCAGAGTCAGCTGGTTGACGCCGAGCTGGCCGGCCCCGGAAATCAGGTTGTCGGTGTTGGTGAGGACGACGCTCCCGGTGGCGCCGTAGAGGCGGTTGTTGCCGTCGTCCCCCAGGGTGATCCGGCCGCCGCCGGTCAGGGTGACGTTGGCGCCCATCTCCAGGTCGGTGGCGTTGTTGACCGCGCCGAGGTCGATCGCCCCGACATTGTCGATCGTCCCGTCGAGGGCGAGGCGGGTGTTGTCGGGGATATCGACGATGGCCAGATTGTCGAAGGTCGATGCCGAACCATCGAAGACGCTGCCCCCATCGGTGGTCTGGAAAAGGCCGGAGCCGGAGAACTCGATCGTGCCGCCGATGAGATCGGCGCTCTGCAGTCTCACGTGCGAGCCGCTGCCGGCCAGGATCACCCCGCCGCCGGCATCCTTGATGGTGGTGTCGAGGATGGTCAGGCCCGCGGCCCCGGTGGCCTCGATCAGCCCGTCGTTGACCACCGTGTTGGCGCCGAAGAGCAGGGTGAGAGCGTTGTTGGCGCCGGTGGCGTCGATCACCCCGGCCGCCGCGTTGACCAGGGTGAGCTGGTTCACCCCGAACTGACCGGCCCCGGAGATGGTGTCGTTGACGTTGGTGAGGAGGTCCGCCCCGGTCGCGCCATAGATGCGGTTGTTGCCGTCGTCGTTCAGGGTGACATGGCCATCCCCGGTGAGGGTCGCGCCGGCGGCGTCGATTTCGAGATCGGTAGCGTTGTTGATGGCCAGGAGATTGATCGTCCCGGCATTGTCGATGGTCCCATCGAGGGCGAGACGGGTGTTGTCGAGGATCGCCACCAGACCCTGATTGGCTACCGCCGATTTCGTGCCGTCGAAGACCGTGCCGCTGTCGACGGTCTCGTTCACCCCCGTGCCGGTGGTTTCCAGTGTCCCGCCGACGATGTCGGCAGTCTGCAGGCTGACGTGCGAACCGGTCGCCGCCAGGATGATCCCGGTGGCGGCATTGTCGACCGTGGTGTTCGAGATGGTCAGGCCGCCGGCGCCGCTCCCCTCAAGCAGGCCGGCGTTGGTGACCGGCGAACCGGGGTCGAGAACCAGGGCATTGCCGCCGGTGGCGTCGATCACCCCAGCGACGCCGTTGGTCAGGGCGAAGGCGAAGCCGCCGCCTCCGATCCCGAACTGGCCGGCGCCGGAAATGGTGTCGTTGATGTTGGCCAGCGCGGCCGCCGCCGTGGCCCCGTAGATGCGATTGGCGCCGTCGTCGTCCAGGGTGAGGTGTCCGCCGCCGGTCAGCGTCGCCCCGGCCGGGCTCAGGATCAGGTCGGTGGCGTTGTTGATGGCGCCGAGGCTGATCGTCCCGACATTGTCGATCGCGCCCTTGATGGCCAGGGCGGTGTTGTCGATGATGGCCAGGGTCCCGGCGTTTTCCACCATCGCCGCCGAGCCGTCCAGGACGCTGCCGCCATCGATGGTCCGGATCACCCCACCGTTCAGGGTCTGCAGCACGCCGCCTTCGATGGTCGCGGTCTGAAGATCGACATGGGTTGTCGCGCCATTGGCCTCGATGACCCCGTGACCGGCCACATTGGCGATGGTCACGCCGGAGAGGCGCAGCCCGCCCGTGCCGCCCAGGGCGCCCGGGTTGGTCGCCTCCAGCAGATCATCGTTGGTGACGACGTTGCTCCCCGCCACATTGACGTTTCCCGTGGCGATGATCAGGGCGCCCGCGCCGGTGGCGTCGATGATCGCGTCGTTGGTCAGGGACAGGTTGGAACCGATCGCCCCGGCCCCGGAGATCGTCGTCTGGTTGGTCAGCGTCGAGACGGTCTGATTCGGCGCCGCGCCGCTCAAGGTTCCGGCGATGTGGTTGGCGCCGTCGTCGCCCATGGTGACCGCGCCGCCGGCGATGGTGGCGCTGGCGGCGCCCACCACCAGGGACGTGGTGTTGTTGATGGCATTGAGGTCGATCGCGCCGGTTGTGACGGTCGCGCCCACCGTCCGGGTCAGGTCGATCGCGCCCTGGACGGTGAGGGCGGTATTGTCGCTGATGTCCAGGCTGCCCAGCACCGTGATCGGGTGATTGGCCTGGCCATCGAGCTGGCTGCCGCCGCCCACTGTTTCGACGACGCCGGCGCCGGTGCTCTCCAGCACCCCGCCAACGATGTCGGCTGTCTGCAGGCTGACGTGGGAGCCGGCGGCGGCCAGGATGATCCCGCCGCCGGAGTCGTCGATGGCGCTGCTCTGAATGACCAGGCCGGCCGCGCCGGTGGCCTCGACCAGCCCGGCGTTGGCCACCGCCGTGGCTCCGACGTTGAGGATGAGGGCGGTATTGGTCGCGGAGGCGTCGATCACGCCGGTCGCGTCGTTGATCAGCGTCAGGCCGCCGACGCCGAGCTGGCCGCCGCCGGCGATGGTGTCGTTGACGTTGGTGAGGGCGGCGGCGGCGGTCGCGCCCTGGACGCGGTTGTTTCCATCGTCTCCGAGTATGATGTGGCCGCCGCCCGTCAGGGTCGCGCCGCCGGCGCCGACCACAAGGTCGGTGCTGTTGTTGACGGCCTGGAGGCTGATCGTCCCGATGTTGTCGATCGCGCCCTTCACCGTCAGGGCGGTGTTGTCGGGCAGTGCGACCAGGCCCTGATTGACCACCGCCGCCACCGTGCCGTCGAAGACCGTGCCGCCATCGCCGGTCTCGATCACGCCGGCGCCGGCAGTCTTCAGCGTCCCGCCGACGATGTCGGCGGTCTGCAGGCGGATGTGCGAGCCGGTCGCGGCCAGGATCGACCCGCCGCCCGCGCCGTCGATGGCGCTGCTCGAGATCACCAGGCCGGCCGCGCCGGTGGCCTCGATCAGTCCGGTGTTGGCGACCGCCGTCGCCCCGACGTCGAGGACGAGGGCGGTGTTGGTCGCTGAAGCGTCGATGACGCCGGCCGCGAGGTTGATCAGCGTCAGTGCGCCCACGCCGAGCTGGCCGCCGCCGGCGATGGTGTCGTTGACGTTGGTGAGGGTGGCCGCGGCTGTCGCGCCCTGGATGCGGTTGTTTCCGTCGTCGCCGAGGGTGACGTGGCCGCCGCCGGTCAGGGTCGCGCCGCCGGCGCCCACGACCAGGAAGGTGGTGTTGTTGATGGCCTGGAGGCTGATCGTCCCGACGTTGTCGAGGGTCCCGCCTACCGCCAAGGTCGTGTTGTCGCCGACCACGATCGCCCCGGCATTGTCGCCCGAACCCGTGCCCTTGCTGGCGGTGAAGGTTCCGGCGGCTATCGAAAGCGTCGCCGTGGCGGCCGTCTGGATCGAATTGACCGTCTCGTTCGTCGAGGCGGTGACGGTGTAGTCCGTCGCGCCGGGGGCATCGAGGATGGCGTCGTCGGCGGGGCCGGGAACCACGCCGCCTGACCAGTCGGCGGCGGTGTTGAAATCGGCGCTGACCGGATTGAGCCAGTGGAAACCAGTGCCGCCGCCGGAAGGGTTGAGGGTGACCGTGGTCCCCCCGCGGCCGTCGCTGGCGGCGACGAATGTCGAGGCGGTGTAGGCGCCGACCAGGGCGATCCTGGCGGTGTGGGTGGCGTCCTTGACGGTGAGAGTTCCGCCCGACGAATTGCCGCTGAACGTCGCTTCACCGGAGGAGACGAAGCCGATGTCGGCGAGATCCAGCGCGTCTTCGCCGGCCGCGCCGTTGTTGGCGAAGCCGGTGACCGAACCGCCGTAGCTCTGTGACCTGGCCAGTTCCAGCGTGCCGGAGACGCCGCTGAAGCGGACGTTTTCCCCAAAGCTGGCGGTGAAATCCATCGTCGCGTCGTCGATCAGCGCCAATCCGCCGCCGCTCACCGCGGCATTGTCGGTCAGAGCGCCGCCGCTGGCTTCGAGGGTCCCGGTGTTGGCGACCGCGCTCTGAATTGTCAGGCCCCCGGCGCCGGTGGCCTCGATCAGGCCAGCGTTGGCGACTGCCGTGGATCCGGTGTCGATCGTCAGAGCGATGCTGGTGTTGTTGGCGTCGATCACGCCGGCGGACTGGTTGACCAGCGTCAGCCCCAGCCCCGCGCCGATCTGGCCCGGGCCGGAGATGGTGTTATCGACGTTAGTCAGTGTCCCCCCGTAGATGCGACCGTCGTCGCCCCCGGTGGTAGTGAGGGTGACGTGGCCCTTGCCGGTCAGCGTTGCGCCGCCAGCGCCGATGATCAGATCGGCGTCGCCGTTGGTATCGTCCAGGGCGATGGCGCCGGTGTTGTCGATCGCGCCCTTTATAGTCAGGGCGGTGGCGTCGTCGATGTTGACCTGGCCCTGGCTCATCACCGTCGAAGTCGTGCCGTCGAGCACGCTGCCGGTATCGACGGTCTGGAGCGCCCCCGTGCCCGAGGTCTGCAACACGCCGCCAACGATGTGGGTGCTCTGCAGGCTGACCTGAGAGCCGGTGGCGGCCAGGATCACGCCGGAGACTCCGCCGTTCACCGTGCTGCTCTGAATGGTCAACTCGCCCCCCCCGCTTGCCTCCATCAGGCCAGCGTTGGTGACCGCGGTCGAGCCGGTGTCGATCACCAGCGCCTGGG
>DASRLN010000186.1:0-14248 GCA_035648435.1 Caulobacteraceae bacterium
GACCAGGAGAAGACCGACCGCACCTTCAAGACCTTCGAGGGCCGGCGCTGGTCGGTGCCGGGCGACTGGGCGACGGTGGAGGCCGACGGATCGCTGAAACTGCTGGGCCGCGGCTCGCAGGTGATCAACACCGGTGGCGAGAAGGTCTTTCCGGAGGAGGTCGAGGAGGCGATCAAGCGCTATCCCGGCGTCCGCGACGCCGCCGTGGTCGGCGCGCCCGACGCCCGCTTCGGCGAGCGCGTCTGCGCGGTGATCGACATGGCCGGCGAAGATCTCCCCACGCTGACGGCGATCTCGGAGCATGTCCGGCTGCATCTGGCGGCCTACAAGGCCCCCCGGGACCTGGTGTTCGCCCCGATCGTCCGGGCGGCCAACGGCAAGCTCGACTACAAGGCCGTCCGGGCCGAGGTGCTGGCGGCGCTCGCCGGACGATCGGATGTCGACCTCCCGGCCCGCATGAACGATTTGTAAGACGCCCCTCCGCCCGATTTTCAGGCAATGTCGCCGCCGACCGATCCCATACACAGCGAGTCTCCTTCACATCATGAAACGATTTCTTCTCGGGGCGACCGCCATGGCCGCGATCCTCGTCGCCAGCGGGGTCCCAGCGGCGTCCGCCGCCGATCCCGCCGTGGCGGATCCGACCGCCGCCCGGGGCGTCGGCGGCTGGGGCTTCGACGCCGCCGGCCGCGACACCTCGGTCAAGCCCGGCGACGACTTCTTCGCCTACGCCAACGGCGCCTATCTGAAGCGGCTGGTGATCCCGGCCGACCGCTCGCGCTACGGCTCCTTCGACGCCCTCGCGGTCCTGTCCGAGGATCGCGTGCGAAAGGTTCTCGCCGACGCCGCCGCCGATCCCGCCGCCACCGGCGAGGAGGCCAAGATCGGCGCCTTCTACAAGGCGTTCATGGATGAGACGGCGATCGACGCCCTCGGCGCGGGACCGCTCCGGGCCGACCTCGCCGCGGTCCGCGCCGCCGACAGCCGTGAAGCCATCGCCGCCCTGATGGGGGCCTCGAACAAAGGCTTCGGCGGCTCGTTGTTCGGGATCGGCCTGTCGGCCGATGCCCGGACGCCGCTCAGGTACGCGGTCTATCTGAACCAGGGCGGATTGGGCCTCCCCGACCGCGACTACTACCTCGAGGCCAGCTTCGCGCCTCAAAAGGCCAAGTACCAGGCCTATGTGGCCCAGATGCTGGCGGCGGTGAACTGGCCCGACGCCCAGGCCCAGGCCCGGGCCATCGTCGCTCTCGAGACGTCGATCGCCCAGGCGAGCTGGACCCGGGCCGAGGATCGCGACCCGATCAAGACCTACAACCCCATGACTCCGGCTGAACTGGCGCAAGCGGCGCCGGGCTTTCCCTGGAGCGCCTTCCTCTCCGCCGCCGACCTCGGTTCGGTCGGTCGGGTGGTGGTGGGCGAGAACACCGCCTTTCCGAAGCTCGCCGCCATCTTCGCCCAGACCCCGGTGGCGACCCTGCAAGCGTGGCAGGCGTTCGCCGTCGTCGATGGCGCGGGGCCGTATCTCTCCAGGCGTTTCGCCGACGCCAACTTCGAGTTCCGCCGCAAGACCCTCTCGGGCCAGCCGCAGCAGAAGGCCCGCTGGAAGCGCGCCGCCGCCGCCATCAACGGCGAGATGGGCGAGGCGGTCGGCCGGGTCTATGTCGCCAGGTTCTTCCCGCCCGAATCAAAGGCCAGGATGGAGGCCCTGGTCGGCGATCTGCGCCAGGCCCTGGCGGCGCGGATCGAGCGCGTCTCATGGATGAGCCCGCAGACCAAGGCGCGCGCCGAGGAGAAGCTCGCCAAGTTCAACGTCAAGATCGGCTATCCCGCCAAGTGGCGGGACTACGGCGCCCTGACCATCTCGCCCACCGATCTCTACGGCGACATGGAGCGGTCGGCCGCCTTCGAATGGCGCCGCCAGGTCCGCCGGCTCGACCAGCCGGTCGATCGCGCCGAATGGGGAATGACCCCCCAGACGGTCAACGCCTACTACTCGCCGACGGAAAACGAGATCGTCTTTCCGGCCGCCATCCTGCAGTCGCCGTTCTTCGATCCGGCCGCCGATCCGGCGATCAACTTCGGGGCCATCGGCGGGGTCATCGGTCATGAGATGACCCACGGCTTCGACGACCAGGGCCGCCAGTACGACGGCACGGGCGCGCTGGCCGACTGGTGGACGCCGGCGGACGTGGCCCTGTTCAAGGCCCAGACCGACCGGCTCGGGGCGCAGTATTCCGCCTTCGAGCCGATCCCCGGCGCCCACGTCAACGGTCAGCTCACCATGGGCGAGAACATCGCCGATCTGGGCGGCCTGCTGCTGGCGCTGGACGCCTACCACATCTCGCTCGCTAGCCGGCCGGCGCCGGTGATCGACGGGCTCAGCGGTGATCAACGGGTGTTCCTCGGCTGGGCGCAGGTCTGGCGGGGCGCCTCCCGCGACGACGCGCTGCGCCAGCAGCTGGTCAGCGACCCGCACTCGCCGCCCCGGGCGCGCGTCGATGAAGTGGTCCGCAACATCGACGCCTGGTACGCGGCCTGGAACGTCAAGCCGGGCGACGCTCTCTATCTGCCCCCGGACAAGCGCGTCCGGATCTGGTGATTCGCCTGGGGCTTGATCGCCTCGGAATCGACCAGCCCGCCGCGGGTCGGTGGGCCGGTTCTCCCCTATAGATCCAGCGCCGCCGCCAGCCGGGCGCCGGCGTCGCTGACCGGCTCGAATAGAAAGGCTGGGTGGATGACACTCACCGGGCCGACCGCGGCCTCCGCCAGCGCCTGGGCGGCGGCGAACAGGTTCGAGTTCTCGACGATGACACCATCGCTCCCACCGCCTTCGCCAAACGTCGCCAGGCCCCGCAGCGCCAGGCGCGCGGCGCCGTCCCGCTCGCCCGGCCAGGTGAGGCTCGCGATCGACCTCCCCCGCGCCCGCGCCTCGATGATGCCCAGCAGCCGCTGGCAGGCGCCGAGAGTATCGGCGTCCCAGCCGGCGCCCAGGCTCGCCGCCAGCCGCGCCTGGCTGCGCAGGATCACGCCGTCGCTCAAGACCTTCAGCCCGTTGGCCGCCAGGGTCGCGCCGCTGGTGGTGATATCGACCACCACCTCGGCCGCGCCGGCCGCCGGCGCGCCCTCCGTGGCTCCGCCCGATTCCACCATCCTGCATTCGGCCAGGCCCTGGCGGGCGAAGAAGGCGCGCGCCTGGACGCGGTATTTGGTGGCCACCCGCAGACGGCTGCCGGTGCGCGCCAGATGCAGATGGGCGACATCGTCCAGGTCGGCCATGCTTTCCACATCGATCCAGCTCCGCGGCGCGGCGACGACCAGATCGGCCCGGCCAAATCCCAACGCCCGCAGCAGCATCACCCGGGCGCTCTCGGGACTGGTCAGTTCGCCGAGCAGGTCCTCGCCGGTGACGCCCAGATGCACATCTCCGCTGACCAGGGCGGCGGCGATGTCGGCGGCCGAAGCCAGGCGCACCTGGACGCCCTCGAAGCCGTCGATACTGGCGGCGTAGCCGCGCGGCCCGCCCCCGGCGCGAAGGGGAAGGCCGCAGTCGGTGAGCCAGGCCTCGGCCTGGTCCTTGAGGCGGCCCTTGGACGGAACAGCCAGCACCAGCGGTCCGCTCATGGCCTTGCCCCGGCCCAGGCCCGGCCGGGCCGCACCATGCAGCCCACGGCGCCCGCCGCATCGCGCGCGCCCAGGCGCACGGGCAAACCGTCGTACCGTCCGCCCGCGGCCACCGGCTGGTCGGCGCCGAGCGCCCGGCTGCGGACTTCGAACAGCGGTCCGTCATAATAGCCGAAAGACCGGCCAAAGGCGGCGGAGAAGCGGGTGGCGCCGGAAGGAATGCCGTGGGCCGCGAAGGCCGCCAATCGGCGCTGCCAGTTCGAGAGCACCGATTCCAGCGCCGGGCGGCGATCGCCGGCCAGATCGCCGATGGCGGCCAAGGCGGCGCGGGGCTCGCCGTCAATGGTCAGGAAGGTCTCGATCAGGCCACGGCGTTCGGCGTCGAGCGGCGGGGCGCCGGCCGCTTCCGATCGTTGCGCCAGGCGGCGGATGATTTCGCCCGCTGGCCGGCCGCCTATCGGCTCGATCCCGGCGAGGATCCAGATCTCCTCCATCACCGCCTCGGCCTCGGTTTCACCCAGGCCGGCAAGCAGCCGCGCCAGACCGCCGCGCGCGCCCTCGCCGCGTTCGGCCGCGCCCAGGTCGCGCAGTTCGGCGGCCAGGCGCCTCGGACTGGCCAGGGCTCTCTTCAACCGAGCCGCCTTGACCGGGGTGATTTCCAGCGCATCGACGAAGGCGGCGAACAGGCCGGCGTCGCCGAGCAACAGGGTGAGATCGGTCCGCCCGCCCGCCACCGACGACCGCCAGGCCAGGGCGGCGATCTCGGCGTCGGCTTCGGCGGCGTCGCCGGTCTCGAACGCTTCCAGCCCGATCTGGAGGAACTCCTCGGCCCGCGTGGTCCCGGCCGGCGCGACCCGGAAGGCGTGGCCTTCGTAGAGGTATCGTCCCGTCGCCGAACCGTTGGCGATGTGCGCCATCAGCGCCGGCAGGGTGAAGTCGGGGCGCAGGCAGGATTCCTCGCCGCCATCGCTGGAGACCACGAACAGGCGCTCGCGCAGGGATTCTCCGGCCAGATCCAGCAACAGGCCCAGGGGCTGCAGTATCGGCGCGTCCAGCGCCTGGGCGCCGGCGGCCAGGAAGGGTGCGCGGATCGCTCGCAGAACGTCGGCTGGGATCGCCGCCTCGACCCTCATGGCGCGGTTCGGATGATCCGGCGGATCTCGGCCACCAGGTCGCCGCGCGGAACGGTCGATTGTCCCGGACGACCCTCGCGCCAGGCGCGGTTGTCGCTGGCCCCGGCCGCGAGCGCGCGGCCCAGATCCAGATCCTTGACGGTCACGGTCCCGGCGGCGAATTCGTCATCGCCGAGGATCACCGCCGCCGGCGCGAGGCGGCGATCGGCGTATTTCATCTGCGCCTTCATCCCCGACCCGCCGAGATAGACTTCGGCGGCGAATCCCGCCCGGCGAAGCTCGCCGGCGACCGCGAAATATTCGGTCATGCGCGCCGAATCGAAGGCGATCACCACCACCGGCCCGCGTGCCGCCAGCACGGCGCCCCCGCCCGCCGCCAGCGCCGCCGCCAGCCGGGAGACGCCGAATGAAAATCCCGTCGCCGGCGTCCGCTCGCCGGTGAACCTCGCCACCAGATCGTCGTAGCGGCCGCCGCCGCCGATTGAACCGAAGCGGCTCGCCTCCGGCTCGGCGCTCACCAGCTCGGCCTCGAAGACCGCGCCGGTGTAGTATTCCAGACCCCGGACCACGGCCGGATCGAACCTCGCCTGGTCCTCGCCGATCCCCAGGGCGGTCAGGGTGGCGCCGATCCGAGAGAGTTCGGCCAGGCCCTCCTCGCCTTCGGGCGATGGGCCGATGACTTCGGCCAGCCGGTCCAGGGTTTCGCTTCGGCCGTGGCGGGCCGCGCCGAGGAAAGCCATCACCGAATCGATGGCCGGAGCCGCCAGCCGCGCGCCCTTGGTGAAAGCCCCGGATTCGTCCTTGCGTCCTTCGCCGAGCAGGGCGATCACGCCGGCCGCGCCGAGCCGGTCGAGCTTGTCGATGGCGCGCAGCACCGCCAGCCGCTGGGCCGGATCGGCCACCGCCGCCGCCGTCAGCAAGCCGTTGAGCAGTTTGCGGTTATTGACCTTCATCACCGTGATCTCGCGCGGCAGGCCAGCGGCGGCGTAGCCCTCCACGGCCATGGCGATGATCTCGGCGTCGGCTTCGGGCCGGGACGAGCCGACGGTGTCGGCGTCGCACTGGACGAATTCGCGATAGCGCCCGGGTCCCGGTTTCTCGTCGCGCCAGACGGTTCCGAAGGCGTAGCGCCGGAAGGGCCTGGGCAGTGCGTCGCGGTTCTCCGCCACGAACCGGGCCAGGGGGGCGGTCAGGTCATAACGCAGGGCCATCCATTGTTCGTCGTCGTCCCGGAGCGCGAACACCCCCTCGTTGGGGCGATCGGCGTCGGGCAGGAACTTGCCCATGGCGTCGGCGTATTCGAACGCCGGGCTGTCGAAGGCCTCGAAGCCATACGACTCGCAGACGCGGCCCACCGCCGCCAGGATCCGACGCTCCGCCGCCACCGCCGCCGCCCGGCGATCCTGGAAGCCGCGGGGAGCGCGGGCGATCGGCCGTCGGGGCGCGTCATTGTCCATCCGCGGCGCTTAGCGGCTGACCGCCGAGGGGGCAACAATCGCGTGGTCGGCGGAGCCAAGGGCCGGCGCCGTTCCGTGGCGCCGGAATTGCTTCCCCCCAGGTCAAACCAAGGAGCCTGCCATGTCCTGTGACGCCGTCGCCTTTTCCGCCATGCTGTGGCTTGCTTCCACCGCGCCCATGCCCTCGCCGACCGCGACCGCGTCGCTCGATCGCCCGGCCGCCGTGGCCAGCGAACCTCTCTTCGCCGACATCGTCAGCCGCGCGAAATCGCTGAAGAGCCAGACCGAGGCTATGCGCGCCCAAGCCGCGCCGGGCGATCTCGCCGGCCTGCCCGGCTACGCCGCCTTCAAGGCCAGCATCGCCGAACTCTCCGATCTCGACATGAAGGGCCATGTGACCCTCGCCGCGCGCGGAACCACCGACGACCTCAAATGCATCCTCAAGGGCATTTCCCAGGACCTGCCGGTGAAGCTGAAGCAGCTCGAGGCCGCCGACGCGCCCAAGGCCCGCGACCAGGCCCTGCGCGAACTGGCCTATCTGCTCAACGACAACGTCGAGGTTATCACCGCGCCGCCGACGCCGCCGGCCTGACCGCCGCGCGGTCCAGCGCCTGGGCGACGATCCCGGGCGTGAGCAACTGAGGCAGGGCGCTCGGCGCCCCGCCGTCGGCCCCGTAGATCAGATAGAGCGGCACGCCGATTCGGCCCTGGTCGGCGAGGGCCTTGGCGATTGCCGGGTTGCGGTTGGTCCAGTCGGCCACCAGATAGACCGCGCCCGACCGCCTGAAGGCCTCCGCCACTTGCGGCGCGGAGAAGGCCAGGCGCTCGTTGACCTGGCAGGTCACGCACCAGGCGGCCGTGAAGTTCACCAGCACCGGTCGTCCCTGTCGTCGCAGGGCGGCGAGGCGATCCGGTGTCCAGGGCTGGGACGGCAGGGCGGCCGGACCCGTCGCCGCCAGCTCGCCCGGCCGCGCGGCGGCCGCGCCGCCGACGCCCGCGACCAGCACGGCGCATCCAGCCAGCCCGGCGGCCGACACCAGCAGCAGAGGCGCCGCCCGCGCGCCGCGCGCCTGGCGGTGCTGCGCCAGGCCGAAGAGCCAGGCGGTCAGGGCCAGCAGGATCGCGGCGGCAAGCAGGAACGCCAGTCCCGGCGGTCCGGACTGCTTGGCGAGCACCCAGGCCAGCCACGCCGCGGCGGCGTACATCGGGAAGGCCACGGCCCTGCGGAAGACGTTCATCCATGCCCCCGGTCTCGGCAGGCGGCGCATGAGGCCGGGGCTGAAGCACAGAGCGGTGTACGGCGCTCCGAAGCCCACCGCCAGGGCGGAGAACACGGCCATGGCCACGACCGCCGGCTGGGTCAGGGCGTAGCCCAGAGCGGAGGCCATGAACGGGGCGGTGCACGGCGCCGCCACCACCACCGCCAGCAGGCCGGTGAAAGCCGATCCCAGAACCCCGCCATGGGGTCCTCCGGCGCCCAGAGTCTGCACCGAGCCGCCGATCTCGAACAGGCCCGAGAGATTGAGCGCGGCGGCCAGCATGATCAGGCCGAGTGAGGCCACCACCCAAGGCGACTGCAGTTGAAAGCCCCACCCGACGGCCGCGCCCGCCGCCCGCGCCGCGATCAGGACGCCGGCCAGGGCGAGGAAGGCGGCGATGACCCCGCCCATGAAGGCCAGGCCCTGGGTTCGAGCCTGGGACGGCTCCCCGCCGTGTGCGGCCAGGGCGGCCGCCTTGATCGACAGGATCGGAAACACGCACGGCATGAGATTGAGGATCAGCCCGCCCAGGAAGCCAAAGGCCATGGCCAGCGGCAGGCCCGAGACGCCGCCCGCGCGCGCCGCCGGCGGCCCCAGGCCGGACGCCCCCGGCAGTGGCGGCCCCGGCGTGGCGTCGATCTCGAACGCCTTGCCATCCACGCGAAGGACGCCCTCGGCCGCGTTCGGACCGGCGCCGCCGGCGAAAGCCGCGCCTGGCGTGAGGGTCAGGGTCAGGCCGGCGGGACCCCGCTCGACCGTCTGGATCCTGGAGTGGTCGATCAGCTTGTCGTCGAAGGGATAGAAATAGGCGTCGTCGGCGCGGACGCCGGCCAGGGCCGACCCCCCTACGGACAGCGCCAGCGCGCCGCCGACCTTGCGAAAGGTCGCGCGCAGGGCGCCGGGCTTGGGTGACGCCGCCAGCGTGGCGGCGATCTTTGGTCCCCAGCCCGGCTCGGACGGGGGCGCACCGGCCACCATCGGCAGATTCAGCGAAAGCCGCGCCGTTCCCGGAATGCAGACCTGGGCGCAAACCAGATAATCGACCACCGCGCCGACGCTCGCCGCGTCGCCGGCCCTGGCCGAGACCGGAATCTGGACCGGCGTGGCCAGCAGAACTCGGCCTTCGTAGCCGTAGTCCATGATCGGCCCGACCGGCAGCCGCTCGGGCGCCGGCCAGACGATGTCGCCGGCCCGCCAGCCCGGGGGCAGGGTCCAGGCGATCCGCGTCGCCTGGCCGGCGTCGCCGGGGTTGCGCCAATAGGTGTGCCACCCCTTGTCCATGCTCAGGACCACGGCCACCCAGACCGTCGAACCGGGCGCGGCGCCGGCCGTCTCGGCCACCAGTTGCGCCGTCAGATGCGGCGCCGCCACCGGCGCGCCCTGGGCGCCGGCACGCCCCCCGGCGACGAGGGTGATCGCCAAGCCCAGGAGGGCGCCGTAGAAGCGCGTCATCGCCCACCCATCCGATCGCAGGAACTCGCCGCCATGCCCGCCGCCTTCGATGACATCGAGATCGGCCAGGTCGTGCATTTCGGCGCCGTGACGGTGAAGGAGACGGATGTCGAGGCCTTCATCGCCGCCTTCACGCCGGGCTGGACCGCTGATCGCGGCGCCCCGGACGCGATGATTTTCGCCCTCTGGAGCCGTCTGGACGCCGAGGCGTCGGCCGGCGGGCCGCCGGTCAAGCGGGTGGGGGTCGATGCCCTGCGCTGGGCGCGCAATCCGCCGGTGGGCGAAATCCTGCGCGGCCGGATGACCGTCATGGGCAAGGATCCGGTGGGCGAGGGCAGGGGCGTCGTCATCGCTCAGCACGACCTTCTCGATGAAGCCGGCCGGCTCGTCTTCTCATGCCTGACCCGCGGCGTGTACGCCCGATAATCCCCTGCCTATGGTTTAGTTGAGGTTAGCCGGCCGCGGCGTAGTCGATTGCCGGGTGACCGCCATGGCGATCAGCCGATCCCAGCCGTTCAGCGACGTCAGGTGCGCGAAGATCTGGGTCAAGGCGCCGTTGGTGAGGAATTCGCGCAGCTTGCTGTCCGGCAGGGCCTTCAGCTTTTCCTCGGAAACGGCGAAATACTCGGCCACGGACTGCGGAGTCCCCGCCGAACCGTCGGCATTGGTCGGCGTGAACATCGCGCTCCGGGTCTCGAACAAATCCAGGTCGTTCAGTAAGTTGACAAAGGATTCCGTGCGGCGCAGCTCGGCCTCGAAGTCGTTGCAGAACTGGATGCAGTTCTTGGTGTAGTCGGTGGCGTCGCCCTTCGAATCGAAAAAGGCGAGGTCCGGCAATTCGCCCAGCATCGGCGCCGCGCGGTCGATGCACACCACCAGCTTCTCTCGCGTCGTGTCGTTGGCCAGCACGAAGGGATAGCGGCGAATGTAGGCCGGCATGTACGCGCCCGGCGCGAACACCCCTTCCTGCCCGATGAACAGATTGGTCCCGCCGGTGACGCCCATCACCGCCAGTGGCTGTCGTTTGTCGCCGGCGAAGATGATCGGATAGGAAATCGCCGCGAGCTGGAACTCGGTCACCGTCAGGGGCACGATATGGCTCGAGGCCGCGAAGGCGAACGGCGCGTCGATGCGCCGAAGCCCGAGTTTGGCGTGAGTCTCGCTGCTGAGCGGCTCGGGGTGGGAATAGAACAGGACATTGCCCGTGATCGGGCCGGCATCGGGTTGGACGTCGGTGGCCATGAAACACTTACCCGTGAAAATCGACGAGGGCGGCCTGGAGCGGGCAAAGCGCCCGTGGCCGGAAGGCGCGGCTTCTAGCCGATAGGCCGACAAGCGGCAATGCGGCCGTCGAGCGCGGGTTGCGGCGAACGGCCGCCAACGCTTCAATGGACCCGGTTCAGGCCAGACCACCAGGGACGATCGTCATGCCCATCTTCTTTCCCGACATTCTCGATCAGACGTCGCCGGCGCGGACCTTCACCTACGGCGACAAGGACGTGATCCTCTACGCCCTCGGCATCGGCCTGGGCGCCGATCCGCTGGATGAGAAGGAACTGGCGTTCGTCTATGAACGCGGCCTGCGGGTCGTCCCCACCGCCGCCACGGTGCTGGCGGGGGGAGGGCGGCCCCGCACCGAGCAGCCGGTGGCGATCCAACCGCCGGGCCATAGGCGGAGCGAGCTCAACTATCTGATGGTCGTCCACGGCGAGCAGAAGGTCGAACTTCACCGGCCACTGGCGACGAGCGGAACCTTCACCGCCCGCACCCGGACCATCGGGGCCTTCGACAAGGGCAAGGACAAGGGCGCGGTCCTGATCAGCGAGACGGTGTGGACCGACGAGGCCGGAGAGAAGATCGCCACCCTCACCGGCTCGACGTTCGCCCGCGGCGATGGTGGCTTCGGCGGACCCTCCGAGGGCGCGCCCGTCCCGCATCCGGTTCCGACCCGCGCGGCCGACCTGTCACTCGACTTCACCACCCGGCCCGATCAGGCGCTGCTCTACCGCCTCAACGGTGATCGCAACCCGCTGCACGCCGATCCGCAATCGGCGCGACGGTCGGGGTTCGATCGGCCGATCCTCCACGGCCTGTGCACCTACGGGATCACCTGCCGGGCCATCCTCGAGGCAATCACCGGCTACGACCCGGCGGTCGTGCTCAGCCATCAGGCCCGCTTTTCCGCGCCGGTATTTCCCGGCGACACCATCACCGTCGATCTGTGGCGCGACGAAATGATCATCTCCTTCGAGGCCAGGGTGAAGGCTCGCGGCGCCACGGTGATCAAGAACGGCAAGACGGTGCTGCGCTGAAATCGCGCCTCGAAGGCCGCCGCGTGGCGCTCGCGGCGCGGACATTTTCACCGGACGCGCGAACCGTCTGGACCTTTGCCTGGCCGCGTGCGTTAACCTTTGGCGTTAACCATTCTGGCAATTCGAGGGCTTTTCCATGCGCACCGTATTCCTGGCCGCCACCGCGGTCCTGACGGTTCTGGCTGGCGCCAACACCATGGCCGGGGAAGCCGGCCATCATGCCGGCGGCGGCGGCCATCCGGCTTCCATGCACGGCCAGGCCGCGGGGCGGTCAGGCGGCGGCTACCGCGCCCAGGGGGGCGGGGGCGGTCACTACGGTTCGATGGTCAGATCTTCCGCCGGCCAGGGCTGGGGAAATCAGGGCCACTCCGGGACCGGGCACAATGGCGGTTGGCACAATGGCGCGGTCCACCACGGTTCATCCAACTGGCGCGGCGATCGCGATCGCGACGGCTGGGGCAATCGCGGCGGCCATGATCGCGACCGCGGATACGGCGGCGGTGGATTTGGCGTCGATGTCGGGATCGGCGGCGGCTACTACGGCGGCGGCTACTATGGTGGCGGCGGCTACGGCGCCGCGCCCTACGGCTACGGCTACACCGACGACGGCGCCGCGCCCTATGGCTACGGTTCGAACGACTACACGGGCGGTGACTACGATCAGAGCTGGGGCGACGGTGGCGGATATCAGGATCAAGGCGCCGGCTACTACGACGCCGCGCCGGCCGGCGGCTACGCGCAGGGCGGCGGCTGGCAAGGCGGCGGCGACTATTCCCCGCCGCCCGACCGTGATTACGACCGTCGGGCCTGCTCCTGCGGGACGTGGCGCTGGATTCCCGATCGGGGTGGTCGATAGCCTCTGAGGTTACCGCGAATTATCTTGCGGGCAAGGCCGCGCGCGGCGGAAGAGGGCGCCTGAAGGACCCGGCGATCAGCCGGCGCCCGGGAACCTCCAGGCTTGCTCCCCCTATTCGCCGCCTTCGCGTTCGCCGCGCCTGAGCTTCCCAAGCCGCCGCCGATCCGGCGTGACGCCCAGATCACCTTCCTGGACCGGTCCGGCGCCGTCCTGGGCGTTCGCGGCGGCCGTTACGGACCACCGGTGGATGTCGCGAGGTTGCCGCCTTACGTTTCCGCCGCCTTCGTGGCCATTGAGGACCGGCGCTTCTATTCCCATGCCGGCTTCGATCCGATGGGCATGGCGCGGGCGATCGTCACCGACCTCGGCCAGGGCCGGGCCATCCAGGGTGGCTCGACGATCACCCAGCAGCTGGCCCGCAATCTCTACCTGACCTCCGATCGCACGCTGGAGCGCAAGGGCGAGGAGCTGCTCCTCGCCGCCGAGCTCGAGCAGTCCTACACCAAGCGCCAGATTCTCGGCCTCTATCTCAGCCGGATCTATTTCGGCTCCGGCGCCTATGGCCTCAAGGCGGCCGCCCAGCGTTATTTCGACAAGCCCGCCGCGCGGCTGACCCTGAAGGAGGCGGCGATGCTGGCCGCCATCCCCAAGTCGCCGACGGACTACGATCCGGCCGAACAGCCAGACCGGTCCAGGGATCGCGCGGCGCTGGTCCTGGGCGCCATGGTCGAGACCGGCGCGATTACCCCCGCCGATCGGATCCGCGCCCTGAAGGAAACACCGAAAGTCTGGCGCTCCGCCAGGACGGCCCCGGCGCAGTATTTCATCGACTGGCTCACCGCCCATACACGCGAACTCGCCGGCGCCCCGGCCAAGGATCTGGTCGTCGACACCACCCTCGATCTCGGGGCGGAAAACGCCGCCGCCGAATCCGCCCGCGCCACGGTTGCCCGCTACGCCAAGCAGGGCGCGCGGCAGGCCGCTCTGGTCGCCGTCGATGGCGGCGGCGGGATTCGCGCCTTCATCGGCGGGCTCGACTACGCCGCCAGCCCCTTCGACCGAGCCGCCGACGCCCACCGCCAGGCCGGCTCGGCGTGGAAGCCGTTCGTCTATCTCGCCGCCATGGAAGCCGGCCACACCCCCGACGAGGTCGCCGTCGATGAGCCGGTCACCATCGACGGCTGGTCGCCGCGGAATTTCGAACCCGAATTTCGCGGATCGATCACCCTCGAAGAGGCCCTCGCCCATTCGGTCAACACCGTCGCCGCCCGCCTCGCCGACCAGGTCGGGCGCGGCGCGGTCGCCGCCGCCGCCCACCGCGCGGGCATAACCTCGCCGATCAACATCGAGCCGGCCATGGCGCTGGGGACCACCCTGGTGACGCCCCTGGAGATGGCCCAGGCTTACGACGCTTTCGCCAATGGTGGAAACCGCGTCGCCGCCTATGGCGTCCAGCGCATCCGCACCACCGGCGGCGCGGTCGTCTTCCGGCACAGGCCGACGGGCGGAGCGCCGGCGATCGCCAATCCGCCACTCGGCGAAATGGACCGCATGTTGCGCACCGTGATCGCCTCGGGAACCGGGGTCCACGCCGCCATCCCCGGCAAGGACCTGGCCGGCAAGACCGGCACCGCCTCGGACTACAAGGACGCCTGGTTCTGCGGCTTCACCGGCAACCTCGCCGCGGTGGTGTGGATGGGCCGCGACGACGCCGCGCCGATGCGTGGAATCACCGGCGGCGGCGCCCCGGCCATGCTCTGGCGCGGCTTCATGACGACGGCCCTGCGCCGCCTGCCGGTGAGCGCGATACCCCCCGGGCCACCCGCGCCGACACCGCCGCCGCCCACGCCCACGCCAGAGGCTGTCCCGCCTTCACCCACCTGAGGATCGATCCCCGACCGCCCTCTCTCCCGCGCTCCGCAAGACAAGTGCGGGCTGGAAGCCCGCGCGACGATCTCGAGCCAGCTGGCGCCCGGCGCGGATTCGTGGCTTCTGACGGCATCGGCGGCGGGGAAGGCGGGGCGTGACGGACCGGGAGACTTCGGCGAGCCCGCACGCCGCGCCCCTGGCCCGGGTGATGGCCGGGTTCGGCGCCCTGCTGCTGACCGTCTCCCAGATCACCCCGGCGTTCTCGGTGTTCGGCATAGACCAGGGC
>DASRLN010000187.1:0-6157 GCA_035648435.1 Caulobacteraceae bacterium
GGCCGCCAACGCCGAGCGGCTGGTCGTGCAACGGGAGGCGGGGGACCTGGGACGGATCCATGTCCACTTCCCGCGAGTCGGATACATGGCGGCGCCGGCTTGAGCGCGATCTTGGTGATGGCGCCATTGAAGAGAGGGACGGGGATGAGTCTGGTCAGAGGAATTCTGCTGGCGGCGTTGGCCGCGGTTCCAGGCGGCGTGCTCGCCGCGCCGGGCGCGATGCTGGGGTTTTCGCCGGCCGGGGCGAGCGCGGAGCGTGACCTGGAGGCGAAGTTCGATGCTGGCCTCTCCGCCGTCGCGATCCGCGCGCGCCTCCAGCGCATGGCCGCCGAGCCCAACCAGGTCGGTTCGCCTCACGACAAGGCCAACGCCGAATTCACCTTGGGTCAGTTCAATGCCTGGGGTTGGGACGCGCATATCGAGGTGTTCAGCGTCCTCTACCCGACGCCCAGGATCGAGAGCCTGGACCTGGCCGGCCCGGCGCCGTTCTCGGCCACCCTGACCGAGCCGCCGATCCCGGGGGATGAGACTTCCGCCCGCCAGGCCGGCGGCCTGCCGGCCTATGTCGCCTATGGCGGCGACGGCGACGTCACCGCCCCGCTGATCTATCTGAACTACGGCATGCCGGCCGATTACGCCGCCCTCCAGCGCCTCGGCCTGGACGTCAGGGGCAAGATCGTCATCACTCGCTACGGCGGCGGATGGCGCGGCCTCAAGCCCAAGCTCGCCTTCGAGCACGGGGCGGTCGGCTGCATCATCTATTCCGATCCCGCCGACGACGGCTATGGGGCTGGCGATCCCTACCCCAAGGGCGCCTTCCGGCCCGAACGCGGCGTGCAGCGCGGCTCGGTCCTGGACGTGCCGGTGGAGACCGGCGATCCGCTGACCCCCGGCTATGGCGCGGTCGAAGGCGCCCCACGGATCGCGCGGGCCGAGGCCAGGACCATCCTGCACATCCCGACCCTGCCGATCTCCTGGGGAGACGCCCAGCATTTCCTGGCCGCGCTCGGCGGTCCGGTGGCGCCCAAGGCCTGGCGAGGCGCCCTGCCGCTGACCTATCACGTGGGCGGCGCCGGCGCGCTCGCGCACCTGGTGGTCCGGTCCGACTGGAACCAGAAGCCGCTCTACGACGTCATCGCGATGATGCCGGGCGCGGCCCAGCCCGACCAGTGGGTGATCAGAGGCAATCACCGCGACGGCTGGGTGTTCGGGGCCGAGGATCCCCTCTCCGGCCAGACCGCATTGATGGAGGAGGCCAAGTCCCTGGGCGCGCTGGCCAAGGCCGGCTGGCGACCGGCCAGGACCATCGTCTACGCCAGCTGGGACGGCGAGGAGCCGGGCCTGCTGGGTTCCACCGAATGGGCCGAGACCCACGCCAAGGAACTCCAGTCCAAGGCGGTGGTCTATATCAACACCGACGGCAACAACCGGGGATTTCTCAACGCCGAGGCCAGCTACACCCTGAGGCGCCTGGTTGATCAGGCCGCCGCCGACGTCGCCGATCCGGAGACCGGGGCCAGTGTGCGCGACCGCGCCATGGCCCATCTTCGCATCGACGCCCTGGCGGCCGAGGCCTCGCCCGAGACCAAGGCGCGGGCCAAGCTGGCGGCGGCCGGCGCCGACCTGCCTTTGGGCGATCTCGGCTCGGGGTCGGACTACACGCCCTTCGTGCAGCACCTGGGCATCGCCTCGATCAACCTGGGGTTCAACGGCGAAGGGCAGTCCGGCGGCGTCTATCACTCGGCCTACGACACCTTCGAGCACTACGACCGGTTCGGCGATCCGGGGATGATCTATGGCGTCGTCCTGGCCAAGACCGTCGGGCGCCTGGTGCTGCGCGCCGCCGACGCGCCGCTGGTCCCGCTGCAGTTCGGCGACCTGGCGCAGAGCGTCCGCGACGAAGTCGAGGGGCTGAAGAAACTGGTGACCGCCGAGCGCGAACACGCCATCGCCGTCGATCGCCTGCTCGACGACAAGGCCTTCGCCCTGGCCGCCGATCCGACCCAATCCTCCGGTGCGCCCGATCGCGAGGATATCGCCCCGGAACTGGACTTCGCTCCGCTCGATGCCGCCATCGGCCGCCTCGAAGCCCGCGCGAGCGCCTATGACGCGGCCGCGCAACGGCCGGTCGCGCCCGATCGGGCGGCGGCGGTCAACGCCATCCTGCAAGGGGCCGAGCAGCGCCTGACCGACGCCCGTGGCCTGCCGGGCCGGCCGTGGTACCGCCATCTGATCTACGCCCCCGGCCTGCTGACCGGCTACGGCGCCAAGACGCTGCCCGGCATCCGCGAGGCGATCGAGGCCCGTCGCTGGTCCGAAGCCGCCGAGTTCATCGGGCGCACGGCGGCGGTTCTCGATGCGGTCGGCGCGGGGATCGACGAGGCGACGAAACTGCTGGTCGGCTGAGGCCGCCCACCGTCTCGATCACGCGAGCCCGAGAAACACCGCCAGGGCGCGATTCACCGCCGCCATGGTGGCGCCGTCCAAACGGCCGAAAGGCTCGGCGATCCGAGCGACCGGCGGTGTCTGGACCTTGTCGATCATGATCTGCGATGACGCCCGCAACCCGTTGTGGCCACTCGGTTCGACCTGAACCCGCAGCAGCGGGGCCTGGACGAGCGTGCTGGTGATCGGCAGGACGGTGACGGCCGCGAGTTTGCTGAAGTGATCGGCCTGAATGACGACGGCGGGGCGGGGTTTGCCCAGATCGCCGGGCAGCGCGACGGTGACGAGATCGCCGCGCCTCACCCGGTCCAGCCGTTCTTGTCGGAGGTCCCGAACCAGGCGTCGTCGGAGAGCGCCGCCGCCGCGTCTTCGGCGTCGCGCACGACCAGCGCCTGGCGCTCACACTCCTCGGCGAAGCCGGCGGATCGACTGTCCTGGGCCCAGATCTGGACCGGCCGCAGGCCAGACGCCCGCAAGCCCTCACGATGACGTCGCACGCGCCTGGCGACCGGTTCGGACATGGCGTGATCCTTCCCTTCGTTACATGTAACGTAGAGCAGGTCCCGCCGGAAGGCAACCGCGGGAGAAGAAGGGCGCCCCAACGTCGCCGCTTGCGGTAAGGCTCGCCCATGATCCGCCAGCGCCGCACCCGTATCGTCGCCACCCTGGGGCCGGCCAGCTCGGACCCCGCGATGGTGCTGGAACTGGCGCGGCGGGGGGTGGACGTGTTCCGCCTGAACTTCAGCCACGGCGTCCACGCCGATCACGCCGCCGCCCTGGCCGCCGTCCGCGCGGCGGAGCCGAGCCTGGCGCGCCCGCTGGCGGTTCTCGCCGATCTGCAGGGTCCGAAGTTCCGGCTGGGCAGGTTCAAGGGCGGCCGGATATCGATCGCGCCCGGCGCCTCGCTCAGGCTCGACCTCGACCCGGCGGCGGGCGATTCACGGCGGGTGTGCCTGCCGCATCCGGAGGTCTTCCAGGCTCTGCGGCCCGGCGTCGAACTGCTGCTGGACGACGGCCGCGTCCGGCTGGTCATAAGGTCGGCCCAGGACGGCCGCGCCGAGGCCGAGGTGATCAGCGGCGAGGCGCTGTCGGACCACAAGGGGCTGGCGGTTCGCGGGGCGACCATTCCGGTCCCGGCGATGACGGGGAAGGACCGGGTCGATCTCGACTTCGCCCTGAGGATCGGCATCGACTGGGTGGCCCTGTCCTTCGTCCAGCACGCCGCCGACATGGCCGATCTGCGTCGGCTGGTCGCTGGCCGGGCGTCGATCATCGCCAAGATCGAGAAACCCGCCGCCCTGGCCGACCTCGAGGCCATCCTCGATGTCAGCGACGGTCTGATGGTGGCGCGGGGTGACCTGGGTGTCGAGCTGGCGCCGGAGGATGTGCCGGTGGCGCAGAAGACCATCGTCCGCGCGGCGCGGCGGCGCGGGACGCCGGTGATCATCGCCACCCAGATGCTGGAATCGATGATCTCCAGCCCCGCCCCGACCCGGGCCGAGGCCAGCGACGTGGCCAATGGTGTCTATGAGGGCGCGGACGCCCTGATGTTGTCGGCGGAATCGGCGGCCGGCGGCTATCCGCGCGAGGCGGTGGCGATGATGGACGCCATCATCCGCCGGGTCGAAGCCGATCCCAACTGGCCGAGCCTGATGCGCGCCGAACACGGCGCCGGCGCCGATGAGGACGTCGATGCCCTGATCGCCGCCGCCACCCGGGCGGCCGAGGCCCGCTCGACCGCCTGCCTGGTCGCCTACACCACCACCGGAGGCACGGCGCGCCGCCTGGCCCGGGAGAGACCGGCCCATCCGATCCTGGCCATCGCCCCGGACGACGGCGTGGCGCGGCGCCTGGCGCTGGTGTGGGGGCTTGAGCCGCGCGTCGCCAGCCAGCCCCGGGGCGTGGCGGCGATGACCGAGGAGGCCGCGCATATGGCCGCCGATCTGGGTCTCGCCGAAGCCGGCGGCCGGGTGCTGATCATCGCCGGGCCGCCCATGGGCGCTCCCGGAGCAGCCAATCTGCTCAGGCTGACGCACGCTCCGAAGGCGCGCGCGAAGGGGGTCTAGCTACTGCTCAGACTCAAACAGATGGTGCGGGTCATCAAGCTCCTCCACCCCCCGGGTCGCGCCGCGCGCGGCCCGCCCGAGGGCAGGCTACGGGGAGGTGGCGCGGCGCTTTTTCTTGCGCCGCGACGGAGGCCTTCGGCGAGGCGGTCCCCCTTACGGTGGAGGAGCTCGATTCTCTGAATCTTCCGACCGGGTCAATGCACTAATCTTACTGCGTCAGAAGGTCAGAGCCGCCCGGCTGAATTGCGATACCGGCATGGTTTTCCGGAGCGCGGGCTTCCAGCCCGCACGTTTTCGTCCCGCGGGCCGGCTTGGCTAACCGACAGGACCGGAATTTTGCCGTTGCCATTGAAGCCAAGGGCGGGCTGGAAGCCCGCGCTCCGGTTATGACGCGGTAGGACTAGCGGAGAACCGCGTTGAACTGTTCCAGCGCCCAGTCGATCTCGCCGGGGGTGATCACCAGGGGCGGAGCGATGCGGATGGTGTGGGCGTGGGTTTCCTTGCAGAGCAGGCCGCGTTCCTGGAGCGCCTGGCAGAAGGGGCGGGCGCCGCCGGCTTCGGGGTGGAGTTCGACGGCGACCATCAGGCCCCGGCCGCGAACCGCCTTCACCGGGCCGCTGGCCGCCAGCGAAGCGAGGCCGGCGCGCAGGCGCTCGCCCTGGACGGCGGCGTTGTCGATCATGCCCTCGTCGACGAGAACCTTCAGCGCCATGCGGGCGACGGCGCAGCCGAGCGGATTGCCGCCGAAGGTGCTGCCGTGTTCGCCGGGCTTGAGCACCGCCAGGACTTCCTTGTTCGAGAGCACGGCGGAGACCGGATAGAAGCCGCCCGACAGCGCCTTGCCGATCAGGGTCAGGTCCGCCTCGATCCCCTCGTGCTCCTCGGCCAGCAGGGCGCCGGTGCGGCCGAGCCCGGTCTGCACCTCGTCGAGGATGAGGATGACGTCGTGGCGGGTGCAGAGTTCGCGGGCCTTCTTCAGATAGCCGGCGGGAGGAATGATGACGCCGGCCTCGCCCTGGATCGGTTCGACCAGGAAGGCGACGGTGTTGGGGGTGATGGCCGCTTCGAGTGCGGCGGCATCGCCGAACGGGACCGTCCTGAAGCCGCCGCCGAACGGGCCGAAGCCGGAGCGGGCGACGGGATCGGTGCTGAAGCCGACCACGGTCAGGGTCCGGCCGTGGAAGTTGTCGGCGCAGACGATGATCTCGGCGGCGCCGGCCGGCACGCCCTTGACCTCATAGCCCCACTTGCGGGCGACCTTGATGGCGCTCTCCACCGCCTCGACGCCGGTGTTCATCGGCAGGACCGAGTGCGAGCGGGTGAGGGTGCAGAGCTCCTCGTAGAACAGGCCCAGCTGGTCGTTGCGGAAGGCCCGCGAGGTGAGGGTGAGTTTGCCGGCCTGCTCGACCATGGCGGCCAGGATGCGCGGATGGCAGTGGCCCTGGTTGACCGCCGAATAGGCCGACAGGCAGTCGAGGTAGCGGCGGCCCTCGACGTCCCATACCCAGACCCCTTCACCGCGGGTGAGGACGACGTTGAGCGGCTTGTAGTTGCGCGCGCCGTACTCCGCCTCCAGGGCCAGGAAGTCGGTGGCGTGGCCGGCCGAAAGCGGCGGGGCGGCGGCGGCGGCTTCGAGCGTCCGGGTG
>DASRLN010000188.1:0-3097 GCA_035648435.1 Caulobacteraceae bacterium
GTTTTTTACATCGGAGAGGCGGTCGGTTGTATCCGTCGTCCTAGTAAAACCATGCAAAAACAAGATGATGGAAGCGATTGCTCGGGTAATTCGGGGGCTGACCGGAGGGAAAGTTTTTGACAGTTTTTTACAGTTTCTGACCGGTTTTTGGCAGGTTTTTGACCGCCAGCAGCAGGTTTTTGGCGCCTCAGTGCACGTTTTTGACAGGTTTTCGCAGCCCAGACCGCCGGAACTCACGGTGGGGCGCAAGGCGCGCGAGACCACGTCGGGCGGGTCTCCTTGACCCCGGCCGGCCTGCCCGGGGACTCGCTCATTTTTGCGATGCGCAACGGATCGGCGGTGACCGCCGGGACGCTCGGCGAGGCGGCTGGCGTTGTGGTTGCCGGGCGTGAAGCCGGCGTCCTCATAGGCGACGTCCAGCCACGCCCCGGCGGCACGGGCCTGGGCCAAGGCTTCATGGTTGGGTGACAGGGGCATGGAGGTTCCCGGGCGGCGATGGCGGACCTATGCATTATGATAGTTTTCATGCAAAATGTCAAGGAGCACGGTAATGATAGAGCGCGCCATGGGCGGCGCCCGCTCGCGGCGACGGCTGGCCAGATTCGCCCAGGTGCGGCAGTGATGCCGCGGCGCCATGGCGCCAGACGCCGGAGGAACGACGATGCCGCAAGGACTGTTCAGCGACCTTCTGGTGATCGACTGCGCGAGTTTCATCGCCGGGCCGGCGGCGGCGACGATGCTCTCGGACTTCGGGGCGCGGGTGATCAAGATCGAGCCGCCGGGGCTGGGGGATTCCTACCGCAATCTGTGGCGGCTGCGGGGGACGCCGGAGGCGCTGGACTATTTCTGGACGCTGGATTCGCGCAACAAGGAGAGCCTGGCGCTGGATCTCAAGACGCCGGCGGCGCGGGCGGTGCTCGATGGGCTGATCGCCAGGGCGGACGTGTTCATCACCAACTATCCGTTCCCCATCCGCGAGCGGCTCCGGCTGAGGGCGGAGGATGTCACCGCGCTCAATCCGCGGCTGATCTACGCCTCGCTGACGCCCTATGGCGAAGAGGGTCCCGAGCGGGACCGCACGGCCTATGACGCCACCGCCTGGTGGGCGCGCTCGGGCCTGATGGACATGGTCCGGGCGACCGGCGAGACCGAACCGGCCATCTCGACGCCGGGGATGGGCGATCATCCCACGGCCGTGGCGTTGTATGCGGCGATCGTCACCGCCCTTTACCGGCGCCGGGCCACCGGCCAGGGCGGGGCGGTGAGCACCTCGCTCCTGGCCAACGGCCTGTGGTCGAACGCCTGCCAGGTCCAGGCGGCGCTCTGCGGCTACGAGCCGCCGCCGCGCGGGGAGCGCGCCGCGCGCAGCCCGCTGACCGAATTCTATCGCACCGACGACGGCCGCGCGTTCATCCTGGCGATCGTCAATCCGGCCAGCCAGTGGCCCCTGCTGGCGCGGGCGCTCAACCGGGCGGAGTGGCTGGATGATCCGCGGTTCTCGACGCCGGCGGCGCGGATGGAGAACGCCGCGATCCTGGGAGCGATGCTGGAGGCGATCTTCGCGGGCAGGTCGTGGTCTCATTGGCATGACCTGCTGACCGGGGCGGGAATCACCATCGGCATCGTCGGCCGCGTCGGCGATCACGCCGGCGATGCGCAGATCGCGGCCAACAACCTGCTGCCGGCCTTCGCCGACGGGGGCGGCCTGCGGACCGTCGATAGCCCGTTCCACCTCGCCGGCGAGACCAAACGCGCCCCGCGCATGGCCCCGGCGATCGGCCAGCACACACGGCCGATCCTCAAGGAATGCGGCTGCACGGCGGAGGCGATCTCGGCGCTGACGGGGGGCTGACGGGGAGCGGCGGCGCACACCCTTCTCCCCTCACGGGAGAAGGCGGACGCCGCAAGGCGGCTTGATCGGGGCGCCGCGGATCTCCCCCAGCGCGCTCGCGCCTCAGTCGATCTGGAGGTCGTTCCTGACCCGACCGACGCCCTTGACGGCGGCGGCGAGGTCTTCGGCGCGGCGGCGGTCGGCGCTGGTGATCACCGAGCCGTTCAGGGTCACCGCGCCGGCGAGGCAATGGACCTCGATCCTGGAAGCGTCGAGTTCGGCGTCGGCGGTCAGGCGCTGGCTGATCTCGGCGACGATCAGCGCGTCCGGATCGCCGTGCGTCGTCGGCCCCTGGCCGCTGTGGTCGCCGGCCGCGCCATCGCGCTGTCGCCGGCTCAAGGCCCCCGGATCGCCGAGCACGGCGGCGACCTCGTCCTTGGCCTTGTCGATCCAGCCCCGCGGTTCGGCCGGCCGGCCGGCGCCGGCGGCGGCCTTGTCGTCCAGCGCGTGGCGGCGCTCGAATTCCTTGTCGGCGGCGGCGTCGGCGGCGCGCTGGTCCCTGGGGTCGGCCATGACTGTGATCCTCGTCCAGACGGGCGCCCATCGCCGCGCCGTCCATCGAGGATAAACCCGCGCGCGCGGACACGGTTCCGGCGCGCGGGCGTTGCTCCGCGCGAGCCAACCTGCGATCACGGCCGGGACGATGTGAGCGAGGGAGGCAAGCGTCATGACCACCGCCGCGACCACGGTAGATGCTCCGCGCGTGCGCACGTTCGTCGGCCATCCGCTGGGCCTGGGATACCTGGTCTTCGCCGAGGCGTGGGAAAGGTTCTCCTACTACGGCATGCTTTCGCTGCTGGTGCTCTACATGAGCGAACAGCTGCTGCTCCCCGGCCACGTGGGACATGTCGCCGGCTTCGGCGCCTTCCGCGCCGGCATCGAGGCGGTCACCGGACACCTCACCCCGCCGGCTCTGGCTTCGATGATCGGCGGCCTCTACGGCGGCCTCGTCTATCTGACCCCGCTCGGCGGCGGCCTGATCGCCGATCGCTGGCTGGGGCGCACCCGCACGGTCACCATCGGGGCCTGCCTGATGGCGCTCGGCCATTTCCTTATGGCCTTCGAGGTTTCCTTCCTGGTGGCGCTGGCCTGCCTGCTGGTCGGCGTCGGCTGCTTCAAGGGCAACATCTCCAGCCAGGTGGGCGAACTCTATGCGCCGGGCGATCTGCGCCGCGCCGACGCCTTCCAGGTCTTCCTGCTGGGGGT
>DASRLN010000189.1:0-5459 GCA_035648435.1 Caulobacteraceae bacterium
GCGTTCCGCTGGTGTTCGCGATCACATCGCCTTCGGAGCGCGGGCTTCCAGCCCGCATACTTTCTTTGGAACATCAACAGCTTCGCAGATGCGGGCTGGAAGCCCGCGCTCCGGCCGCGGAGGTTCGACGAACTCGCATCCATTCATATTGGTCGAAGCGGACGACTAGGATTCCGACCCGCGATCAGTCTGGGCGCAAGAAAGGTTGCCCCACCCGGACGCGGCGGGGCTGGCGCGCGGAGTCGCACGCGGTCGGGCCGATCCGCGTCGCCGGACCTCTCCCTCATTGCTTTCTGCGACTTGGCTGCGTCGCGAGGAACCCGGCTACCCCGACGATCTCTGCTTTCCTTCTTGACTCTTCCATCGCAATATGCAAATGTCTTCGTGATGTCGGAACAGGCCCCCCTGACACTCCCGCCGCGCGGCGTCCCTCCGGGGAGCGAGGATGGCGCCGCCGCCGATCCGCGGATCGTCCGCGCCGAGCAGCGACTGGCCATGCTGCGCGATCTCGCGGAACTCGGCATGGCCCTGGCGCGGGACCTCGCGCGCCGCACCCTGGAAGCGCCGGATGAGGCCGAGCCGGCGGCCGACGCCGACGCCGGCCCCAATGCCGCCCCCAGAAACGCATCCAGGGCCGTCCGCGGCCCACGCCACGATCCGGCCGAATCCTTCGCCCGCCTGTCGCGCGCCGTGCGTCTCACCCTGGCGCTCGAAGCCAGGGTCGATCAGGAGCTGAGCGCCCTTGTCGCCGGCGAACCGGACGGCGCCGCGGAAAGCCCGCTCGCCGGCGGCGACGACGACGACGACGGCCGCTATCGGCTGCTGTCGCCCGACCATCCCTCCGCGCACCGCAACCGTATCCGCGACGCCGTCTTCGACGTCATCAACCGCGAGATCACCGAACTCATTCCGGCGCATGACATCCTCGACGCCCTCCACGAGCGGCTTACCGAGGGTGAGCGCTACGACGACTTTGTCCACCGTCCTTTCAGGGAGGCGGTGGCGGCGATCTGTGAAGACCTCGGCCTCCATCCCGACTGGAGCCGCTGGACCGACGACGGCTGGCCGCCGCCGGGCAATGGCCCGCGAAAAATGTGGCAGTGCCTCTGGGCGCCCACCGCGTCGGAACCGGCAAGCGCCGCCTGCAATGAAGGCTGCCGCGTCGCGCCCAAGCCGATCGCGCCGCCCGGAGCGCTCGGGCGCGGCCGAGCCCAGGATGAGCGCCGACGGTGGGGCTTGGCATGGGCGCCGTTCTTGTGACATTCCTGGCGCTGAGGGTCGATGATTGCGCGCCATCATCAAAGACAGCTTGGCAGCCTCGGCGGAGCCGGAAACCAATGTCCTCCTGGCCTGGTCCGTCGATGGCCAGTGAGGCGAGCGCCTGGCAATCGCTGCTGACGCCGGCCCTGGCGCTGATCGTCTGGTCGCTCGTCGTGTGGGCGTGGATGTACGCGACCCGCATCCCGGCCATCCGCAAGGCCGGCATCGATCCCTCCGCCGTCCGCGAGCCCCGTTCGCTCGACGCCCTGCCGCTGAAGGTCCGGCAGGTAGCCTACAACTACAACCACCTCATGGAGCAGCCGACGATCTTCTACGCGCTGGTGTTCTACGCCTATGTGGCCGGCCAGCAGAACCCCGCCAACACCGCGCTCGCCTGGGCCTACGTCGCCACGCGCGTGGCCCATAGCCTGATCCAGGCGACGGTCAACGTGGTCCTGGTCCGTTTCGCCGCGCACGTGCTGGGGACGGCGGCGCTGATCGCCCTGGCGGCGCGGTGCGTGTTGGCGCTGTTCGGGTAGGACGTGGGCCGTCGTGACGCGGGGAAAGCACGCGGATGCGTCGGGCACGCGCCGCTATCCCCCTTCCGCCCAGGCCTTGATCAGCTGGTGGGCGATGGCCAGGGCGCCGGGGGCCTTGGCGTCGGGGAGGCCGGCGGCGATCAGGGCGCGGGCTTCGGCGCGCGAGAACCAGCGCACTTCGTCGAGTTCGACCTGGTCGGCGACGGCGTCGTCGTTCTCGACCTCGGCGATCAGGCCGATCATCAGGGAGGAGGGATAGGGCCAGGGCTGGGTCGAATGATAGCGGACGCTGAGCGCGCGCAGGCCGGCCTCCTCGAAGAGTTCCCGGGCGCAGGCCTCCTCGATCGATTCGCCGGGCTCCAGGAAGCCGGCGAGGGCCGAGTACATGGCCTTGGGCCAGGCGGCCTGGCGGCCGAGCAGGCATTTCTCGCCCTTGGCGGCGAGCATGATCACCACCGGATCGGTGCGCGGGAAGTGCTGGGCCTGGCAGGCCGGACAGATGCGCTTCCAGCCGCCCTCGGCGACCTCGCTGACCTCGCCGCAGGCGGCGCAGTGCCGGTGGCGGCGGCGCCATTCGAACATCGACTTGGCGGTGGCGGCGATGGCCGCGTCGCCGGCCGGCAGGGTGAGGGCGATGACGCGCAGATCCTCGAACCGGCCCAGCCCTTCGAGCGGGCCATCGGCCGGATCGGGCGCGCCCTCGAGATCGACGGCGAACACGGCGGTCTCCCGCCACAGGCCCAGGAACAGCAGCCGTTCGGCGCCGCCGGCGAGATGGCGGGCCATGTCGGCGCGCACATAGGCCAGGCGCGGCGCCCCGCCCTCGCCGTCCTCGATGAGCGGCTTGCCGTTCCACATCGCCACGGCGAGGGAATCGGCGGCGGCGAGCTTTTCGGCCAGCCAGGTCTCGTCGGCGCGGCGGTAGCTTTCGCGGCCCAGGGGATTGCCGGCGAAGGTGTTGAGGAAGGCGGAAAGGGCCATGGCGCGGGTCTTTAGCGCGCCCCGCGCGAGCCGTCATGCCCGCGCTTGCGCCGTGGCGGCGGTCACGCGATATAGGGGGCGGAGATCGGCGATGGGCGGAGACCTCGCCAATCCGGTCAGGTCCGGAAGGAAGCAGCCGTAACGAGATTTAGCTCCGGGTCGTTTGCCGGTCTCCACCCTCAAGCTCGCGCATTCCACCGCCCATGACCGACCACGACCCCGCGCTCGAGATCGAAGCCGCCGAGCGTGACCCGGCGACGTCCGACATGTTCGGCGCGCCGGCCGGGGCGCCAGCATTGGGGCCGACCGCGGCGGCGCCCTATACGGTGCTGGCCCGCAAGTATCGGCCGCGGACCTTCGACGACCTGATCGGCCAGGAGGGCATGGTCCGGACCCTGGCCAACGCCTTCGCCACCGGCCGCATCGCCCACGCCTTCATGCTCACCGGCGTGCGCGGGGTCGGCAAGACCACCACCGCCCGGCTGCTGGCCCGGGCGCTGAACTACGAAAGCGACACCGTCCACCAGCCCAGCATCGCCGATCTCGCCGTGGAGGGCCGCCATTGCCGGGCGATCGTCGAGGGCCGTCACCTCGATGTCCTGGAACTCGACGCCGCCAGCCGCACCAAGGTCGAGGAGATGCGCGAGCTTCTCGACGGCGTGCGCTATGCGCCCGTCGAGGCGCGCTACAAGGTCTACGTCATCGACGAGGTGCACATGTTGAGCGGACACTCGTTCAACGCCCTCCTGAAGACCCTGGAGGAGCCGCCGCCGCACGCCAAGTTCATCTTCGCCACCACCGAGATTCGCAAGGTGCCGGTGACCATCCTTTCGCGCTGCCAGAGGTTCGATCTGCGGCGGGTCGAGCCGTCGGTGATCGTCGGGAACCTGTCGCGGATCGCCGAGGCCGAGGGCGCGCGAATCGATGGCGAGGCCCTGACCCTGATCGCCCGGGCGGCCGAGGGCTCGGTGCGCGACGCCCAGTCCCTGCTCGACCAGGCCCTGGTCCAGGCCGAGCCCGGAGAGACGATTGGCGCCGCCGCGGTCCGCGACATGCTGGGCCTGGCCGACCGCGCCCAGACCATCGACCTGTTCGAAAAGACCATCCGCGGCGAGGCCGGTCCGGCGCTGCGGGCGTTTCGGGCGCTGCATGGTTTCGGAGCCGATCCGGCGACGGTGATACTCGACTTGCTGGAGCACTGCCACGGCGCCACGGTGGCCAAGACCCTGGGTCCCGACGTCCTCATCCTGCCCAAGGATCAGGCGGCGCGGCTGGCGGCGGTGGGCGCGGCAGTCTCGGCCGGCAACCTGGCGCGGCTGTGGCAGATGCTGCTCAAGGCCCTCGACGAGGTGCGCCGGGCGCCCGATTCGGCGGCGGCGGTGGAGATGAGCCTGATCCGGCTGGCCTACGCCGCCGATCTTCCCGGACCCGAGGAGGCGCTGAAAGCTCTGCGGGCCGGCGAGGGGCCGGCCCGGCCGGGGCCGGGTCCCCGCGGGCCGGCCGGCGGGGGCGGCGCGGCGAGCGAGCGGGCGCCGGCCAATCACGCCCTCCCCGCGCCCGCCGCGATGGCCAATCCGCGGTCATTCGAGGATGTCGTCAGGCTCGTCGATGAGCGGCGCGACATCGGCCTCAAACTCGATCTGGAAAAATATCTGCGGCCGATCAGTTTCCGTCCCGGCGCCATCGTCTTCGAGCCGGCCCCCGGCGCGCCCTCGAACCTCGCCCAGCGGCTGGTGACGCGGCTGAAGGAGTGGACCGGGCAGCCGTGGCTGGTGGCCGCCGAGGGCGGCGGCGGGGCCGAAACCCTGCTCGAGCGCCAGAGACGGGAGACCGCCGTCGCCCGCGCCGAGATCCTGGCCGAACCGTTCGTCCAGGCGGTGATGGAGGCGTTCCCGGGGACGCAGATAGTGGAAGTCCGCCAGATGGCGATGCCCGACGCCATCGCCTCCCCGGAAGAGGATTGAGCTGAAGATGAAGGATCTGACGTCACTGATGAAGCAGGCCCAGGCGATGCAGGAGAAGCTGCGCGACGCCCAGGCAATGCTCGCCGAGAGCGAGGTCGATGGCGCCGCCGGCGGTGGAATGGTGCGCGTGACCCTGCGCGGAAGCGGCGAACTGACCCGACTGACGATCGACGAGACGCTGCTGACCCCCGGCGACGGCGAGATCGTCGCCGACCTGGTCATCGCCGCCCACGCCGACGCCCGCCGGAAACTCGACGCTCGCCAGGCCGAAGTCATGCGCGACATCGCCGGGCCGCTGGCGGGACTGCCGGGGATGCCGAAATTCTGATGGATGCGGCGATTCCATGGCTCCCTTCTCCCCTCGCGGGAGAAGGTGGACGCCGAGAGGCGACCGGATGAGGGGGCGCACCGGCGATCGGGGATGTTCGGAGAGGGGCTTATCCGAGAGACCACCCGACCCCTCATCCGACCCGCTCTCGCGGGCCACCTTCTCCCGCAAGGGGAGAAGGGCTCGTGGATGCGCGCCTTAGATGGCCTCGTCCGCCGGACCGGAGATTGAGCGGCTGATTTCGTTGCTGGCCAAGCTGCCGGGGCTGGGACCCCGGTCGGCGCGGCGGGCGACGCTGATGCTGCTGAAGCGCCGCGATCAGCTGCTGACGCCGCTGAGCCAGGCCCTGGCCGAGGCGGCGTCAGCAGCTGATCGCGGCGCTTCAGC
>DASRLN010000190.1:0-11992 GCA_035648435.1 Caulobacteraceae bacterium
GTTGAGGAACAGACCCGCGCAATGACCCCCGGCGGCGGTGATGGCGTCCCTCAGCCGGCCCGGCGCGCCGACGTCGGACTGATCGGCGGCGACCACCAGGACGGTGTCGTCCATGAGCCTGGCGACGGTCAGGGCGGCTTCCGACCGGTCGGCGGGGGGCGCATCGACGACGATCAGGTCGGCATGGCGCTTGAGCGCGTTCCAGTAGTCGCCATTGGGCACGATGTGGACAGCCTGCCGCGGTCGCAGCGCCTCGTGTCTGAACCGGGTCACCCACAGCGAAGAGGCGCCGACCGCGTGGGCCGAAAGATATCGGGCGTCCGGCCATGGGCGGCCATCCGGACGCCTCAGGGGCGGCTGAACGGTGAAGAAGGCCGATCCGTCGGGCGAAGCGGTGGCGGGCGGCCCCAGCGGTCCAAACCGCCGCGCGTCGAGGCCGAACGAATCGGCCTGGGTCGATCCGAGAAGATCGAGGTCCACCAACCAGACGCGCCGGGAGGCCCGCGTGGCGGCGTGAAAGGCGAATTCCCGGGCGACCGTGGAGGCGCCCTGACCGGCGGTGGCGGCGACGAACTGAACCGCCCGGGTCCGCCGCCCGGCGGGGCCGCCGAGCGAGGTCCACAGATCGGTCATTTCGGCGCTGAGGTCCACCATGCCCGAATCGCCGCCAGGTCCAGAAACAACGCTGGAGACCCTAGCCGAATATTGGTCGCGGCCTAAGTCAGCGTTCATTCACTTCACGGCCGCCATTCCCAGCACCGGAAGGTCCAGGGTCCGCGACGCCGAGGCGGGTGTCGGCAGCCCCGGCCGCAGGAACATCCGCAGCAATCCCGCGCAGATCGCGGAGAAGGCGGCGAACAGGAAGGCCAGAGCGAGAACCGGCTTGCGCAGGCTCCTGCCCGCCGCCGGCGGACTGGCGCGCTGGACGATGCGAATGTTGTCGTTGGTGTTGGCGGAAATCTCCCGCGCGGCCTGGCTCTCTTCCTCCTTGACGGTGAAATCGCGGACGTTGGTCTGCAGCACGTCGCGATCGCGGCTCAAGGCCTGAAAACGGGGCTCGATCTGCGATAACCGCAAGCGCCGCTCGGTGAGTTCGGCGCTCTGTTCGGTCAAGGCCGCGAAGCTCTCTCTGAGAGCCGCGACTTCCGCCGCCAGCTGCAGCTTTTCCGTCTGCAGGGTCTGATAGACCGGATTGAGGCCCGTCCGCGCCGCGCCCTGCCCCTGCGCCCGTCCCGAGGCGAGCGCCGAGGAGAGCTGGGTGATCTGGGCGTCCAGGTCCCTCACCGGCTGGGCGTCCGGGCGATAGCGCGAAAGCAGGGCTTCGCGCTGAAGCTTGAGGTCGAGGAGCTTGTTGGCCCCGGTGTTGTCGATGTCCCGATAGAGGCCCACTTCGGGCGCCAGCTGTCCGAGGCCGGCCTGGAGACCTTCGAGCCGCGCCGCGCGTTCCTTCATCTGCGCGGCCGCGGCGTAGCGTTGCTGCTCGATCTGCGCCTGCAACTCCGAAAGAGAGGTCTTCTCCGCCTCGAAGTCGCCGATTCGATTGTTCGACAGGAAATCCTGATAGGCGGCGTCGGCCCGCCCGAGGCGATCTTCGAAGGACCGGCGTTGCTGGGCAAGGGCGCTGGCCGTGGGCGCGAGCAGGACGGCGCGCCGGTAGACGAGATAGTCGGCGAGGAGGGTATTGAGCACCAGCGCGGCGTTGACCGGGTCGGGGTCGGCGTAGGTCAGGCGAATCACCGGCCGGTCGGGGGCGCTTTCGATCTTCAGATTGCGGCGCATGTCGAGGACCGCCTGGGCGATCATCCGCTGTTTCCTGGCCGGGCCGGCCGCCGCGAAAGCCCGCGCCGACGATGGATGCAGCCGGGCGTAGCCGACGTCCTGGATGACCTTTTCCTTGAGCGCGTCGCTGCCCATGATCTCGGTCTCGGATTCCAGCACCTGGCCGTTGGCCGGAAGAGCTCCCCGGGCGGCGTCGCCGGCCGAAGGCTCGTAGACATATTCCTGCCCAAGACGGACGAGGACGCTCGACTGGGCCGAATAGAGCTTTTTCAGGCTCATCGCCACGCCGGCCCCGATCAGGAAGATGACCAGAAAGACTCCGACCATCAGGGTGCGCTCGCGCCACAGCAGGGTCGGGAAATCGGAGGGCGCCAGGCGTGGACGCGCCACCCACTCGCTCTCCTCCGGCGGCGGCGAAGTGCTGGCGGCCCAGGCGCCTTGCGATGTCATGCGGCTAAAAACATGGAATCCCTTGGGAGGCGGTCAGAATCGAGGCTTCGGATTAAGGTTCCATTACCCATTCTGACCAACTCTAGGCCCATGGATCGTCGATTGTTCCTGAGTGCGACCGCCGCGATGGCGCTTCTGGCCGGTGGCGCGTCGGCGTCGACTCGCGCCAATCCGCCTCGCGCAGCCGATTTTCCGAACATCGGCTACGCCACCTGGACGGAAGAGGAGCCGGAATACCGGCTCTACCCGGGCGACGAAGTGGATATCACGGTGCCCTCGGCGCCGGAACTCAACCGTTCGGTGACCGTCCAGCCGGATGGCCGAATCACCTTGCCGTTGATCGAGCCGGTGATGGCCGCCGACCGCTCGATCCCGACCCTCGAGGCGGCGGTCGGCAGGGCCTATGCCGGTCAGCTCCTTTCGCCGGCCGTCAGTGTCGGCCTCAAGCTCGCCGGTCCGTTGAAAGTCTTCGTCGGCGGCGAGGTCGACAAGCCGGGCGTGTACGACATGCCCGGCGACATCGACGCGCTTCGCGCGATCATCGAGGCGGGCGGCTTCAAGGTCAGCGCGAAGGAATCCCAGGTGGTGATCATCCGTCGCGGCCCGGGCGGCCGGGCGATGATGCGCACCGCCGATCTCAAAAGAGCCCTGAAGAATCCGGCGCGGATGGATCTGGTTCCGTTGCGGCGGTTCGACATCGTCTATGTGCCCAGAAGCAGCATCGCAGAGGCCGGCGTGTTCGTGCAGCATATCCGTGACCTGATCCCCGGCCAGGTCGGGTTTGCCTATTCGGTCGGCGGACAGGCCGTCGCGACGGGCGTGCCTTAGAAGGACGCGGCGGTCCCGGTCAGCCGGCGAGCCAGCGGCGCGCGGCGCGTTGTGCTTCGGCGACATCGGCCGGGTCCATCTCGCCGCTCAGTTCCTTGCGATAGACCTTGGCCTCCATCGAGCCGCGCATGGCGGCGAGATTGAACAGCATGTGGGCCGAGACGTAGTCGACCGGCGCCCCACCCTGACCGGTGGAATAGAGCAGCCCCATGCGGAAAAGCTCCTCGCCGGTGGCCTCCGGCGTGGGAAGCGGTGGCGGTCCCGCCTGACCCGTGGCCTGGCTCAACATCGAAACATCCCTCCTTGCGTCAAGGCCGCATTCGGCCTCGTGATCGGCCGTGCGGTGAAATCGATGATGCGATCAAAGTCGATCGGCGCTGAATATATGGTTAAAGGTGATTGGTTCCGGGAACACAAAAGTGATGAACGTAGAATTCGCATTGGTTACTAGTCGTAAACAACCCTGAACGGCCTTGGACGTTCGGCCATCAACAACCCCCGCGCGAGGATCCGCGGCCGCCCTCGAGTCCGCGGTCGAGACACGGCCGCGGTGGAGGGGGAGAAACATAATCGTGAGCCGCCATTCATCGACCATTCAGCCCGCCCGCGCGAGGACTGGGGGCGTCTTTGACTTCAAAGCCATGCCCCGTTCCCCCCGCATCATCGCCGCCGTCCTCGCCGTCGCCGTCGCTCTCGCTTCGGCCGCCGGAGCGCAGGAAGGTCGCCGGGGCGGCCAGGGCGCCTGGCGCGCATCGGGCCGGTCCGTCCGCCCGCCCCCCGCCGCGCGAGGCGCGCCGATGGGCCGGCCGGCGCGGGCGAATTCATGGGACCCCGCTCGTCACAACGGCTTCTGGTACGGGGGACGATGGTACTATGGGCCGCCGCCGTCCGAGTATGGCGCGGGCGTCGCGCTTCCTGGACACAACCCCTGGCGGCGGGGAGGGTATCTACCCTCGTATTACCGCGGCGCGGTGATTGACGATTATGCCCGCTATCGCCTGCGCCGCCCACCTTACGGATACCGGTGGGTCTATGCCGGAGGCGACTTCATGATGGTGGCCGCCTCGACCGGCCTGATCTTCGACGTCATCCCCGGCCGTTAGGTGGTCATCCGCCGAGCTTGTCTCGCAGGATGACATTGACCGATGCCGGATTGGCCTTGCCGGCGGTTTCGCGCATCACCTGACCGACGAACCAGCCCAGCGCCTGGGGACGCGTCTTGACCGCCTCGGCCTGGCCGGGATTTCCCGCGATCAGCCGATCGATCAGCGCTTCCAGGGCGCCGGCGTCGGAGACCTGGACCAGGCCGCGCGCCTCGACGATCTCGGCGGCGGACCCCTCGCCCGACCACATGTGATCGAACACCTCCCTGGCGATCTTGGACGAGATGACGCCCTCTTCGCGCAGCTTGACCAAGCCGTTCAGGTCGGCCGCGGAGACCGGACTCGCCTCGACGTCGAGATCGTCCTGGGCCAGGCGGGTCAGGAGCTGATTGGTGACGGTGTTGGCCACCAGCTTAGCGTCGCGCCCCTCGACCGCTCGTTCGAAGTATTCCACCAAGCCGCTCTCGACCGCCAGCACGCCGGCGTCATAGGCCGACAAGCCGTATTGGGCGCGGAGCCGCGCGCGCTGGGCGTCGGGCAACTCCGGAAGGCTCGCTTCGATCGCCTCGATCCAGACCGGGTCGAGTTCGAGCGGCAGCAGATCCGGATCTGGAAAATAGCGGTAGTCGTGGGCCTCTTCCTTCGAGCGCATGGAACGGGTCTCGCCCTTCACCGGATCGAACAGGCGGGTCTCCTGGCGGATGACCCCGCCGTCCTCGAGAACGGCCACCTGGCGGCGGGCTTCGAAGGCGATCGCCTGCTGGATGTAGCGGAAGGAATTGACGTTCTTGATCTCGCAGCGGACGCCCAAGGGCTCACCGTGTCTGCGCACCGAGACGTTGACGTCGGCGCGGAGATTGCCCTTTTCCATGTCGCCATCGCAGGTGCCCAGACACCTGAGGATGGCGCGCAGTTTCTTGACGTAGGCGGCCGCCTCCTCGGCCGAACGCATGTCCGGATAGGAGACGATCTCCATCAGGGCCGTGCCCGAACGATTGAGATCGACCAGGGTCGCGGCCGGATCGGCGTCATGGATCGATTTGCCGGCGTCCTGCTCCAGGTGCAGGCGCTCGATGCGGACAACGAAGGTCGAGCCATCGTCGCGTTCGACCTCGATCACCCCCTCGCCGACGATGGGGTCCTTGTACTGGCTGATCTGATAGCCCTGCGGCAGATCCGGATAGAAGTAATTCTTGCGGTCGAACCGCGACCAGAGATTGATCTTGGCCTTCAGCCCGAGGCCGGTGCGCACGGCCTGCTCGACGCAGTGGCGGTTGATCACCGGCAACATGCCGGGCATGGCGGCATCGACGAGGCTCACCTGCTCGTTCGGGCCAGCCCCGAAGCCGACGGCGGCGCCGGAGAAAAGCTTGGCCTTCGAGGCCACCTGAGCATGCACCTCCAGCCCCAGGACGATTTCCCAGGGGCCGGTTCGGCCCTCGATCAGCTTGGCGGTGTGGTCACTCATCGAAGTCTCATATAGCGTCCGCCCACTACCGGGGAAGCGCCGCCACGCCCGTGACGCCGTTCGCCGATCATCCGCCCGCATCCAGGGCGCCCAAGGAGGGACAAGACATGAGACTTCTGCTTGCCGGCATGGCCGGTCTATCGATCGTCGCGGCGGGATCGCTCGCCGCGGCCCAAACCCCGGCTCCAGCCAGCGCGCCCGCCAAGTCGTCGGTCGAAACCACGACCATCGGCGACCTCCTCGCCAACCCGGCCAGCAAGGGCGTATTGGCCAAGGATATGCCCGATCTGCTCACCTATCCCGGCTTGGACGGCATCAAGGGCATGACCCTGCGCGACATCTCGAAATACCCCGAAGCCAAGCTCGACGACGCCAAGCTGGCCGCGATTCAGAAGGACCTCGACGCCGCCAAGGGGCCTTGAGCCCCCGCCAGACGCCTGCCTCGCTTCGTTGGTGGGGAAAGGCGGACGGCATCGGCTGCGCCGACATGGCGCCGTGGCTCTTTTCCGGAGCGCGGGCTTCCAGCCCGCTTTTTTCCTCGAGCGAGGCGAAACCGCTCTCCGGGAAGACCAGGAAGGTGTGACGCAGTAGACAAAAGGAGCGGGCTGGAAGCCCGCGCTACGGCTATGACGCAGCAAGGGTGGTCCGCACGCGACGGTCGAGCTATTTTATCCACCATTTCTGTGGCTTGGCGCGGAATGCCGCGGCCTTCTCCAGGACCGCGGCGAGCGAAAACATCGTGCTCTCGTCGAGGGTCCGGCCGATGACCTGGAGGCCCAGGGGCAACCCCGCGTCGTCGAGCGCGCCGGGCACGCTGATCGCCGGCAGGCCGGCGAGATTGACCGTCACGGTGAAGATGTCGTTCAGATACATGGCCACCGGATCGGCGGCGCTGTCGCCGAGTCCGAAGGCTGCGGAGGGGGCGGTCGGCGTGATCAGCGCATCGACAGTCTCGAAAGCCCTGGTGAAGTCGTCGGCGATGCGCCGGCGAACCTTCAGGGCCCTCAGGTAGTAGGCGTCGTAGTAGCCGGCGGAGAGCACATAGGTCCCGATCAGGATCCGCCGCTTGACCTCGGGGCCGAAGCCCTCTTCCCGGGTGCGGTCATAGACCTCGTCCAGCGTGGCGCCATCGACACGAAGGCCGTAGCGCATGCCGTCGTAGCGGGCGAGGTTCGACGAGGCCTCGGCCGGCGCGATGATGTAGTAGGCCGGCAGGGCGTAGCGGGTGTGGGGCAGAGACACCTCGACGACCTCGCAGCCGGCGTCCTTCAACCATTCCACCCCGCGCGTCCACAGCGCCTCGATCGCCGGCGGCATCGGATCGACGCGGTATTCCTTGGGAACGCCGACCCGCAGTCCTTTCACGCTGCGCCCGACGGAATGTCTGAAATCAGGCACTTCCACGGGAAGGCTGGTCGAATCCTTGGGGTCGTGGCCACTCATCGACGCGAGCAGGATCGCGGCGTCCTCGACCGTCTTGGCCAGCGGTCCCGCCTGATCGAGCGAGGAGGCGAAGGCGACCACGCCCCAGCGCGAGCACCGTCCGTAGGTCGGCTTGACACCGACCGTCCCGGTGAGCGACGCCGGCTGGCGAATCGAGCCGCCGGTGTCGGTGGCCGTCGCGCCGAGGACCATGTCGGCGGCGACGGCGGCGGCCGATCCGCCGGAGGATCCGCCGGGACTGAGCGACCGGTTGGATCCGCGCGACTTCCATGGATTGACGACCGGGCCGAAGGCGCTGGTTTCATTGGAAGAACCCATGGCGAACTCATCCATGTTGAGCTTGCCCAGCATGACCGCCCCATCCCGCCACAGGTTGGCGGTGACGGTGGATTCGTAGGGCGGAATGAAGTCGCCCAATATCCGCGATCCGGCCGTCGATCGGACTCCATTGGTGCAGAACAGGTCCTTGATCCCGAGCGGCGCGCCCTCGAGCGGTCCGGCGTCGCCGGCCGCGATCCGCGCGTCGCAGGCCTCGGCCATCGCCAGAGCCTTGTCCGGCGTCTCCAGCACGAAGGCGTTGAGCTCGCGCGCCGCCGCGATCGCCGCCAGATGGGCGCGGGTGATCTCCACGGACGAGAACCGCCGACCCGCCAGCCCGTCGAGCGCCTCCTTGAGCGTCAGGCTGGTGAGATCGTTCATTCGACCACCTTGGGAACGACGAAGAAGCCGTCGCGGGCCAGCGGCGCGTTGGCGAGCACGACGCCGGCGTCACCGCCGTCGGTGACGATGTCCTCGCGCATCGGCAGCGGAAAAGCGACGGCGGAGGTCATCGGCTCGACCTCGGTGACGTCCACCTCGTTCAGTTGCTCGATCCAGGCCAGGATTTCCGAAAGCTCGGCGGCGAGCGGCTCCAGACGGTCCTGCGGCTGGCGGATGTGGGCGAGTTTGGCGACCCTGCGCACGGTGTCGGCGTCGATGGCCATCGGCTCTCCTTCCAAGGAAGGCGCAGGGGTTACCCGTCCCCTCCCCCGTTTGACAAGGGCGCGGGGGCGGCGAATAGGCGGCCGATGGCCGTGATCGATATCCTGGATCTTCCGGACGTGCTTGCGCCAGGCGCCGCGATCGCCGCCCTCGACCTGGGTGAAAGGACCATCGGCGTCGCGGTTTCCGACGTCTCCCGGACCATCGCCTCGCCGCTCCAGCTCATCCGCAAGAGCCGGTTCACCGGGGATGCCGAAATCCTGTTCAGGCTGATGGACGGCCGCGAGGCGACGGGCCTGGTCATCGGCTTGCCGATCAACATGGACGGCACGGAGGGGCCGCGCTGCCAGTCCTCGCGCGCCTTCGCCCGCAATCTCCTGCGCCTGCGCGACCTTCCCATCGCCTTCTGGGACGAGAGGCTGTCCAGCGCGGCGGTCAACCGCGTGCTCATCGCCGAGGGTGATGTCTCTCGCGGGCGGCGGGCGGACCTGGTGGACAAGATGGCCGCGGCGTGGATTCTCCAGGGAGCGCTCGACCGGTTGCGCCAAGTCTGAGCCGGCCTTAAGAACCCTTCCTTTAATGACCGTGATCGCCCCCGGCGCCGACGAGGTCCGACAACGGACCATTCCCTTCCCGCGGCGGCATTTCCTTTCCGTCACCGACCTCGACCCGGTTCAGGTCGGCGCACTCCTCGACCTCGCCGAAGGCTTCGTCGTGCTCAACCGCCAGAGGGCCAAGAAGCTGGACCTGCTCAAGGGCCGGACCCTGATCAACCTCTTCTTCGAGGCCTCGACGCGGACTCAGAGTTCCTTCGAGCTGGCGGGAAAACGTCTCGGCGCGGATGTCGTCAACATGTCGCCGCGCGCTTCCTCGGTCACCAAGGGCGAGACGCTGATCGACACGGCGGTGACCCTGAACGCCATGCAGCCGGACATTCTGGTCATTCGCCACGGTTCCTCCGGCGCGGCGTCGCTGCTGTCGCAGAAGGTCGATTGCAGCGTTATCAACGCCGGCGACGGCCAGCATGAGCATCCCTCCCAGGCCCTTCTCGACTCGCTGTCGATGCGCCGCGCCTTTGGGCGGGTCGATGGCCTGACGGTGGCGATCTGCGGCGATGTGCTGCACAGCCGCGTGGCCCGTTCGAACGTCGCCCTGCTGACCATGCTGGGCGCCCGGGTGCGGGTGGTCGGTCCTCCTACCCTGCTGCCCTGCGATGTCGCCCGCTGGGGCGTGGAGGTCCATCACGACCTGCGCGAGGGGATCGACGGCGCCGACGTGGTGATGATGCTGCGCCTGCAGCTTGAGCGGATGCAGGGCGCGCTGGTGCCCTCGATGCGCGAATATTTCCGGCTGTGGGGCCTGGATCGCGAAAAACTCGCGCACGCCGCGCCGGGGGTGCGAGTGATGCATCCTGGACCGATGAACCGGGGGGTGGAGATCGACTCCGACGTCGCCGACGATCCCCATGTCAGCCTGATCCAGGATCAGGTGGAAATGGGCGTGGCCGTGCGCATGGCCGTTCTGACCTCGATCGCCGCGCGGCTTGACAACCGATGACCAGCCGGCCCGTCGCCTTCATCGGAGCGCGTCTGATCGATCCGGAGTCGGGCTGGGATGGACCCGGCGCCCTGGTGGCGAGGGATGGCCTCGTCGCCGACGTGATCCATGGCGGACGGCCCGGAGGTCTTTCCGAGGATTTCCGGGTGATCGACGCCGACGGGGCCATGCTCTGCCCCGGCCTGATCGACCTGCGGGTGCGCACCGGCGAACCCGGCGCCGAACCCAAGGAGACGCTGGAATCGGCGGCCCGGGCGGCGGCGGCCGGCGGCGTGACCTCGATCGTTGTGCAGCCCGACACCGATCCGGTGATCGACGATCCGGCCGTGGCCGACTTCATTCTGCGCCGGGCCCGGGACATCGGCCTGGTGCACGTCTATCCGGCCGGAGCGGCGACCAAGGGGTTGAACGGCCAGGGCATGGCGGAGATCGGCCTGATGGCCGAAGCGGGCTGCGTCTATGTCACCGACGCTGATCGGCCGATCGTCGATTCCCGGGTCATGCGCCGGCTGCTGGCCTACGCCGGCGCCCTGGGCGTGCTCGTCGCGCATCGACCGGCCGATCCGTGGCTCACCCAGGGCGCTTGCGCCACCGAAAGCGAATTCGCCGGCCGCATGGGCCTCGCGGCCGAGCCGGTGGCGGCCGAGACGATCATGCTGGAGCGAGACATCGCCCTGGTCGAACTCACCGGCGCGCGTCTGATGGTCGATCAGATCAGCGCCGCCGCGCCCCTGGCCAGCCTTGCCCGGGCCAGGGCGCGCGGCCTGCCGATCATCGCCACCGCCTCCATCAACCACCTGTCGTTCAACGAACTGGACATCGGCGACTACCGCACCTTCTGCAAGCTCGTTCCCCCGCTCAGAGGCGAGGACGATCGCCTCGCATTGATCGACGCGGTGGCCTCGGGTCTGGTGGACGTCATTGTCTCCGCGCACTCACCCGCTCCGCCCGAGGACAAGCGCCTGCCCTACGACGAGGCCGCGCCCGGCGCCGTGGGACTGGAAACTCTGCTGCCGGCCCTACTCACCCTCCATCACGAAGGCCGCGTGCCCCTGGCCCGTCTGATCCACGCCGTCACCCTCGCGCCGGCCCGGGCCATCGGGCTCGCCGCCGGACGGCTGACGGTGGGCGCGCCGGCCGATCTGGTTCTGTGCGACATCGAGGCCCCGCGCGTCATCGACGCCGCCACTCTGATCTCCAAGTCGCGGAACTCGCCCTTCGACGGGCGACGGCTGCAGGGCCGTGTGCTAATGACGCTGATCGATGGGGTCGTGCACGAACCCTCCAAGAATTGAGCGCCGGCAATGACAATCGAACCGAAGCGATCGTCGCCGCGCGCCAGGACCCTGGCCCTCCTGGGCCTGTCCGGCGCGGTCATCCTGCCGCTCGCGATCGCGTTCAGCGGTAAGCCCATGGCGCCCGGCGAGGGCGTCGCCTCCCTGCTGGAGCGCGAAGGGTTGTGGTGGCTCTGTGGCGCCGCCGTTCTGCTCTGGCTCTGTCTTGTCGAACGTCTGCCGATGAGTTCGATCGGACTTCGACGTCCGACCTGGAAGACGTTTGTGTTCGCGATCCTGGCCGGGGCCGCGCTCGTGTTGGTCATGGCTATACATTTCGGCGTGCTTGTCCCAGCGCTTCATCTCGACGCGAGCCAGGCCGGGGCCAAGCGCGCCATCATCCTTCGAACCCCGCTCTGGTTCCGCGTTCTGCTGGTCGCGCGGGCGGCCGTGGTGGAGGAAATCCTCTTTCGCGGATACATGATCGAAAAGGTCCGCCAGCTCGGCGGAGGCGCGGCGCCGGCCGTGGCGCTATCGGTGGCGGCGTTCACGTTTGCTCACTTTGCCGGATGGGGGCTGGTTCAACTCATCCCGGTCTTCGCCTCGGCGCTGATCCTGGCTCTGCTCTATGTGTGGCGGCGAGATTTACCCTCCAACATGATCGCCCATTTCTTGACGGACGGCGCCGGGTTCCTCATCGGATAGTCGGGCGAGGGGTTCAAGGCTTCGCCGCGGTGGCCTAGGTTGTGGAATGTCCGGCGTTCACTCTCCCGATGTCGCGATCGCCCTGTGCCTGCTCGGCGGCTATCTCATCGGCTCGATCCCGTTCGGGGTGATCGCCACCCGGCTCGGCGGCGCGGGCGACATCCGGCGAGTGGGTTCAGGCAGTATCGGCGCAACCAACGTCCTGCGCACCGGCCGTCGGGACCTGGCCGCGATCACCCTCATCGGCGACGCCGGCAAGGGCGCGGTCGCGGTATTGGCGGCTGGAGCCTTGGTTTCGCCCGCCGGGGCGGCCGTCGCCGGCGGGGCGGCGTTTCTCGGGCATCTGTTCTCGATCTGGCTCAGATTCGGCGGCGGCGACGCCGACCGGCCAGCCGATGGCCCGC
>DASRLN010000191.1:0-17423 GCA_035648435.1 Caulobacteraceae bacterium
ACCGTGCCGGTCGAAACCCCGGTCCCGGTCACCCCTTGGCCGACCGCCAGAGCCCCGGAGGTCACCGCCGTCACGGTCATCGTCGGCGATCCGCCGCCGAGGGTCCTGGACGCCACGGTCTGGGAGAGATTTACCGTATAGGTTCCGGTTCCGCCGGTTCCCGTGCCCAGGGCGGTGACGGCCGTGCCCACGGAAACGCCAGCGCCGGTGACGATCTGGCCGACCGCCACGGTCCCCGAGGTCACGGCGGTGATGGTCATCGTCGGTACGGGGCTGGTGAGGGTCGTGCCGGAACCCACGGTCTGTCCGTAGTTGACGGTGTAGGTTCCCGTTCCCCCGGTTCCGGTGCCCAGGGCGGTGATCACGGTTCCCCCAGCGACGCCGGTTCCGGTTATCGGCTGGCCGACCGCCAGGGCGCCGGAGGTAACGGCGGTCACGGTCATGGTGGTGGATGAGATCGAGCCCGTCACCACCGCCGCGTTGGGTGAGATCGACCCGGTCACTACCGCGGCGTTCGGAGCGATCGAGCCGGTCACCACCGCCGCCGTCGTTGAAATCGACCCTGTCACCACCGCCTGGTTCGGCGAGATCGCGCCGGTGACCACCGCCGCGCTGGGCGCGATCGAACCGGTCACGACGGCCGTGTTCGGAGCGATGGCGCCGGTCACCACCGCCGCGTTGGCCGCCATCCACAGGCTCGTCGAGCCGACCGTCTGCGAGGTGTTGACCGTGTAGGTCCCCGCGCCGCCCAGGCCGGTGCCGAGCGCGGCAATGATCGTGCCCGCCGCCACGCCAGACCCGGTGACGCTCTGGCCGACGCCGAGCTGGCCGGCGGTCACGCCGGTCACCGTCAACTGGGTGTCGGCGGCGGTCAGGGTCGTGGCGGCGACCGTCTGTGAGATACTCACCGTGTAGGTGCCAGTGCCGCCCGAGTGCGCGCTGCCGAAGGCGGTTATCTTCGTCCCCGACGCCACCCCGATTCCGGTGACCGTCTGGCCGATGCCGAGGGTTCCCGAGGTCACCGCCGACACCGTCATGGTCGTGGAGGAGGGGCCGATCGAGCCGGTGACCACCGCGAAGTTGGGAGCGATGGAGCCTGTCGCCACCGCCGCGTTCGGCGCCGCGTTCGGCAAGGTCGTGAGCGCCGTGGAACCCACCGTCTGCGGCACGCTCACGGTTTCCACGCCCACGCCGGTGGTTCCCGCGCCGAGCGTCGAGATCACCGTCCCGGCCGCCACGCCGGTCCCCTTCACGCTCTGGCCGACCGCCAGGACGCCGGAGGTCACACCGGTCACGGTGAGCGACCCGCCGGTCGCGGTCATCGTCGTCGATGCGGCCGTCTGCGAGACGCCGACGGTATAGTTCCCCGGTCCGCCGCGCCCGGTTCCAAACGCGGTGATCGTCGTGCCGGACGTGACCCCGGCCCCATTCACGACTTGCCCCACCGCGAGCGTCCCCGCGGCCACGGCGGTCACGGTCATGGTGGTTGACGACGGCCCGATGGAGCCGGTCACCGTGGCGACGGCGGGCAGGCTGGTCATCGCCTCGGACGACACCGTCTGGGAATTGTTGACCATCCAGCCGGTCCCGCCCCCGGAGACGATGACCGTCCCGCCGGTCACGCCCGCGCCGGTGACCACCTGCCCCGCGCCCAGAGCGCCCGACGCGAGGCTGTTGACGGTGAGAAACGGTCCGGAGATCGAGGCGTTGAACACCGCGGAGTTCGGCGCGATCGAACCCGTGATCGCCGCCGAGGGAGGCAGTTCGGTCAGCGTGCCCGAGGTCACGGTCTGGGACGGCGTTATGGTGTAGGTCCCGGTCCCCCCCGTCCCCGTGCCGAGCGCCGTGATCACCGTGCCCAGGGCGATCCCCGCGCCGGTCACGTTCTGACCGACGGCGAGGGTCCCGGACAACATCGCGGTCGCCGTCATCGTCGTCCCGGATATCGAGCCGGTCGCCACGGCGGCGCTCGCCGAACCATTGGAGCTGCTGGTTAGGGCCTGGCCGGTGTTGGGATCGTAGCTCACGCCCCAGCGCTGGACGCCGTTGGCGTCGAAGACGCCGGTCACCGACAATGGGTTGGCGGCGCTGGCGTAGGCGTAGGTCGTCTGGTCCTGAACGACGGAGTGGTTGTCCAGATACTGGACATTGGTCAGGATATCGGGTTGCGAGATTCCAGTGCCCGCGGCGATCGTGGAATAGTTGTACTTGACCTGGTAGCCTCCGGGCAGGTTGGCTGCCGAGATTGCCGCCGGCGCCCCGTTGCTACTGTTGTAGAGCCACGAAAAGCTTATCCGGTTCCCGAAATTGTCGGTGATCGACGAGATCTGATACTTGCTTCCGTAGGTGAACGTCCACGTCACGCCGTTGCGCCTGGTCATCGAAATCGGGCGGGCGATCCAATAGGCGCCGCTCACCGGATCGCGGAACGTCTGCAGGGTGTAGGTGGTGTCGCTGGAGTCGGTCAGTGTCCAGGTGGTCGGAGCGGCGGTGAGATTGGCTGGCCACGCGCCAACGATGGACGGCGCATAGTTTGTCTGTGGGGTCGCGAAAGTCCCGGTCGGGAGGAGGGTCGATGAACCGTTCGACTGGAAACCCGGGGAGGCGCCGTTGGGGGTCAGCACCGAAATGTTCGGCGTCGGTGAACAGCAGTTGTAGATCAGAAGTTCGAGCTGGAAATCGAAGGCCCAGTTCGCCAGTCCAAGCGGGTTGGGGTTCGGCTGGAGGCCGGGACCGCCGTTGGCGAGGCTGTTTGAAACGCGGTTGAGCGCCAGCGTTCGGCTCTGATTGGAAAAGTCTTGAACGACGAACTGTTTGTTGCCGGAAAGGACGTCGATCGGATGAGGTGTGCTCGCGGCCGGATCGCCTCCCGCATTGTCGCAGGTGCAGGGAGGGGGCGCCGGGCATGGCGCGAACTGGTTGTTACAGTAGAGAAGAATGGGGGCTGGACCTGAACCCGGCGGGGCGGTCCATAGACATTGTTTGGCGATCTGGTCCAGAGCACCAGACGAGTTGTATACGTTGGAAAATCCCTCGAACGGCGATCCGCCGCTGTAGATTTCCCATTGGAGCTGGCAAGCCTGAAGGGGCTCGCCGAAGCACTGCAATTCTCCGGCCGCGATGACGGTGCACCAGCCATTGTAGGGCGCCTGCGCTTGCGCTCTGGCCGCGGTGGGGGCCGTGACCGCCGGAATCAGGATCACGAGCGCGGCCAGGATCGAAAGCCCACGAAGGACCCGCGATCCCATCCGCCTCGCCACATTCGGCATCGCTCTGGCCGCGCGGGAGATGACGGCTCGCAATGAAATCTCTCGTCGGCGGAGAAGCGCCGAGATGGCGCCCTGGGCATGAGCGGCCCGGCGCCCTTCGCACTGGTCGACTGCCGTCCCGCTCATGGACCCCTCCAGCTTGGCTAGAATAGCGCGGCTTTTGTTCCGCTGGAAAGTGAAATCTTCGAACCATGGTTCATTGAATCACCTCTTGGATTAGCCAATTTTCTTCAAGCTTTATTTCGCCTTTTCTTAAGCGCCCCCCGCGGGATGACCGCCGCCCATTCCGACCAGGTCAACGGGGATCTTCTCGCGTTCATCCGCGGCTGATGCGATGCTTGCGGGCGGTTTCGCGACGACGTGCCATTCCGGCCGCCGCGAACCTCATCCATAGACCGCCCGCTCCAGCACCTGGAACAGCGCCAGGACGTCGGGGTCGGCGAACGGCAGGATCTGGGTGAGCAGGACGCCGGCCACGCCGGCGCTCGGGTCGAGCCAGTAGTAGCAGTTGCCAAGCCCCGCCCAGGCCCCGCTGCCGGCTGCGCGGCCATCGGGTCCGGGGTTGGGATTGACCATGAGGCCCAGGCTCCAGCGCTTGGCGTGGCCCGGCGCCGGATCGAAGTCCCGGGTGAAGGCCGGATTGGACGAAACCAGCACCCCGCAATCCAGATCGCCGGCGTGGTTGGCGAACAGGCTCGCCCGGGAGGCGGGGCTGAGGATCGCCCCGTCCAGGATCGCCGCCAGCAGCTTCATGAAATCCGGACCGGTGGAATAGAGCCCGCCCCCGCCCATGGCGAAATAGGGTGGCGCCGGCATGGCGAAATCCATCGGAGAGAGGCCGCCATCGGGCTGGCGCGCGTGCATGGCGGCCTTGCGCGCCTGCTGGTCGGGCGTGGGCGCGAAGCTGGTGTCTGTCATCCCCAGCGGTCCCAGGATGCGGCGCTCGAGGACCTCGGCCAGTCCCTTCCCGGCGAGAGTCTCGACGATCGCCCCCACCCAGTCGGTGCTGGTCCCGTATTGCCAGCGCGCGCCGGCCTCGAACCGCCTGGGCAGCAGATGCCCCTGGCCGGGCGCGACGGCCGCCTGCTCGGCGTAGCGGGCGAGATCGGCGTCCATGAACGCATAGCCCAGGCCGCTGGTGTGGGTCAGCAGATGGCGCACGGTCGGGGCGTCCGTCGCCGCCCGCAGCCGGGGCGCGCCGGCCGCGTCGAAGCCTTCCAGGATCGGCAGGTCGGCGAACTCCGGCCGGACCTCGGCCACCGGCTGGTCGAGGGCGAGAACACCCTCCTCGACGAGCTGAAGGGCGGCGATCGAGGTGACGAGCTTGGTCATCGAGGCGATCCAGAACACCGTGTCGGCGGTCATCGGCGCCGGATCGTCGGCCTTGCGGCGGCCGTGGACGGCGACCGCCTCGCCGCCATCACCGTCGCGGGCCACGGCGACGTAGCCGGGTACGCGCGCGGCCTGCGGCGCGGCGGCGAGCGCGGCCTGGATTGTGTGGAGTGACATCCCGTTGTCTTCCTTCACTCCCTCAAACCAGATCCTTCAACAACTCCGGGTGGCGATCGAGCAGACGGAAGAGATTGACCACCGCCGGCAACGGCGCCGCCTCGCCGCGCTCATAGCGTGAGAATGCATTGTGACCTCCGCCCGTCAGGCGGGCCGCGGCGGCTTGGCTGAGTCCGAGCTTGCGACGGATGCGACGGATCTCCTGGCTCCGTCGCGAGCGCTCCCGCAGCACCAACTCGTCGCCGGCCGCCGCATAACGCCGCGCGCTCTCGGCGTCGAAGACCACATCTTCGCAGGCGCCACAGCGCCAGCCCGACAGTCCCCCCACCGTCGCCTCCAATTCCGCGTGATGGAACGTGAAGATTTCACCTTCGAACCGAACCATTCGACCGTCTTCGCCGCAATTCAGGCAGGTTCGAGTCATGATCATTTCTCCTTGAACTGGATCACCGGCGCCGGCCCCCGCAACGACGAGATCATAAGGGCAGGGCGGTCGGGTGAAGGCGGCGTAGCCGCAACATTTCATCCGCAGATTGCGCGGATGCTCGCAGATGAACGGCTGACTTGCCTGATTGGCGGTTCTGATACCGATCGAGAGCCTTCATCTGTGTAATCTGCGTAATCTGCGGATAGCGATTCTTGGCTTCGCCGCCTCCCGTCTGAGCGACCCCATGTGCCCGATCGCCCCATCGTAGTGGGCTTGCGCTTTTCCACGCGGGCAGTTCCTGCGTCACGGCGCCGCCTTCAGCTCGACCTTGACCACGTTGCGGACGCTGCGGAACGGCTTGAGGTCGCCGTCGATGACCAGGCGCCAGGGTCCCTCATGGGCGGCCAGCCTGGCGCCGCCGGCGGTGTCGGCGAGGATCACCGCGCCCCTGTGCAGGCCGGCGTCGGTCTCGGCCAGGGAGAGAAGGGCCGCGAAGCCGTCGGCGCCGGTGACCAGGACATAGTCCCTGACCGGCTTGCCGTGCAGGGTCGGACCGGCCGGGGCGCCGACCAGCCGCAGGATGGCGGTCAGGACCGCGCCCTCGTAGCGCACCGCGCCCGGCCCCTGGCCGACATCCACCGTCGCCCGTGGCAGATCGTCGAAATCCTTGGGGCTGACCACCACCGTCCGGCCGTCCAGGCCGACGACGGTGAGATCCTGCGCCGCCGCGGCGAGCGGGCCCAGCAGCAGGGCGAGGGCGGCCAGGGCCGCGCGGACCCTCACGTTCCCGCCGCCGCCGAGGGGCGAGCCTTCATCGCCGCGTGCCAGCGGGTCAGGTGAACGAGTTCCTCGGGAATGCGGAAGCGGACCATGCGGGCGAACTCCACGCCGATGTAGAGGATGCCGTCGGCCAGGGTGACGCGGTCGGCGCCGATCCATTCGCTCTCCGCCAGCCGGCGGTCGAAGAAGGTCAGCGACCGCTCGGCGCTTCGCCGGTTGCTGGCCCCCACTTCCGGGATCTGGGTCTCCAGCGCCGCCAGCGCCGGGTGGCCGTGCCTCACCGCCATCATCAGCGGCGTGGCGGCCATCATCTCCGCCCGCCGAGTCCACATCTCGATCACGGCGGTCTCCTTCGCCCCCCGGCCGAACAGGTTCGGCTCCGGATGAAGCGCCTCCAGATAGCGGCAGATGGCCACCGATTCGGTGATCGTCGTGCCGTCGTCGAGGGTCAGGGCCGGCACGTTGGCGATGCCGACGCGCCGCAGGTATTCCGGATCGCGGTGGGCGCCGGCCAGCAGATCGACATCCTCGATCTCCATGTCATCGACGCCCTTCTCGGCCAGGAACCACCGCACCCGGCGGGGATTGGGGGCCAGCCGGCTGTCGTAGAGCTTCATCGCGGTCTCCGGTTCATTCGTGTACCGACAATATCCTCGGCGCGGCGCGGGGCGGCGTCAACGCTCTTCCAACTCCTTCAGCAATCCCGGCCGCCGGTAGGTCTTGGCCAGCGCCTCGCCGATCGCCGCCGTCGAGACCGCGATCGCCCGGTCGCGGGCGCCGTCATAGGCGAAGTCGCCGACGATCGAAGCGAGGTTGCCGTCGAAGGCCGCGCCGATGATTTCTCCCTTGCCATCGACCACCGGCGAGCCGGAATTGCCGCCGACGATATCGTTGGTGGTGGAGAAATCCAGCACCGTGGCCGGGTCGAGCCGGCCGCGCGCCGCCAGCCATCGCGGCGGCAGCCGATAGGGTTCGGCCCCGGTGGCCCGGGCATAGAGGCCGCCGAGGGTGGTGAAGGCGCCGCCCGTCCCGCCGCTCGCGTCCGCGCCGGCCACCACACCCCAGCTCAGCCGCGGCGAGAACGTCGCCTCGGGATAGATCTCGCCGGGGCGCGCGGCGATGCGCGCGCGCAAAATCCCCTCCGCCGCCCGCTCGCTGGGACCGGTCACCCGGTCCTCCCACAGCCGGCGCGCCGCCCGCGACACCGGATCGGTCCGGCGGACATAGGCGATCATCGGATCGTCGGAGGCCTCGATCGCCGCCACCCCGCCTGCCCACAGGGCGCGCCGCCGGGCCGGATCGCCCAGGGCGCTGGCGCTTAGCCGGGCCGCCAGGGCCTCGGGGCTCTGGCCGCCCAGCATGATCGCCGTGGCCGGCGCGTCGGCGCCCAGCCATTCCCGGGTCTTGGCCAGCCAGAACTCCAGGTACAACCGCTCCAGCGGGACCGGCGCGGCGGCGGCGTCGAACAGCGTCTTTTCCAGCAACGGCAGGCGGGAATCGGCGAACTCCGGCAGTCTCATCGCCGATGGCCGGGTTCGCTCATAGGCCGCGCGCACCAGGTCGCGGGCCCAGGCGTAGAGCCGCGAGCCGCCGCCGGCCGCGCCTTCCAGCTGCCGCCAGACGACGAACTGGTCGGCCTGGACCTCGCGCAGCGCCTCGAGGTCGGCCCAGGGATCGCCGAGTTCGGCGGCCAGGCGGGGGTCGGCCGCCAGGCTGGCCTTCAGCGCCGCCTCGTCCCGCCGCCGCGCGGCCATGAACGCCGGATCGGCCAGCGCGATGGCTCTCTGGCGGACCACCTTGAAGGCGTTCTCGGCCTCGAACAGCGCGGCGGCGGCGATCCGCCGGTTCTCCGGACCGGCGTCGGAAAAGGCGATCAGCCGGCCGCGCAGTTCGGCGCGCTCGGCGCCGATCAGGGGCAGTTCGACATCGCGCAGGCTTTCGAGCTGCGAGACCGAAAGGCCGCGCTCGGAGCCGGCGGGATTGCCGGCCATGAACACCGCCTCGCCGGCCGCGGGGGGCCTCGCCGACCACGCCAGGTGGGTGGGCGTGCGCGCCGGCGCGCCACCGTCGTAGAGGCGCAGGAAGGCGAAATCGAGATCGAAGCGCGGGAAGGTGAAATTGTCCGGATCGCCGCCGAAGAAGGCGACCCCGAACTCCGGCGTGAACACCAGCCGCACATCGTCATAGCGGCGAAACTCATAGACCTTGAACTGGCCGCCGGCGAAGAAACCGATCACCTGGCAGCGCAGCCGCCCATCGCCCCGGCAGACCTTGGCCTCGGCCGCCGACAGGGCCTCCTCGCGCGCGGCCACGAAGGCAGCCCCGGCCTTGCCGGCCCCGGCGGCGAACACCGGCCCGCTGACATCGATCACCCCGACCAGGATCTCCGCCTGCATGCCGGGGCATCGCCGTTCCGCCGCCAGGGTGTCGGCGGCGAAGCCCTCGGCCAGGGCGTCGCCCGCCGCCCCCGAAACCCCCTGGGCGCAGGCCAGGACGCAATGCTGGTTGGTCAGCGCCAGGCCCCGGCGCGAGACCACCGCCGCCGAACAGCCGGTGGTCAGCCGCACCGCCGACCGCCGCAGATGGTCGATCCACGGCCGATCGATCGTCACCCCGACGGCGCGCTGAATCTGGGCCGTCGGCACGTCGTCGAACGTCCACATCCCCTCCGCCGCCGACCCCGCGCGGGGCCACGCCAGCGTCAGCCAGGCGACGACGACGGCGGCCCAGGAACGGCTCGGGGTCATTGCGGCGCCTCCCGACGGCCGGCGATGGTTGGTCCTTCCTCGCTGCAACAGGATCCCCGTGCGCCGCTCATTTCCGAGCGCGATCCCCCTCTCCCCCATCCTTCATGCTACCGGATTCACACATCGCGCACACGCTCTCCCTCGCCCCCATCCTTCATGGGGGAGAGAGCGGGGTGAGGGGGCGGCGCCGCTCGGCGCACATCCTCCGGACTGTCGCGCCCAGCGGAAACACCCCTCACCCCGCCCTTTCCCCGCAAGAGCGGGGCGAGGGTTCGTTGGGTGGTTGGCGCGAGGTGTGAATGCCGTGGCATCCTTCATCGGCAGAGGGCAGGGTGAGGGGGCGCCGGCGCGCGCGCCCTCCCCCCTCACTCGATCCAGAACCGGTCGGCGGCGAAGTCCAGGGTGACCACGCGGCCCTTGAATATCTCCGCCCCCACCGTGCCGTCGAACAGGCCGTCCGGCTGATGAACCTTCTCGGTGGCGAAATAGAGCGGCGCGTCGGCGAGCAGGGGGACGGGACCGAAGGATTCGGTCCTCGCCCGGCCCTCGACCATATCGACCCCGCCGTCGGTGAGCGGGAAGTTGCGGATGCGTCCGGCCGTGGACTGGGCCTTCAGGCCGAGCCGGTCCACCGAGGCGGCATAGATCAGCATCGTGCCGGCGTAGAGGGTATCGACCTGAACCGTCACCGGCTCGCCGTTGACCCGGAAACCCGTGGTCACCACGATCGGCGGCCCCTGGCGCCCGAAGGTCGGGTAGGTGATCACCCCGCAGCGCGGTCCACAGGCCGGCGGCGAGGTCGAGAGCGCGGCCGAGATCGCGCGCCGCCGATAGTCGAGGACCAGGCGGCGGCCCTTGAGGTCGGCGTAGGAGATCGTTCCCTGCGATTGCGGGAAGGCGCCCTGGGCGGTCACCGTCGCCAGGTCATCGATCATCACCTTCAGATCGCCCAGGCGCTCGTCGCCGAGCCGGACGTCCGGCAGGGTGGCCATCGAGACGCCCGCCACCGCCTTGCCGTCACGCCCGACGAAGGGCGCCAGGGCGAGGCCGAGGGTCCGGGCGACGCCGAGATCGAGGAAGGAGCGGTTGTCGCCGGTGTCGATGGACAGCCGCAGGACCTTGCCGCCGGCCACCCGGACGTCGGCGCAGGGCAGGCCCGAGCAGTCGAGCATCGGGACGGCCGGCGCGGCGGCGGCGGAGTGCGACGCGCCGACGGCCAGGGCGGCGGCGATCGGCGCCACGGCAAGGGGAAGCCAAGCTTGACGGCGGATCGGCCGCCTGCGCGGATGCGCGCCTTCAGGCCAGAGGAGACAATCGGTGGCTGACATCCGGTTCGACGGCAAGGTGGCGATCGTGACCGGGGCCGGCGGCGGCCTCGGCCGCCAGCACGCGCTGGAACTCGCCCGGCGCGGGGCCAAGGTGGTGGTCAACGACCTGGGCGGTTCGGTGGACGGCGCCGGCGGCGCCTCGGACGCCGCCCGCGAGGTCGCCGGCGAGATCACCGCTGCGGGCGGCGAGGCGATCGCCAACGGCGCTTCCGTCACCGACGACGCCGGGGTCGAGCGGATGGTCGGGGAGGCGATGGACGCCTGGGGCCGGGTCGATATCCTCATCGCCAACGCCGGGGTCCTTCGCGACAAGTCGTTTTCCAAGATGACGGTCGCCGATTTCGAATTCGTTCTGGATGTCCACCTGATGGGGACGATGAAGCCGGCCAAGGCGGTGTGGGAGATCATGAAGGCCCAGAACCATGGCCGGATCGTGGTCACCACCTCGTCGTCCGGGCTCTACGGCAATTTCGGCCAGACCAACTACGGGGCCGCCAAACTCGGCATCATCGGGCTGATGAACACCCTCAAGCTGGAGGGCCAGAAGAACAATATCCACGTCAACGCCATCGCCCCAGTCGCCGCCACCCGGATGACCGAGGCCCTGATGCCGCCGGAGATCCTCCGGCGACTGGCGCCGGAGTATGTCACCCCGGGCGTCGTCTTCCTCTGTTCCGAGGAAGCCCCGACCGGCGTCATCCTCACCGCCGGGGCCGGCGTTTTCGCCCTGGCCAGGATCTGGGAGACCGAGGGCGTGTATCTCGGCGAGGACGGCCTCACCGTCGAAGAGGTGCGAGACAATTGGGCGCGGATCGCCGACGAGACCGGCCAGAAGGCCTATGTCGCCGGCGGCGAGCAGGGCCAGAAGTTCTTCCGCAAGATCAGCGGCGGGTGAGAAAAAAAGCGCGGCGCCCACGGAACATCCGCACGCCGCGCGGGTTTCGAGGATTCGGCCCGGGAGTTCGGCGTGCTGCGCGATGTCAAGGTCCTGATCGCCGATGACGAGCCGTTCATCGCCTACGCCCTGGCCGCCAGCGTCGAAGACGCTCGCGGCGAGGTGCTCGGGCCGTGCGCCAGCATCGCCGAGGCCTGGGAAATCTTGAAATCCGGCCCCGCGCCCCACGCCGCCATCCTCGATGTCAATCTCAGCGACGGCGAGGTGACCCCGGTCGCCGAGCATCTCCTGACCCGCGGGATCCACGTCATCTTCCACACCGGCGTCGGGGTGCCGGCCAGTCTGCGGGCGACTTACCCGGCCCTCGTCTGCTGTCCCAAACCCACCGCGCCGGAACGGCTGGTGCGCCGGCTGCGGAACATGATCGCCGGCTGAACGCGGCGAGATCGAAATCGTTCACGGCGTGGGGTTGTCGATCGCGTGCGGCGCCCTTCTCCCCTTGCGGGAGAAGGTGGCCCGCGAGAGCGGGTCGGATGAGGGGTCGCTGGGACCCTCCGCCAAATCGTCGATACCACTCGCCAATCGCCGGCGCGACCCCTCATCCGTCGGCTGCGCCGACACCTTCTCCCGCAAGGGGAGAAGGGTCACGGAAATGAATATCGCATATTGACAATGCCGGCTCTGTAAGTTACATAATGCAATATGCGGGCAATCCTCATCGACTTTCCTTCCGACCTCTGGAGGCTCTGCCGCCGGCCGTCGGCGGTGCGAAAAGCATGTCGAAAAGGTGCGAAAAGGCGCAGAAAACAGGGCAATTTTCGAGCATTTTCCGGCAAAAACCTGTCAAAAACTGGCAAAAACTGGCAAAAACCTTTCGCGCCCATCAATCCCTGGTCCACCTCCGACGTCGATTGCATAATATTGATTTGATTGCAATTTCTCTGGTTGACGCGCTCGCGGGTCGCCTCCGCGGAGGTCGAAAACTCGAAAAAAAGAGTGGGATGAGGATGCCGGAACAATCCCCTTGCGTCCGGCGCCGCGCCAAGGTCTGTTGCGGCACAAGAGGAAACGCCTTGAAGGATCACCCTAGGTGACGACGGCGCATGGACCATCGGGCGATCATCCCAGGCTGTCCCTGCCGGCGCTGGTCGCGTTTGCCCTCCCCGGTCTTCCCATCGGGGCTCTGGCCGTGGCCCTCACCGTCTATCTGCCGAAATACTACGCCGGCCATTTCGCTCTGGGTCTGCCAGCGGTGGGCCTGACCTTCATGGCCGTGCGGCTGATCGACATGACCTTCGATCCGGTGATCGGCATCCTGATGGACCGCACCCGCACGCGCCTTGGACGCTACCGCGTCTGGCTGGCGGCGGGCGCCCCGGTGCTGATGCTGCCGGTCTATATGCTCTTCGTTCCTTCCGGGACGGTGGGCTTCGGCTATCTGCTGTTCTGGCTGTTCATCTATTACCTCGGCGCCTCGCTGGTCGTCCTCGCGCACGCCTCGTGGGCGTCGGTGATCGCCGCGAAATACCACGAGCGTTCGCGGGTGTTCGGGGTGCTGCAGGCGGTCGCCACCATCGTGGCGGTGTGCGTGCTCGTCCTGCCGGTGGTGATGGCCAAGCGCAGCGGGGCCAGCGGTGACGGCGACATCGCCGCCATGGGCTGGTTCATCGTCGCCGCGGCGCCGATCGGCATCGCCCTGGCGCTGATCCGCACGCCCGAGCGCATCGTACCGGACGTCGCGGGAGAGAGGTTCGGCCTGCGCGACTACTGGGAGATGATCAGCCGGCCCGACATGCGGCGGATCATCGTCGCCGACTTCTGCCTGGGCCTGGGCCCCGGCTGGATGGCGGCCCTCTACCTCTACTACTTCCATGATCTGCGCGGCTTCACCATCGGCAAGGCCAGCGAGCTGCTGCTGCTCTACATCGCCGCCGGGGTGATCGGGGCGGCGGGACTGAGCTGGCTGGCGACGCGCCTTGGCAAGCACCGGACCCTGATGCTCGCCAGCACCGGCTATTCGCTGGCGCTCGCCTGCCTGACGCTGCTGCCGCAGGGCGCCTTCGCGCCGGCGGCGGGGCTGATGTTCCTCCTCGGCTTGCTGGCCGCCGGCTTTCCCCTGCTCGACCGGGCCATGGTCGCCGACGTCGGCGACGCGGTGCGCCTGGAGCAGGGCAAGCACCGCGTCGGCCTGCTCTATTCGATGATCACCACCACCCAGAAAGTCTCGGGAGCCCTGGCCATCGGCCTTTCCTTCACCCTGCTGGGCTGGATCGGCTATCGGCCGCAGGAGGGCGCGGTGAACACGGCCGCGGCGATCCACGGCCTGGAACTGGTCTATCTGATCGCTCCGGTGGTGTTCGTCATGCTCGGGGGCGCCTGTTACATCGGCTACAAGCTCGACGCCCGCCGCCACGGCGAGATCCGCGGCGCCCTCGACGCCCGCGACGCCGCGGCGCCCGCCGAGCCGCCGGTTCTCGCCGGCCTTACCGGCGACCAGGGGATCGCGGGCCACATCGTGGAACCGGTTTGAGCGCCGCGCCCTGCGCCGCGCCGGCCCGCGTACCAGGGTCGATCGTCGCGGCCTTCTCGGCCCCGGGCCTGCCGCTGGCCGGCCTGGTGCTGGTGTTCGGCGTCTATCTGCCGAGGTTCTACGTCGGCAAGGGCCTGGATTTCCTGGCCGTGGCCGGCGCCATCCTGGCGGTCAGGGCGCTGGATATCTGGCTTGATCCGTTCCTCGGCCTGGCCATGGACCGCACCCGCACGCCGATCGGACGCTATCGGCCGTGGCTGATCGCCGGCGCGCCGATCGCCATGCTCGGGGTCTGGCGCCTGCTCGCGCCTTCGGGGCCGGTGGACACCGCCTATCTGATCCTGTGGCTGCTGGTCGCCTACGCCGGCGCCTCGATGCTGAACCTGGGCGTCGCGGCCTGGGGCGCGAGCCTGGCGACGACCTATCACGAGCGCTCCCGCCTCTACGGCTGGACCCAGGGCCTGGCGGTGCTGGGGGCCATCGGCCTGGCCATGCTGCCGCTCGTCACCCACGGCGCGGTGGTGCTCGGCAAGGCGGCCAGCATGCCGACGGTGGGCATGATCCTGGTCGTCGCCATTCCGCTGGCGGTGCTCGTCTGCGCCCTGTTCACGCCCGAGCGCATCGCCGCCGCCGGCCGGCCGCGGTTCAGCCCTTCGGATTATTGGAGCGCGATCTCCCGGCCGACCATGTGGCGGATCATCGTCGCCGACCTCGCCCTGACCCTGGGACCGGGGACGACGGCCCCGCTCTATGTCTATTTCTTTCATGACGCCAAGGGCTTCAACATCGCCGAGGTCGGCTTCCTGCTGATCTTCTATATCGCCGCCGGCCTGGTCGGGGCGCCGACCTGGGGGCGGCTGGCGCGGCGGATCGGCAAGCCGCGGACAATCCAGATCGCCTGCGTCTCGTACGGCGTCGCCCAGACCGTGCTGATGGTGTTGCCGAGGGTCTGGCCCGGTCACCGCCTCATCGACACCCTGCCGACCGTGGCCGGCATGTTCGCCGTCGGCTTCTGCGCCAGCGCCTTTTTGCTCCTGATCCGGGCCATGGTCGCCGACGTCGTCGATGAGGTCCGCCTCGAGCGCGGCCAGGATCTCACCAGCCTGCTGTTTTCGATGGTCACCACCACCACCAAGATCGGCACGGTGATCACCCTGGTCATCGCCTTCCCGATCCTCAAGCTGGTCGGCTACAACGGCAAGGAGGGGGCGGTGAACAGCGCCGGCGCCATCTTCGGCCTGGAGATGTGCTATCTCTTCGCCCCCATCGCCCTGGTCTTCGTCGGCGGCGCCCTGTTCTTCGGCTACCGCCTCGACGCCCGCCGCCACGCCGAGATCCGCGCCGCCCTGGAAGCGCGCGATGAAGGCCACGCCTTCGCCGCCGGCGAGGAATCCCTGGTCGGCCTCGTCGCCGAGGAATAGGCGCGATAGCCGGAGCGCGGGGTTTGTCAGCCCGCTCTTCGCGTCAACGGCAATAAGTGCGGGCTGGAAGCCCGCGCTCCGAAAAAAAGAGGATCAAGTCGCCAGCTTTCGCGCCATCTCGACGAACAGCGCCGCGGTCGCGCTCTCCGGCGCCGCCGCCACCAGCGGGCGGCCGTCGTCGGCGCCCTGGCGCAGGGCGATGTCAATGGGGATTTCGCCGAGGAAGGGAACGGCCAGGCGTTCCGCCTCCGCCCTGGCCCCGCTGCGGCCGAAGATCTCGATCGGCGCGCCGCCGGCCGGGTCGGCGAAGAAGGCCATGTTCTCGATCACCCCCAGGATGGCGACCGGCGGGTTCATCTTGCCGAACATGGCGACCGCCCGGCGCGCATCGATGAGGGCGATCTCCTGCGGCGTGGAGACGATGACCACCCCGTCCACGGCCAGCTTCTGGACCAGGGTCAGGTGAACGTCGCCGGTGCCGGGCGGAAGATCGACGACGAGCACGTCGAGGGGCTCCTCTTGCGTCCCCCAGCGCACGTCCTGGATCATCTGGCGCACGGCCGAGGAGGCCATCGGTCCGCGCCAGATCATCGGGGCGGCCTCGTCGACGATGAAGCCGATGGACATCACCTTCAGGCCCCAGGCGGCGAGCGGCGTCAGCTTGCCGTCCTCGAATTTCGGCTGCTCGTCGATCCCCAGCATTCGGGGGGCCGAGGGGCCATAGATGTCGGCGTCCAGCAGTCCCACCGAGAGGCCGAGTCCCGCCAAGGCGCAGGCGAGATTGACCGAGACCGTGGACTTGCCGACTCCGCCCTTGCCGCTGGCTACCGCGATCACCCGGCGCACATGGGCCAGGCGCTCTGCCGGGGCCATGCCGTGGGTGTCTGCGCGCGGATCGGCGGAAACCTGGGCGCCGCCCTTACGCACCCGCGTGACCCCGGGGCCAGGGGGCTTGGCGGCCGCGGTCAGCGCCACCTGCGCGCGCTCGACGCCCGGAACCGCCTTCAGCGCCGCCTCGGCGGCGTCGCGCACCGGGGCGTAGATGACGGCGTCCTCGGCGGCGACCTCGAGCATGAAGCCTGCGCGGCCCTCGCCGATGGTCAGGCCCTGGGCCAGTCCGGCTTCGACCAGGCCCTTGCCGGTCCTGGGATCAGCCACCGCGTCGAGGGCGGCGAGGACGGCGGCGCGGTCGGGCTGGAGGGGAACGGTCATTGCATCGCCTTGCCTTGCGCGCGTGCCCGTCTCATATCCGGTCGCGGGCGCCGCAATACAAGCTTCGCGCAACGCTTCGACGAAAGTGACGGCTGCTCGGATCCCATGCCCTGGAACGACAACGCCAACCCCGGCCCCTGGGGACAGCCGCCGGAAGGCGGCGGGGGGAAATCCGGCGGCCCCGGGTCGGACGGGGATGAACCCCAACCCCGGCGCGAGGAACCGCGCCGCCACATCCCGCCGCCGCAAGGCACGCCCGATCCGGCCGCCCTGCTGCGCCGGCTCATGGAAGAGCTTCGCCGCGCGTTCAGCGGTCCGGCCGGCCAGGGCGTGCGCCCGGGCGCGATCGCCGCCGTCGCCGGCGTCGTCTTCCTGCTGTGGACCTTCACCGGCGTCTATACCGTCCAGGCCTATCAGGAGGCGGTGATCACCCGGTTCGGCGGCTACGCCCGCTCGGTGGGTCCGGGTCTCCACTTCCATCTGCCGATCCCGATCGAGCGCGCCGAACTGGTCTCGGTGACAAACCAGAACAAGACGGTGATCGGCGGCACCAGCACCGCCGAGGCGCCCGACGAAAGCCTGATGCTGACCGGCGACGAGAACATCGTCGATCTCTCCTTCACCGTGCAATGGCACGTCTCCGACGCCCCCGCCTATCTGTTTCGGGTCCGCGATCCGGACGACGCGGTCAAGGCCGTGGCCGAGAGCGCCATGCGCGAGGTGGTCGGCCGCAGCGCGCTCAAGTCGATCCTCACCAATGGCCGCGGCCAGGTGCAGGCCCAGACCCTGATCCTGATGCAGAAGATCCTCGACGGATATCACGCCGGGGTGACCATCGACGCGGTGCAGATCCAGAACGCCAACCCGCCGGCCGAGGTCGTCCCCGCCTATCAGGACATCGCCAGGGCCGGCCAGGACGCCCAGTCCAACATCAACGTCGCCAACACCTATCGCAACCGGGTGGTCAACGAGGCCAAGGGCGATGCCGCCAAGATCGTCCAGGCCGCCCAGGGCTATCGCGAGAAGGTCATCCTCGAGGCGCGCGGCCAGGCCTCGCGCTTCAACGCCCTCTACGCCCAGTACCGCCTCGCGCCGGCGGTGACCCGCGAGCGGCTGTACATCGAGACCATGCAGGGCGTGCTGGCCAACTCCTCGAAGGTGATCATCGACGCCAAGGGAGCGACGACGCCGATCATCCTGCCCGCCGACGCTTTTCACGTGAAGAGCTCCGACGACGCCGCCCCTCCCCCGCCGGCGCGAGGCGGTACTGGGCGTAGAGGGCGTTGAAGCGCGAGGCCTGGCCGC
>DASRLN010000192.1:0-3034 GCA_035648435.1 Caulobacteraceae bacterium
GTCGTGCGACCCGCACCCTCCCTCCCCCGTGCAGGAGAGCCGACGCGCCACATCGGCGATCCGAAGATCAAGGCGGGACCCGAACCGTTCCTGGAGCTCGGGCGGCGTCCATTCGATCAGCCGCGGGCAGTCGCGGCAGCATATCGCGAGCGAGTAGCCGTTTTCGAGGAAGGTTTGGACGGTGTCGTTGCCGACCTGGCCGATGTGGAAGCGCTGCAGCAGCGTCGCTGGCGGGCGCTTCAGGGTGGATTGCGGGTGCAGGTCGGTCATGGATTTCGCCTGGGGATATGGGACGCGATCGACGGACTCGGAAGCGAAGCCCTCTTGACTCTGTTCGGACTCGGGCGGAACAAATAAGGAACAAGCCTGCGCCGCCGTCGTTTCGGAGTCCATGTTTGAACAGCGACCCCAGAGTGCGTTCATCGCCCTGCGCGCCGAAATCCAGAGGATCGAGGCGGGCGGCCGCACGCCCAAGGGGATCCTGCCGTTCGGGGTCGCGGTGTTGGACAATCGCCTGCCCAACCATGGCCTGGCGCTCGGCGCCCTCCACGAGGTCGCCGGCGGCGGCAACGGCGCCATCGATGGGACGGCCTCGGCCCTATTCGCCGCCGGGATCGCCGCGCGAACCCGGGGCCAGGTTCTCTGGTGCGTCACGCGCAAGGACCTGTTCGCCCCGTCTCTCGCCCAGGCCGGCCTTTCGGGCGATCGCGTCATCTATGTCGAGGCTGGCGACGAAAAAACCGTCCTGGCCTGTTTCGAAGAGGGGCTCCGGCACGGAGGATTGGGCGCGGTGGTTGGCGAGGTTGCGCGCCTCTCCATGACCGCGTCGCGGCGCCTGCAGCTCTGCGCCGAGACGTCGGGCACGATGGGGATCGCGGTCCGCCGGTGGCGGCGCCAGGCCGAGGCCGCCGATTTCGGCCAGCCGACGGCGGCGGCGACGCGATGGAGGGTGACCGCCCTGCCCTCTTCGCCTCTCCCGGCCACCGGTGTCGGCCGGCCCCGATGGTTCATCGAACTCATCCGCTGCAAGGCGGGCGAATGCGCCGATTTTGAACTGGAAGCCTGCGATGAGACGGGTCGTCTCGCTCTACCTGCCGACCTGGCCGACCGATCGCTTGCGACGGCGTCTTGGGAAAGACGCGCCGCCGGCTGACGTACCGGTCGTGATGATCGGCCGCTGCGGCCGCAAACGGATGGTGCTGGCGGCGGACGCCGCGGCGCAGGGACTCAGACTCTATCCCGGCATGGTCGCCACCCAGGCCCGCGCGCTCTGCTCGGAGCTCGTCGCCCACGATGCCGATCTGGAGGGCGACGCCGAGGCCCTGGATCGTCTGGCGCTCTGGGCCCTGAAGCTCTACGCGCCGATCGTCGCCGCTGACGGCCCCGCCGGCCTGGTGATCGACGCCAGTGGCGCGGCCCATCTCCATGGCGGCGAAGAAGCTCTACTCGCCGACTTGGTCAGCCGGCTGGCCGCCGCCGGTTTCGCCGCACGCGCCGCCATGGCCGGCACCTGGGGCGCGGCACACGCCCTGGCGCGCTTCGTCGCGAGGCCAACGACTGTCGTCCCGTCGGACCACAGCGGGCGTTCGATCGCCCACCTTCCAACATGGGCTTTGCGCCTGCCGGACGGCATGGCCGATGCTCTGGGCAAGATGGGCATCGACACGGTCGGCGAGATCGAGGCCAAGCCCCGGGCGCCCTTGGCGCTGCGCTTCGGGCCCGAGCTGACGCGCCGGCTCGACCAGGCCTACGGCCGCACAGCCGAGCCGATCGAACCCGTCGAGATCCCCGAGTTGATCCAGGTCCGGCGCGCCTTCGCCGAGCCGATCAGTGCACCCGAGACGCTGGCCCGCTACACCCTGCAGCTGGTCGAAGGCCTGTGCGAGCCGTTGGAGGCCAAGGGGCTTGGCGCCCGGACCCTCGATCTGAGATTCCACCGCGTCGACAACCGCATCGAGGTCATCCGCGTCGGAATGGCCAGGCCCGTGCGCGACATCAAGCGACTGACCCGCCTCCTCTGCGACAAGCTGGAGACCGTCGATCCGGGCTTCGGCGTCGAGACCATGGTCCTGGCCGCGCCGATGGCCGAACCGCTGCCCTGGAGGCCGGTCGCCACCGACCTGACCCAACCGCCTGAACCCGACCTCGCCGACCTCGTGGACACCCTGACCAACCGCATTGGCGCGGGCAGGCTCTATCGCGTCACGCCTGCCCAGAGCGACGTACCAGAGCGCTCCGTCCGCAGGATCGACCCGACCGCGCCGCCGAGCGGCGAAAACTGGCCGATGCACTGGCCGCGGCCGGCGCGGCTGCTGCCGCATCCCGAGCGCATCGAGACCCTGTCCCTTCTGCCGGACCAGCCGCCCACGGCCTTCACTTGGCGCGGCGTTCGCCGGCGGGTGAAGCGGGCGGACGGGCCGGAGCGGATCTTCGGCGAATGGTGGCGGCGAGACGGCGAGATCGACGCGGTGCGCGACTACTTCCAGCTCGAGGACGACGCCGGCGAACGGTTCTGGGTGTTCCGCCGCGGTGACGGCGAACAGGCCAACACCGGCGATCTCAGCTGGTTCCTGCACGGTCTTTTCGCATGAGCGAGCCCCGCTATGTCGAGCTGCAGGCGACATCCCACTTCTCGTTCCTGCGCGGCGCCTCTTCCTGCGAGGAGCTGTTCAGCCAAGCCGCCCTGTGCGGGATCGAGGCCGTGGCCATCGTCGATCGCAACTCGGTCGCGGGGATCGTCCGCGCCCACGAAGCGGCCAAGGTCACCGGCGTCCGGCTGATTATCGGCTGCCGGCTGGACCTCATCGATGGATCGGGGCTGCTGGTCTATCCGACCGACCGGCCGGCCTATTCTCGGCTCTGCCGGCTGCTGTCGCTCGGCAAGCGGCGCGCCGGCAAGGCCAGGTGCAATCTGGATTGGCAGGACCTGCCTGATTTCGCCGACGGCCTGATCGCCATGCTGGTCCCGGACGCGGCCGACGAGACCTGCGGGCAGCGACTTCGACGCCTGAAGGCGACCTTCCCGGCCGGCGCA
>DASRLN010000193.1:0-2197 GCA_035648435.1 Caulobacteraceae bacterium
ACCTGGAAGAAGGCGGCGAGGGGCGCGCTCCAGTGAGCCAGGAGCGCGCTCAGGGTCTCGCTCCCGAGCCGGCGCGGCTGGCCTCGTAGAGGGCGATGGCCGCCGCGGCGGCGATATTCAGGCTTTCGAAGCCTCCGGGCATGGCGATCCGCGCCAGGGCGTCGCAGTGCTCGCGGACCAGACGGCGCAGACCCTCGCCTTCGGACCCCAGGACGATCACCGTCGGGCCGCCGTCCAGCACCGAGGCCAGCTCCTCGGCCGCCGCCGAATCCAGGCCGACGGCGCGCCAGCCCATGGCTTCCAGACGGTCCAGGGCGCGCGACAGATTGACCTCCCGGGCGTGGGCGACGCGGTCGATGGCGCCCGCCGCCGCCTTGGCCAGGGCGCCGGCCAGCGGCGGGGCGTGGCGGTCCTGGACGATCACCCCCCGCGCGCCCAGGGCGGCGGCGCTGCGGAACACGGCGCCGACGTTCTGGGGGTCGGTCACCTGGTCGAGCATGACCAGGAAGCCGGCGGCCGGGCGTCCCAGTTCCGCCAGGTCGAGAGGTTCGATCAGCGGGATCCGCAGGGCGACCCCCTGGTGAATCGCGCCGGCCGGCAGGAGGCGGGCGATGGCCGGCCCATCGAGGATCTCGATCGGCCGGGAGGGGTCGGCTTCGGCCAGACGGCGGGCGCGCTCGGCGGTGGCGACGAGGCGCTTGAGCGGTTCGCGCCGGGGGTTCTCCAGCGCCGCGGCGACCGCGTGCCACCCCCAGATCCATTCCGCCTGAGCCTCTTCCAGCCGTCGCCGGTGACCGAGGCCGGCGGCGTGATCGGGACCGGCGGCGGGGCGTCCGCGGGGGTCCCGGCGCTCGTTGCGTTGCCGGTTCGAGGTCACTATAAGACGCGCTCCAAAATGAGGCCCGGGCAAGCGTTTGCTCGAAATGGGTTCCTTACCATCGCGAGGGACGGTGATGGCCAGGGTTTTCATGACGGCGGAGCGGTCGGTTCGTATTCTGAAGGACTCGCGTCGGGGGAATGTCCCGAGCGGCAAAGGGGGCGGACTGTAAATCCGCTGGCGTACGCCTTCGCAGGTTCGAGTCCTGCTTCCCCCACCACGCGGTTCCCTCAAGGCGAATGCGGGTATAGCACAATGGTAGTGCAGCAGCCTTCCAAGCTGAATATGCGGGTTCGATTCCCGCTACCCGCTCCACCAGCCCCGACCATGACCGCGAATTAAGCTGCCCCCGCGAGATCAGCGGCGTAGCCTTGCTCATCGACTGGTGAGCGAGGCAAGCAACAGATGCGAGACTTCCTGACGACGGCGCTCGTCCTGGCGGCGAGCGCGGCCTGCGGCGCCGCGGCGGCCGCGCCGATGGTGGAGATCGATCACGCGGTGGCGCGGGTGACCGTCCTTCCCGAAGCCCGCCCGGATATCACGGTGACCGTGACCCGCGCCAACCCGCGCCTGCCGCTGAGGATCAGCCGGGATGGCGACCGGGTGGTGATCGACGGCGGCCTGACCATGCGGCCGCACGGCTGCCACACCGCCTTCGGCCACACCCGGGTGTTCGTCTTCGGCCTCGGCGACTTCGATCTCGCCGACCTGCCCCAGGTGGTCGTCCACGCGCCGATGGACGTCGATGTCGGGGCCGGCGATACGGTCTTCGGCGCGATCGGCCGCAGCGGCAGCGTCGATCTGCGGATCGGCGGCTGCGGCGGGTGGACGGTGGCCAATGTGGCTGGACCGATGCGCATCTCGATCTCCGGCTCCGGCGACGCGCGGACCGGCGCGGCGGGGTCGGCCGACTTGCGCATCTCGGGGTCGGGCGACATCCACACCCGCGAAATCCGCGGCGGCCTCACCGCCGCCACCTCCGGATCGGGCGATATCGAGGCGGCCGCCATCCACGGGCCGCTGCGGGTCCACGTCGCCGGCTCCGGCGATGTCCGCGCCCATGGCGGCGAGGCGACGGAGATGCGGGTGTCGGTGTCGGGCTCGGGCGATGTGCTGTTCTCCGGTGTCGCTCAGAGCCTGGAAGCCTCGATCGCCGGTTCCGGCGACGTCACTGTCGGCCGGGTCACCGGCTCGGTGACCAAGCACGTCGCCGGATCGGGGGAGGTGCGGATCGGCGGCTGATCCCTGGCGGGCTCGGCGGTCGCCGGCGCGAATAGGGGCTGCGATCGCCGCCCAGGTCGGCTAGCGTCGCGACCTCTG
>DASRLN010000194.1:0-12819 GCA_035648435.1 Caulobacteraceae bacterium
GGTCTCTTCGTCTCGGGGTCGATCCCCCTGGCCATCGGGGCGGCGAGCGGCCAGACGATCGACATTGCCGACCAGATCGCCGGCGGCGCGGCCGGCCTCGTCCTCGACGGCCCCGGAACGGTGCGGTTCGACGGCCCCGACGGCTACGGCGGGCTGACCACCATCGCCTCGGGGACCCTGGTCCTCACCCAGACGGCGCTCGGGGCCGCCGGCGGGATCACTGATGACAGCGCCCTGGTGCTCAGCGAGGGCGACACAACCGCCGTCTCGGCCGTCGAAGCGCCGTACGTGGGCGAGACCTTCTACAGCCCGAATGGCGGCAGCTCCTCCACCCAATTCACGATTGGGGGCGGCGCCAGTTTTGATGACGTCGTCAACGCCTTCCGTTCCGGCTTTCTGTTTTCCTCCTCGTCCGTCAGCGGCGGACAGCTGATCGGGATCGGGGAATCTGCGCAAACCCTGATCGTCGATCTTCCGAACATATTCCTCAGTGGATCGCTCCAGCCCTATCTGAGCGACCCGTCGGTGCAGGCGTTCGAGCAGTCGTACTACGCCGTGGAGACGGTCAACGCGACCTTCGGCGGGCTCACCTTCGATGGCCTGGGCTCGCCGACCCTGGCGATCAGCATCGCCCGGCCGCTGGCCCCGACCGACCAGGTGTCGATCAACGGCGTGACGGTCACCGTCGGCGGCGTCGGCCAACTCTCCGACCTGGTCGCCGCGATCGGGGCCGCCCACATCGCCGGCGTCACCGCCAGCATCGATCAGACCTCGGGGCGCCTGCGGCTCAGCTCCGCGAACGGGCCCTTGGTGCTGGCCGACGTCACCGGGACGCCCTGGCAGGAGATCGGCGTTACGCCGGGAACCTATCCCGGGACGGCGCTCGCCGAGACACTGGCCGGTCCCCTCACCGGAACGGGCACGGTGCTGGTCAACTTCGCCCCCGGCTCCGACATCACCCTGGCCGGCGTGGCCTCGCTCACCGGCGCGGTGACCATCGCGGCCGGCAACACCCTGACCCTCGCCGCCTCTGGGTCCAGCCTTGGCCAGGTGATCGACGACGGAGCCCTGGCGTTCAGCCAGACCGGCACGGCGAGCGTCGGCGGCGCGATCACCGGCGGCGGCGCCGTCAGCGTATCGGGCGGGACGGTCACCTTGTCGGGGGCCGGCGACGCGCTCGGCGCGGCTGTCGTCGCCAATGGCGTCCTGACCATTTCGGGACCCCAGGACGTGGTCTCCGGTCCGGTCACGCTCACCAACGCCTCGCTTTCGCTCACCAACGCCGGCGATCAGATCGGCGGGTCGGTGACCCTGACCCGCGGCGCCCTGGCCCTCCAGGGAACCGGCGACAGCGTCCTGGGCGCGGTCACGATCAATGCCGGCGCCCTGACCGTCTCGGGCGCCGGCGAGAGCATCGGCGGCGCCCTGACCCTCAACGGTTCCACGGCGACCTTCGCCGGGGCCGTCGGTGGCGGCATCGTCCTGAACGGCGGTTCCCTGAGCCTGACCGGCTCCACGTCCCTGATCAGCGGCGGCATCGCGGTGAACGGCGGCGCCTTGACCATCACCGGCGCGGTGGACCTCCAGGGTGGCGTGGCTATCGACGGCGGCACGGTGTCGCTGCAGGCGGCGAACGCCATCGGCGCCAACGGGGTCACCTTCGCCGCCAAGGCCACCGACACCCTGGTCATCGGCTCAGGCGACGTCCCGACCGGCGTCATCTACGGGCTGAACCCCGGCGTGACCATCGATCTGGAGGGGATCGGCGCGGTCACGGACACGCCGACCATCGCGGCCAATGGCCTCCTGACCGTCGTCGGGGCCAATCGGACCGTCACCCTGCAGCTCGATCCGAGCCAGTCCTACGCCGGCGGTGGCCTGCAGATAAACGCCCATGGCGACGGCGCGGGAGGGGCCGATGTCCAGTTCCAGCCGACGAGTTACAGCCTGGGCGCCGGGCCCGATGGATTGCAGGCGACCATCCAACAGATAAGCGTGGGCGGCGCGCTGGCGGCGCCGAACACCAACTATTCGGTCGGCCTGAACAGCGTGGGAACCGCGACCCCGGTGAACCTGGCGCAGAACAGCACGCTCAACCTGAGCGGGGTTCTCGATCAGGCGCTGGAGGCACAGCAGCTTCCGCCGGCCGGCGTTGCTTCCCTGACTCTGCAGCAGGGCCTGACCACTCTGAACAACTTCGTTTATGATCCTTTCGGTACGTTCGGCGCGTCGCAGGGGATCGCGATCAGCGTCGGTTCGGGCGCCAGCCTCGCCGTCGGCATGGCGCAGTTCAATGATGTCGGCGCCGTGGCCATCGCCCTGCATGGCGATCAGACGCTCCTCTTCGCGCCCGGCGCCGGCCAGGAAACCGACATCGGGGGTTCGATCACCGACGATGCCGGCTCCGGCGCCGGTTCCGGCGTCGGCCGGCTGGTCATCCAGGGCGCGGGGAAGACGGTCCTCGACGCGGGCGACAGCTTCACCGGCGGCATCACGGTCGATTCCGGCAGTCTGGACCTGAACGCGCCGGGCGCCGGGGGGAGCGGCGGGGTGACCCTCGACGGCGGCGACCTCACGTTCAGCACTCCCGACGCGATCTCAAGCAGCCCGATCGTGTTCGGCGGGCCGGGCGCAACCTTGAGCCTGATCGGCAATTTCCCGCTGGGACTGGCCAATACGATCGAGGGTTTCGGGGCCGGCGACCAGATCATCCTGAACGATGCCTACGCGCCGGCCCCGATCGTCGAGGCCGGCAACATCGTGCTGGTGGGCCTGGCCGAATTTCACTTCGATCCCAGCCAGGACCTCTCCGCGGGGGTGTTTTACGTCACGCCAACCCAGTATTACGTGGGCGGGCAAGCGCAACCCGGCCAAAGCCTGCAATTCGAGCAGCTGGACTACAATGTGGCCAGCCCCGCCGCCCTGGCCAACGCCATCACCGGCGTCGACGCTTCGCCGCTCATGGCCGGGCGTGACGGCCGCGCCATCACCCTGACCCAGGGCCTCACGGCCGCCGGTCCGCTGACCTCGGCGCTGCCCGCCATCGACCTGCCCGCCGGGGCCAGCCTGACCATCGACGGCGAAGGCCAGACCCTCGACGGCGGAGGGGAAACGGGATTCGTGCTCAGCGGCGGCCCCCTGACCCTGGAAAACCTCAGCCTTTCGGGCTTCGGGTCGGCCGGCGCGGTGGGAGGCGCGCTCTGGATCGGCGCGGGCGACACGGTCACCCTGGCGGGCGGCAGTGTCACCGGCGGGGCGGGCGCGCCCGGAACCTTAGGCAGCGGCGTTTCGATCGCCGCCGGCGGGACCCTGATCATCGTTCCATCGGCCGCCAGCCCCGTGGTGATCGGCGACGCCATCGCCGGCGCCGGCGCGGTCGAAGTCGCCGGCCCCGGCATCGTCAGCTTCACCGCCGCCAACAGCTTCACCGGCGGGCTCGCCCTATCCGCCGGGCAGCTGGTGCTGGCGGCGGCCGGCGCGGGCGGATCGGGCCCGATCACGGTCAGCGGCGGCGTACTGGAGGTCTCGGCCGCGGCGGCGGCCGGCATTTCCGCCATCATCCTGTCGGGCGACGGCCAGCTCGTGCTCGACGCCGGCGCGGCGATCCCAACAGTGGACGGATTCTCGGGCCAGGGGACGATCGACCTCCTCGGCGATCCGCTCTCGGCCCTCACCCTTGCTGCCTCCACCGGCGGCGTGGTGGTCGATGGCGTCACCCTGGCCGGGGTCGGCGCGGTCGAGGCGCAGTCGGACGGCCAGGGCGGCACGCGGATCATCATTCCCGCGCCGGTCACCGTCCAGGACAGTCAGGGTCTGGAGCAGGCCCTGGCCCAGATCGCCACCTACGCCGGACAGGCGGCCTTCGCGGCCGCCGATCAGATCAACCTGTCGAACGCCGCCACCTTCGACCTGGGCGGCGCGATCGACCTGGCCACGAGCGGCAGCCTGACGATATCCGGCGGCGCCGGCGCCAGCCTGATCGACTCAGGCATAAGCGGCGGCGTGCTTGCCCTGGGGCAAGGCGCCTTGACCATCAACCAGGTCGGTCTGAACGGCTTCCTGCCCGTGCCCGCGGCCGGGTCCGGCGCCTCGGTGACCCTCAACCACGTCACCGTCACCCTGACCATGGCGCAGCTCGCCGCCGCCATTGGCGATCTGTCATCGGTGAGCGGGACCTACAACTTCGCCATCAGCGACAACTGGGCCGATATCGAGGCCAACACCGCCCTGCTGGGGGAACTCGGCCCCAGGCTCGCCAAGATCACCCTGACCGATCCGGCCGGCGCGCCGATTTCGATCACCGAGGCGCAATACCGTCAGCTGTCGCCCTATTTCGCCGGCTCGTACAACGTGAACCTGACCAACGTCGCCGCCGCCGACGCCGCCAGCTTCGTCGGCAAGGTCAGCACCGTCTCGGTGACCGACACGGCCAGCAACATATCGGCCAATATCAATGCCTTGAGCAACGGTTTCAGCAGCGGCCAGCTGAAGTCGGTCACCGTTTCCGACAGCTCGACCCTCACGGTGGACCAATGGCTGGTCTTTGACGAGGATTACGACGGACCCAGCGCATCGGTCCTGAGCACGATCAGCAACGCCGATGGTTCAGCGCTCACTCTGCACGTGATGATATCCGCCATCTGGACGGCCAGCACGCCTCTTCTGACGGTCCTCAGCAACGACGCCAGAGTGACGTCGATCAGCTTCTACGACTCCGGAACGCCGGTCATTCCGTTCTACTCCGCCGCCAATGCGCGCGCCTACAGCCTGATCACCGGCCCCTATCAACTCAACGTCGTCTCGACCGACGTTGCCGACGCCCTGGCGCTGGCCTCCAATCCGCATGTGACGCCCTTCGAGATCGAAGACACCCCGGCCAACATCGCCGGCGCGCTCGTCGCGCTGAACGGCGAGGTCCTGCTGGGGAAAATAACCCGCATCGACCCCGACAGCTACCTCACGCCGATTTCCGATCTGAGCGCGGCGGCCGTGGTCGGCGCTCCCGCCGCCATCGACGCCCTGACCTACCAGGCCTCGGTTCAGGACACCGCCGCCAACATCTCGGCCAATCTGGACGGCCTGGAAGGCGTGTCGAACCTTTTGGGAATCCTCGTCACCGACAACGCCAACGTCACCGTCTCCATCGGCCAACTGCAGACCGACGCGGGCGCCCTTTCCAAGCTGATCTTCGCGGATGAAGCTGAATTCGTCCCCAATCCCGAATTCCCCTTCATCGGCGTCGGACAAGAATTTTCGACCGCGGGCGTAGGCGTGGGCTACTCCCTGACCGTGGCCGACACGGTGGCCAACGTCACCGCCGACCTCGCCGCGCTGGGGGCCAATCCCAAGGTCACCGCCATCACCCTGACCAACGGCCCATTCCAGGCCCTGGTCCTGAGCGAGATCCAGGTCAACCAGTACAGCGCCGCGATCGCCAAGCTGACCGGGGCCGGCTATCTTGAGATCACCGGGGCCCACGCCGCCGATGCGGCCGGCCTGGCGCTCTTGCCCCTGGTCAGCGGGATCGCCGTTTTCGACACGGGGGCGGACATCTCCGCCTCGCTGGATAGCCTCAACGGCAATCCGCTGGTCAGCCAGATCGTGGTCTCCGACGGAGCGCCGATCACCGTCGATATGTCGCAGCTGATCCACGATCGCTACGCCCTGGGCCTGCTGCGGACCCCGGCGGGCGCGGCCGTCTCGGTAACCGTGGCCGACAAGGCGCAGTTCGTCGCCCAGGCGTTCGATCAGCTGAATGGCAACCCGCTGGTCGGCTCGATCGTACTCACCGACGGCGGCGCCCCGACGCTCACCCTCACCGACCAGCAGCTGCACGCCGACACCCGCGCCCTGGGGGTGATCGCCGGCCCCTACCAGCTGGCGATCACCGGCGTTCCCACCGCCGACCTCGCCGCGGTCACCGCCAACGCCCACGTCACCTCCATCCAGATCACCGACACGGCGGCCAACATCGCCGCCGCCTTCCCCGCCATCGTCGGCGCCGGGGATGTCGTCGCGATCACCGTCGCGGATGGCCAGCCGGTGACGATCAGCGTGGCCCAGCACCAGGCCGACGGGGCCACCCTGGCGGCCCTGAGCAACCCCGGCGGGACGCCCGCCGGGCTGGAGATTCTCGATTCATCGACCAGCATCGCCGTCGGCCTCGACGCCCTCGCCGCCGACAGTCGCGTGGCGCTCATCGTCACCACGGACAGCGGGGCGGTGACCGTCTCCGTCGCCCAGCTGACCCGCGACGCCGCCGCCATCGCCGTCCTGCAGACCGGCCAGGCAACCCCCGCCTCGCTGCAGGTCACCGACACCGCGGCGCATGTGCAGGCGGCGCTGGACAGCCTGTCGGCCAACGGGCGGATCACCGCTGTCACCCTCACCGACACCGGCACGCCGACCCTGGATGTCACGCAGACGCAGCTCACCGCCGACAGCAGCATCCTGGGCCTGATCGGTTCCAGCTATCAGCTCGAGGTCAGCGGCGTGCCGGTGGCCGACCTCGCCGCCGTCGCCGGCGCCAGCCACGTCACCGGCGTGGAGATCTTCGACAGCGCCGCCAACCTCGCGGCGGACCTGGGCGCCCTCAGCATCGATTCGACGGTGGTCGGCCTGACAGCTTCCGACAGCGCGCCGCTCACCCTCACCGTCGCCCAGCTGACCAGCGACACGGCGGCCCTGGCGGAACTCACCAACGCCAGCGGCTCGGCCTATCAGGTCGCCATCGTCGATTTGGGCGCAAGCATCGACGCCGACCTTCCCGCCCTGATCGCCAATCCGCACATCGCCTCGATCTCGGCCACCGACGGCCTGCCCAATACCCTCGACGTGGCCGAGCTCGGCACGGTGATCGACAACCCCGACGGCACGCCGGCCCCGGTCAACGTGGTCGATAGCGCCGCCAACATGTCCGGCGTCGCGTTCGACGCCATTCAGGCCAAAGCCAACGTGGTCTCGATCAGCTTCACCGATTTGACCACCCCGGTCCTCAGCCTGGCCGTGGGTCAGCTGACCAGCGACAGCCAGGCGCTGGGCCTCATCGTCGGCGCCTACGACCTCGCCGTCTCTGGCGTCAGCGTCGCCGCCCTGGCCGGAGTCGAGGCCACCAGCCACCTGACCTCGGTTTCGATTGTGGACACCGCCGCCAAGATTCAGGCCGATCTGGCCAATCTGGCCGCCGACCCGCGGATCAGCCAGGTGGTGATCTCCGACAACCTGCCCCTGACCTTGGATGCCGCCCAGCTGACCGCCGACGCCGCCGCCATCGGCAAGCTGGTGTTCGCGAGCGGCGGCAACTCGGGCGTCGTGCAGGTCGTCGATACGGCCGCCAACCTCGACGGCGTGCTCGGCGCGCTGATCGGCGACGGCGAGTTCGGCAAGGTCACCATTTCCGACAACCAGCCGCTGGTCATGAGCACGGCCCAGTATCTTTCGGCCTATTCCGGTATCTCGGGCGGTGAATTCGTCAATGCCGACGGCTCGTCCTTCCAGATCAACATCGAGGACACGGTCGCCGGCGCGGATCAGGCCAACGGCTCGAGCCTTCAGCAGAGCCACCTCGCGTCGTTCACGATCACCGACACAGCGGACAATATCCTCTCATTCAGCCAGGGCAGCGACCATTCCGCGCTCAATGCTTTCGCCCGGTTCGACATTGTCGATAACGCCATCGACGTGCTGCGGGACCTGCAGAAGTTGGGCGACCTCGGCGCCGCGATCAACTCGATCAAGTTCACCGATCCGGGGACCCCGACCCTCATCATCTCCGGCGATCTGTACCAAGTCGAGGCCGCGATACTGAAACGTCTGTCGATCAGCGCCTATGATCTGGAGGTCTACAATGTCGTAGCCGCCGATGTCGCGACGCCTGGTGGTGCGATGATCGCGGCCGACGGTCGGGTGGTTTCGATCCAGGTCGCCGACACCGCAGCCAACATCGCCAGCAACTTCGACCAGTTGAACGCCGCCTCCCAACTCGCGCCCATCACGGTGACATCGGGCGGCCCGGTGACGCTCGATGTCGCCCCGGCGCTCGCCGACACCGCCGCCGAATCCCTGCTGCCGGCGGGGGACCTCGCCGTCTCGGACAGTTCCGCGAACGTCACCGCGGGCCTCGCCCGCCTGTCCCTGAACTTGGCGATTTCGACCATCACCCTCGACGATACCGGCCCGGTGACCCTCGATGTCGCCCAGCTCACCGCCGACGGGGCGCTCAGCAGGCTCCAGGGCTTCAATGGCTTGGCCTACACCCTCAGCGTCATCGACACGGCGGCGAACATCGGGGCGGGGTTCGACGCCCTCAACGCCGACAGCCATGTCACGTCGATCAGCTTCACCGATGGCGGCACGCCGACCCTGACGCTCGGCGCCGCCCAATACCTCACCGACACCGGCGCGCTCGGCGCGGTCACCGAGGCCCATGACCTGGCGATCACCGGCGTGGCGGTTTCCCAGATCGCGACCTTCACGCCCATCGCCGGGGTGACCTCCATCGCCGTCGCCGACACGGCCGCGAACGTCGCCGCCGACCTCGACAACCTGAACAGCCTCGCCGACCTCGCCTCGATCACCCTGACCGACGCCGGAACGCAGAATCTCGTGGTGACCCGGGCCCAGCTGACCAGCGACAGAGGCGCCCTGGGGCTCATCCAGGGAACCCATTTCCTGACGGTCACCGGCGTTGCGGTGGCCGACATCGCCACCGTCGCCGCCCTGCCGGGCGTCGGCTCGATACAGGTCCTGGACACCGCCGCCAATATCTCGGCCGATCTCGACACCCTGAACGGCGATTCGACGGTCACCGCGATCAGCGTCGCCGACAGTCTGCCGATCACCCTCAGCATCGCCCAGCTGGCCTCCGACACCCGGGCGCCGGGCCTTCTGAGCCATGCCGACAACTCGCCCTACACGCTGGCGATCAGAGATACGGCGGCGAATATTTCGGCCGACCTCGACAACCTCGACGCCAATCCGCACGTCAGCGCGATCATTGCCTACGACGAACCGCCCCTCGATGTCAGCGTCAGCCAACTGACCAACAACGCCATCCTGAAGGCGGCCGGCGGCCTCACGGTGGTCGATACGGCAGCCCGCGTCTTCGCCGATCTCGTCGCCATCGCCGACAATTCGGCGATCCGCGGCATCACCCTGACCGACACCACCGTTCCCACCGTGCCGGTCAGCGCGACCCAGTTCGCCGCCAACGACCTCGCCTACTTCGAGACCGCCCAGCTGATCAGCGAGGCCTACAACCTCGACCTCACCGGCGTGACGTTCGTGCAGCTGGAGGAGGCGCTCCAGAGCGGGGAAGCGCTCCAAAGCCACGTCACCAGCTTCACCGTCACCGACACATCGGCCAATATTTTTCGCCAACTGGACTATCTCGAGGGACTGGCCGGACTGCAGGGTGTCACCCTGACCGACTCCACGACGCCGACCTTGCCCCTCACCCAGGGGCAGCTCACCAGCGACGCCAGGGTGCTCGGCCTGATCAGCGGCGCCTTCAACCTCGCCATCACCGGCGCCACGGTGAGCACCGCGCTCACCTATGGCGACGATCCTCAGGTCACCAGCCTGGCGGTGAGCGACAGCGCGGCCGCCATTTCGGCCAGCCTGGACCAACTGAATGCGGCCTCGCAGATCACCTCGATCTCGGTGAACGCCGGCGGCGCGGTTTCCCTGAGCCTGGCCCAGATGCGGGCCTATACCCACGCGCTGGCCGAACTGGGGACCGGCAGCCTCAGCGTCGTGGATACCGCCGCGAATATCTCGGCGAACCTGAACGCCCTGGCGAGCGACAGCCAGGTGGCCTCGATCGTCATCACCGACGTTGCCAATCTCGACCTCGACGTGGCCCAGTTCACCGCCGACAGCGCGCTCCTGAGAAGGATACACTACGCCGACGGCGGTCCGGTGTACGTGGAAGTTATCGACACCGCGGCCAACGTCTCGGCGGCCCTGAACCAGCTCGCCAGCGATCGCTCCGTCGACTTCATCGAGCTTTCCGACGAGCAGCCGGTCGCCGTCACCTACGTCCAGTTCGCCGCCGGCGACTTCGACAAGGTCGAGCTCGCCGGCCTGAGCGAGCCTTTCACCGTGCCCCCCACCATGTCGGTGACCGGCTCGGCGGCGCAGATCATCGGCGGCTACACGGACCTTGAGGACAGCCTTCAGGTGGCCGTGATCACGGTTTCCGACACCGCCGCCAATATCACCGCCAATCTGCCTGCCCTGGCCGCCCTGCCGGCCTACCTACCGATTCTGACCTCGCCGCCGCTGATCGTCGTCTCCGACGACAAGGCCGTGGTCATGAACGTGGCGCAGCTTGGCGCCGACACGGCCTTCCTGGCGCGGTTCAGCAACGCCGACGGGTCGGCCTACACTCTCCAGATCGCCGACACCGCGGCCGACGTCACCGCCGGCCTCGCCGCCATCACCGCCAATGGCCATGTCAAATCCATCGTCCTGACCGACAATGCGCCGCTGGTCCTCACCGCCGCGCAGGCGGCGAACGCAGGCTTGGCCCTGCCGTCGATCACCAACCCCAACGGCGCGCCGGCGATCAAAGTGCTGGACTCCGCGGCGGACGTCGGCGCGGTCCTGGGCGCGCTGGGCGCCGTGTCGGGACTGAGTTTGATCACCCTCACCGATGCGACGACGCCGACCATCACGCTGACGCAGGCGCAGTTCATCCAGGACTCCCCGGCGCTGAACCTCATCGCCACCGCTAGCCCCTACGATCTGGTCATCACCAACGCCGCCGCCGGAGCCGTGACCAGCCTGGAGGCCGATCCGCATGTGACCTCGATCGGGGTTTCCGACAACCTCAACGACACCCTGCCGCTGCTCGCCGCCCTCACGGCCGATCCGAAGGTCGGCGGCATCCAGATCGCCGACACCTCGACCAGTATCGTGGCGGCTCTGACGACGCCGAACTCGCCCCTGGTCGCCTCGACGAAGGTGACCCAGCTGACCTTCACCGACCCCCAGCACACGCCGCAGATTCGCATCAGCAGCGCCACGCTTTTCGCCGAGGCGGGCACCCTGAACCTGATCAGCGGATCCTACAGCATCGACCTCATCGACGTGCCGATCGAGGATTTCCCGGCCGCCAACGCCGTTGCGCGGGTCGTTCGCATCGAACAGGTCACCGCCGCCATCGCCGACTACCTGGCCAATCCGGCCGCCGTGAAGGCGGTGGGAACTGGCAAATCCAATGGCGCCGCCATCGTGGTGCAGGACAGCGCCGCCAATGTGAGCGCGTATCTTAGTTCCCCAGGTTACAAACAATGGTTCAGCTATATAGCACTGACTGATCCAGAAGACTATCCAGCACACCCAATTCCAGTCTTGTCCGCGACCTACGATGCTTATATCAAAGACTTGAATCTGTTCAACCAGCTTGAGGTCGATTCGCGCCATCTGGCACGCGTCACAGGAGTTTCTGTCGCTAATATCAGCGAAGTGGTCGGCTCCTATTACGGGTTGCAGGTGTCCGTCAGCGACACCGCGGCGAATCTCGCCGGCTCAACCCTGGATTCCCTGGCCGCCGACTTCGGGACGAATACCCAATTGATGTACAACACCGAGGTAGTGTCGGTCGTGGTCTCGGACAACGGCGCTTCGGCCGGCGGCTTCCTGCCGGTCAGCGTCGCCCAGCTGAGCTCCGACGCCACCCTGCTCGCGAGCCTCTCCTTCGCCAATGGCGCGACAGCCGGGACCCTCGAGGTCGCCGACACCGCCGCCAATATCACCGCCGATTTCGACAACCTGAACGCCGACCCCCAGATCGGCGCGATCGAGATCACCGACAATGGTCCGATCATCCTGACCGCGACCCAGCTGGCCAATGACGGCGTCGCCATCGGCGAGCTGCGCAACGCCAACGGCAGGCCCGTCCAGGTGAACCAGTTTCACTGGGTCCAGGCGACCAGTGGGGCCTTTGCATTGGCTGCGGACTGGACGTCCAATCAGGCCCCCGGCGCGGCGGACGCGGCGATCCTCGATGCGCCGGGTTCGAGCGCCTACGTGGTCACCGCCTCGACCAGCCAGACGGTGGCCTCGATCCAGACCGCGGCGACGGCGACGCTGTCGATCACCGGCGGGGTGTTCAACGCCGCCGGGGGGACGGGCGCGGGGGCCAACGCCGGGATTATCTCGGCGGTCAACGGGTCCACGCTGCAACTGGGCGACAGCGGGGCGGATACGATCACCAACACCGGCCTGATCCTGGCCGGTCTCCATGGGGCGGTGACGATCACCGGCGCCGTCGCGAACAGCGGCCACCTGGCGGTCGACGGCGGCGCGCTGACGGTGGTCGGCGCGGTCTCCGGCCCGGGCTATGGCGAGGTGATCGCCGGGACCCTCGATTTCACCGGGGCGTTCAATGAGAGCGTGGTCTTCACCAGCGGCTCGACCGGAACCCTGGAGCTGGGCGATTCGGTGGCCTACGCCCAGGGTCGGATCCAGGGCCTTTCGGCCGTCGGGGCCAATGGATTGGATCTCGGCGACATAAACTTCGTCTCCGGAACCACCACCGCCGCCTTCAGCGGCACGGCCACCTCCGGGGTGCTCACCGTCACCGACGGGACCCACACCGCGAAGATCAACCTCATCGGCGACTATCTGAGCTCCACCTTCACCACCAGCCTTGGGGCCGGCGGGGTCGGGACGCGGATCATCGACACCCGGCCGATCGCCTGGACCCATCAGGTTTCCGGGGCCTTCGCCACCGCCGCCGACTGGACCGGCGGCGTCGCGCCAGGGTCCGCCAACGACGCCATTCTCGACGCGCCGGGATCGACCGCCTACATC
>DASRLN010000195.1:0-2325 GCA_035648435.1 Caulobacteraceae bacterium
GCCCTGGTGGGCCAGCAGTTCCTCATGGCTCCCGCGCTCGACGATCCGGCCGCGACGCACGACCAGGATCTGGTCCGCATCGACGATCGTCGATAGCCGGTGGGCCACCACCAGGGTGGTGCGGCCGCTCCGGATCTTGCGCAAGGTCGCCTGGATGGCCGCTTCGGTGGGGCCGTCGAGGGCGCTGGTCGCCTCGTCGAGGACCAGGAGGCGAGGGCCGGCCAGCAGCGCCCGGGCCAGGCCCACCCGCTGGCGTTCGCCGCCGGAGAGCTTGAGGCCGCGTTCGCCGACCTTGGTGGCCATCTGGTAGGGCAGGCCCTCGATGAAAGCGCTGAGCTCGGCCGCCCGCGCCGCGGCCCATACCGCCGCATCGTCCGCCTGCGGATTGGCGAAGGCGATGTTGAACCGCAGGGTGTCGTTGAACAGGGCCACGTCCTGCGGCACCAGGGCGGCGGCGCGGCGCAGGGAGGATTGGGTCACGTCGCGCAGATCGGCGCCGTCCAGGGTCACCCGGCCGCTCTGGGGGTCGAGCAGGCGCAGGGCGAGGCGGACGATGGTGGTCTTGCCGGCCCCGGACGGGCCGACCAGGGCGGTCGTACTGCCTCGTGGCGCGACGAAGCTGACGTCGTCCAGGCCCACCGAGCGCGCCGTGTGCTGGAAGCCGACGTGTTCGAACACCAGTTCCGCCCCGCCGCCGGTGGCCGGCGGCAGAGGCCGGGCGTGGGGCGCGTCGGTGATCTCCGGTTCGATGGCCAGAAGATCGAGCATCTGCTCCATGTCGATGAAGGCCTGGCGGATTTCGCGGTAGTTGGTGCCCAGGATGAACAGCGGTCCATAGACCTGCTGCAGGATCAGGATGCAGGCGGTGACCCCGCCGATGGTCAGGCGTCCCTGAAGGAAATCGACGCCGGCCAGCAGGGTGATCAGCACCAGCCCCAGATTGAGCACCACCGCCTGGACGCCGTTGAGCAGCTGGAGGGAGGTGTTGGCCTTGACCGCCGCCCTGGCATAGCCGGTCAGGGCGCGCTCGTACTGGAGGACGACGCGGTCTTCCGAACCGAAGGTCTTGATCGTCTCGTAGTTGATCAGGGCATCGACGGCGAGGCCGGCGGCTTCGGAGTCGGCGTCGTTCAGCGCCCGCCGGTGATGGATGCGCCAGTTGGAGATGCCGAAGGTGAAGGCGATGTAGACCGCGATGGTGATCAGGGTCACCCCGGCCAGCCGCCAGTCGAAACGGCTGGTGAGCACGAAGGCGGCCATGGCCAGCTCGAACACCGTGGGACCGAGATTGAACACCACGCTGCGCAGCAGGAAGTCGGTGGAGCGGGCGCCGCGGTCGATGATCCGGGAGAGGCCGCCGGTCTGCTTGCCCTGGTGGAAGTTGAGCGACAGGCGCAGCGAATGGGCGAAGGTCTCCATCGCCGACTGGGCCAGCGCCATCTGCGAGACCGGCGTGAACAGGGCGTCGCGCACATAGGGCGCGGCGTTGGCGATGAAGCGCAACAGCACCCAGCCGATCGCAAGTCCCGCGAAGCCGACGAAGACCGCGTGGGCGCTCGCGCCCTGGCCGTGGTTGAGATGGTCGATGGCGGCGGAAAGCAGCAGCGGGCCGGTGACCCCGGTCCACTTGCCCAGCAGCACCAGGGCCAGGGCGGCGCCGAGCCGGGTCTTCAGGCCCCGGGCGCGCGAGCGCAGCACCAGGCCGATGAGGTCGGCCATCGAACTCCAGAAGTCGAAGCGTTTGCCCGGCGTCGGGGCGGCCGGCGCCGCCCCGCCATGGCCGGCGTAACCGTGCGCGAAACTCACGCCGCGCCTTTCATTGGCGGGAAGATCAGCGTCGTCTGGCGGCCGCCACCGGGCGTCAGCCAGTCGATCCGCCAGCCGCCGGCGATCCGCGTGGCGGAAAATGGCCCGGCGGGGGCGACCGGCGCGACGATCGCGGCGTCGATGGCGAGGCTGGTTCCGGCCGCGGCGATCTCCACGCGATGATCGCCAGGGGCGAGGGGTTCCTCGATCGCCAGGGAGAACCGTCCGGCCCGGTCGGCCAGGGCGGCGCCCCGCTCCACGGAGTCGATCCGAACTCTGACCATCGCGCCGGGTGGCGCGCTGCCGGAGACCACCACGACCCCCTGGGCGTCGAAGTCCACCGCCAGCAGGCGCGGCACGCGCGGCGGCGCGCCGAGCACCAGGGTCCCCGAACCGGCTCGCAGCTGCGCGCCCTGGCCGTCCGGGGTGATCGCGAGATACCCTTCCGCCTGCACGGTCCGGGCGTCACTGACCATCGAGACCCCGAACAGGCGCGGCATGGCCGCCGGGGCCAACCCC
>DASRLN010000196.1:0-7547 GCA_035648435.1 Caulobacteraceae bacterium
CCCGCCTTCCCTCCCCGCATCGGGAGGGCGGACCGAGCACAGCTCGGAACGGGCGGGTAAGCGTGGGCCGGAGCGCGGACTCGGAGCCTGAGCGCCACTTCCCCACCCTGGCCGCTGGCGCGGCCTGTCCCTCCCCATGAAGGGGAGGGAGGTGGAAATTGTCTCAACATTTCGCGTGAATTATATATTGCCGTGCTGGTTGGACTAAGGGAAACTATTTTGCTGAATGCGAGACAAGGTGGCGGGCGCCTTGGACTCCGCGGCCGCCATGGCCGCCGCCCGGGCCTGCTGGCCGAGGCGGCGCGGCTCAAACTGCTGCTGCCCAAACCCAGGACCGCCATCAGATCGAAACCGAACTGCCCCACGAGGAATGGCTGAAGAAATACGGTGTGACATCCTGAACCGGACCCCCAGGGACGGTCCCGGCGGGCCAGACCTTCAGATCCCTTCCAGCGCCAGTCCCCTGGTCCGGGGTCCGAAGAGGCCGATGGTCAGCGCGACGACGATCATGGCGGCCGAGATCAGGGCGAAGGCCCCCGCCCCGCCGAAGCGGCCGAGCGCGGCGGCGATCAGATAGCCGGAGAACACCGCCGACAGGCGGCTGAAGGAATAGACCAGGCCCACGGCGCGGGCGCGGATGGCAGTGGGGAAGATCTCGCTCTGATAGGCGTGGTAGGCGAAGCTCATCAGCGAGAGGCCCGCCGCCGTCACCGCGCCGATCAGGGTGAAGACCAGGAAGTTCGAGCGCCCGGTCATCCCCGACATCATCAGGCCGAACACCGCCGCCGTCAGCGCCCCCCCGATGATCAGCCACTTGCGCTCGGCCCGGTCGGCGACGGCGGTGAACACCAGGGGCGCGAGGGTGGGGACCAGGGCGATCACCGCGGCGTAGGCCAGCGACCCGCCGATGGTCACCCCCTGGGAGACCAGCAGGGTCGGCAGCCAGTTGGCGAAGCCGTAGTAGCCGACGGTCTGGAAGAGGTGGAAGACGATGAGGACGATGGTCCGCTTGCGGTAAGGCGGACGCCACTGGGACACGTTTTCCCGGAGCGCGGGCTTCCAGCCCGCATCTCTGAAAGCCACCGGGACAACGGGCGAGGCAACCAGCGGGCTGGAAGCCCGCGCTCCGGCGCCGGCCCGGGTCTCGATCAGGGTCATCACCCGGTCGGCTTCTTCCGGCCGGCCGTGGGCGGCGAGCCAGCGCGGGGATTCGGGCAGCGCCCGGCGCACCCACCAGACCAGGACCGCGCCGACGCCGGGGACGAAGGCCAGCCACCGCCAGCCGGCGATACCGAAATGGTTTCCGGGGATCAGGCCCCAGGCGAGAATCGCCACCAGCGGCGCGGAGAGGAACTGGATCGAGGCGCTGACCGCGAACGCCCGGCCGCGGATCCGCCGGGGCATCAGTTCGGCCAGGTAGCAGTCGATGGCCACCAGCTCGACCCCCACACCGACGCTGGCCACGAACCGCCAGGCGTCGATGGAAAGGGGCGTCGACTGCAGGCCCATGACCATCGTCGCCGCCGCGTACCAGACCAGGGCGAGGGTGAACACCGGCCGGCGGCCGAGGCGGTCGGCGATGGCCGAAAAGCCCACGGTTCCGAGCCACAGGCCGGCGAAGGTGGCGGCCACGAACGTCGCCTGGTCCGACAGCCCGAACAGGCCCGCCGCGCCGGCGTGAAAAACCCCGGCGGCGAGCAGGCCCAGGCTCAGCGGGGCGGAGAGGAAGACATCGTAGATCTCGAAAAAGGCCCCGAACGACAGCAGGGCGACCAGCCACCAGAGGTAAGGAGACGCCGGCAGCCGGTCCAGCCGCGCGCCGATGTCGCTTTCGGCCGCGAGGCCCGGGGACATGCGCCCGGCGCCTACCGCCGCCGGAACCGCTCGGCTTCCGAGGCCAGGGTCGATCCCCAGTCGCCGTGGTTGTCCGGCCCCGGTTCGGCCTGGTACGGCAGGTTCCCGGCGACGCCCCGGATGGCCAGCCAGAGCTGGGTGTTGAAGTGCTCAAGCACCCGCAGAGGCTTGCCTCGCTTGTCGCCGACATCCCAGCCCGCCGCCTCGAAGGCGGCGACCTGGCGGGCGATCGGCCGGTCCTCGATCCCGTCCCAGCCTTCCGGCCTCCCCACCGCCGCCGCCTGGTCGGCGGTCAGGCCGAACAGGGCCATCGAACAGCCGTCGATCTCCGGTGAGCCGGCCGCGGCTTCACCGGGCGCCGGCAGCGGCTTCATCACCGCCGCGCGCTCAAGCTCGGCGATCCCAGGCAGATCGATCAGGCGGCGAAGCGGCGGCGGGCTGGTCATCGCCCCACCCTATCCCGGCCGCGGCATCGGCCGATAGGGTCCCCCTTACGCAAGCGGGTCCGCCTCCCCACCTTGAACGTTGAACGGGGGGAGCCACAGTCCCTTTTTGGAGCGAGCCAATGCCCGCGCGCCGTGAACCCGATCTTCTCGCCATCCGCGCCAGCGTGCAGCGCATCGCCATGCTCTCCGACGGCCTGATCCGCATCGGACCGTGGGGCCTGGGCCTGGATGGCGTGCTGAGCTGGATTCCCGGTCTCGGCGAAATCTACAGCGCCGGCGCGGCGGCCTTCCTGCTCGTCCAGGGCCTGCGCGCCCGGGTGCCGGTCTCGACCCTCGCCATCGCCGCCGCCCTGATGGGCGGGCGGACCCTGATCACCGCCATTCCCCTGGCCGGCCCGGTGGTCGCCGACCTTCTGACCATGCACCGCTGGTCGGCGCGCCTGATCGTCCGGGCCATCGACCGCCGCCTTGCCGGCGGCCCGGCCCGCCGCCCCTGGCGCCGGACGGCCGACCCGACGAGCGTTGTCGTCGCCTGACCGCCCTGCTACGCCCGAGGGCGTGAAACTCTACCAGACCTACGCCTCACCCTTCCCCACCCGCGTGCGCCTGCTGCTCTACGCCAAGCGGATCGGGGCCGAGATCATCGAGCCGCCGGGATTCCATTCCTCGGCCGAGGAGAAGGGCGACTATCTCGCCGTCAATCCGATCGGCCGGGCGCCGACCCTGGTGCTGGGCGACGGCCGCGCCCTGCCCGAATCCGAGGTCATCTGCGAATACCTCGAGGACGCTTTTCCCGAGCCGTCGCTGCGTCCGGCCGACCCCTGGGGCCGGGCGCGGATGCGGCTGATCTCGCGGATTTGCGATTTCTATCTGGTCATGGCCATGGTCCCCCTGTTTACCGCCTCGGGCCGCTCGCGCCGCCACTGGGACGCGGGCCGCATCGACGCCGCCCTGGCGGCGGTGGAAACCGCCCTTTCCTATCTCGAACCCTGGATCGGCGAAGCGGGCTACGCCGTCGGCGCCTCGCTGACCCAGGCCGACGGCGCCGTCATCCCGCAACTGATCCTCGCCTACGAATGGGCCCCGGCCCTGTTCGGCAAGCCCAGTCCCCTCGGCAGACACCCCCGCCTCGCCGCCTACTGGGCCAACATCGGGGCCGACCCCATCGCCGCCCGCCTGATCGCCGAAACCCGCGAAGCGATCGCCGATGAACGGGCGCGGGCCGAGGCGGCGGCGTCCCGTTAGGGCCTCGGCGGTGGAGATCGTCCAGAGGTGATCGAGAGCGTGGCCAAAGGCGATTCCAAACCGAGACAGCTTCTGCGCCGACTGATCGTCATCGGCCTGTCGACTTTGGTCGTAGGTTACCTCGCGGCGCTCATCGCCCTGGTGGTGGTTCAGAGGAACCTCACCTATCTACCAGCGAGCGCCGTCCAATCGGCCGCTTCGATTGGAATGCCGCGGATTCGGGAACTGCGGCTGCGCACCGCCGACGGCGAGCGTTTGCGGGCCTGGTATCGAGCCCCCGCGGCCGGGCGACCGCTGGTGCTGTTCTTTCATGGAAACGGCGGCAGCATCGCCACCTTCGCGAGCGACTACCAGCCGCTGATCGCCGACGGCGACGGCTTGCTGGCCGTCGAGTACCGGGGCTATCCCGGCTCGACCGGGTCGCCCACCGAGGCGGGCCTCATCGCCGACGGCGAAACCGCCTATGCCGAGGCCGTCGCCCTCGGCTTTCCCGGTCGTCGCATCGTCGTCATCGGCGCGTCGCTAGGATCGGCGGTGGCCGTGGCGGTGGCCGCCCGGCGCCCTGTCGGCGCCGTGGTTCTGGATTCTCCCCCCTCCTCGGCGGCCGACGTGGCCGCGGCCCGCTTCTGGATGTTTCCGGCGCGATGGCTGATCCTCGATTCTTTCCGCTCCGACCTGCGTATAGGCCGCGTTCGAGCCCCGCTCCTGATCGTTCAGGGAGATCACGACACGGTGGTCCCGATCCGGTTCGGTCGAAGGCTCTACGCCCTCGCCAATCCGCCGAAGCGTTTCATCCAGGTTCCGGGGGCCGAACACATGGCGATGGGCCGCGTCATGCCGGCCGTGGTGGCGTGGATCGACACCTCGCTGGCGCACCCGGATGGCGTGGCAGGGACCCCTGTCCCGAACCTTCCAGCCTCATAGGCAGTCCCCGTCGAATGGATTTTTCCTGATAAGAAGTCCTGCAAGGATTTTGGCGGTGTTCTCCTTGCTCGTGAAACTCCCAAGCATTCGGAGTACCATCGGCGCGTCCCGGCTCGCGCAATAGCCGGGGAACCCTGCACCGACGCTCATGCCGCGACTCATATAGTTCGTCATAAATGTCTTGACCTTTTCGGGCGACCCTCCTGGGCTTAGCCGCGCGTCGCGGACCATTTCCTCGTCCGCCGCCTGGCGGAGTTGGTGGTATCGCTGCTCGGCGGCCGGACTGAGTGGCTGGCCACAGTGCATGGCAACCGCGTGCGTATCGACGAGGAGCATCCATAGGCAATAGTTGGACGCTTCAGCACGCGCCAGCAGCGGCACGAGAGCCAAGCAGGCGACCAGAAGATAGAGTCGCTTCATTTTCAGTTCCCCTGACGGTCCACTATGGCATCCCGGCGCTCGCAAGGCGCGGCCCCGGCGCACCAGCGGCTACCCAGCCATATCCCGCACCAGATTCTCGTTGAAGCGCCGGAACGCCGGCTGGACGAAGCCTTCCTTGCCAAGGCCCCAGGCCCAGCGGACGGCGCCGGCGTTGAACACCTTGGCCCCGGCCGCCGAGACATACCAGGTCGCTTCGGCGACGCCCGGCCGGCCGTCGGCGCCGATCGCCTCGCCGCGAAAGAGCACGCTCACCGCGTCCGCCGGGATTTCCGCGTTGCGCGAGACCCCGGCCTTCCACAGCCGCTGGCCGTCGCCGTCGGGATCGCGGTTGTCCCACTCGTAGCCGACCACCTCGGCGGCGACATCGCCGACCTTCCAGCCGGTCCCGGCGAAGAACGGCAGGTCGGTGCGCGCCACCTTGTAGGCCGGCCGCTGGGCCGAGGCCGGCTCGAACCAGTTCTGATAGGCGCCGCCGAGCAGCATGGTCTCCGGGCGCCTCGCGCCGGCGCGGAAGTTTTCGGTGACCAGCAGCGCCGCCTCGCCCGGCGCGGCGCGGCGGGCGATGGGATCGGCGGCGGTCTTGTAGCAGACGATCTGGCGTCCGCGCTCCGGCGCGCCGGGCGGGCGGTCGAGATCGCCGTAGCGGACCTGGCAATAGGCGGTGTCGGCCCCCAGGAAGGCGACGTTGCGGCCCTGGTGGAATATCCGCCGCTCGAAGGCCGAAAACTCCTCGCCGCTCCAGTATTCGTCGTGCGCCCCGCAGATCACCAGGGCGTAGGGATCGATCAGCGCCGGATCGTGGTGGATGTCGAAATTGCCGGCGTAGTCGACGCCGCCGAGGCTCGCCGCCAGGCGCTCGATCCAGGCGACCAGATAGGCGTCGTATTCGAAGAACGCCGGCGGCGTCGGCCGGTCGAAGGAGACCATCAGGCCCCGCCGCTCGTCGTCGCCGTTGGGATAGAGGCTGTGGCCGCCCCAGGGATTGTAGGCCTGGTACGTATTGGTCGGCAGCTTGACCAGCACCCGGCCGGTCCGCTTCGGGTTGGTGACGATCCACGTCGCCGCCTTGACGTCCCGGGTCGCCGTCGTCTGCTCGACGATGTCCGCATGGTAGCAGCCCGGCGCCCAGGCCGAGGTGTCGATGTTCGGATAAGCCGGCGGCCAGCCCGGCCCGATCGCCGCGCCGGAGGCGGTGGCCCCGCGATAGGGGGCATCGACGAAGTCGCTCATCCACACCGCCGCCGGACCCGCGGCGGCGATGCGGAACACCTCCAGTCGCACCCGCCGCGTCGGCTGCCCGGGTCCCGCCGCCGCCATCACGTTCAGCGGCTCGCCGGGCGCCAGGCTCTGCCGATCCGCATAGGCCCAGATCCGCTGACCGGCGAAGAAACGGGTCCAGATCTCCCGCGACGGAGCTGGCGCCGCCGCGTTCGCCCCGCCCTCCCCGGCCCGCGTCGGCGCCGGCGCGGCCAGGCCCGAAGCGGCCATCGTGGTCAGCACCGCGCGTCGATCGGGCTTAAATCGGGTAAATCCGGACATGATATGGTTACACCATCTTCATCATGATCTTGGACCCCACCGGCCGCCCGCGTCGGGGCGCCGCCAAGGCCCGCCCCAGGCGCCGCTCCAGGCCGGCGATGAACGCCGCCGAGCCCACCGGCCGCCCGGTCGTCTCGGCGGCGCGCAGGGCGGCGAACCGGTCGGCTTCGTCCTCGGCTCCCGCCGCCAGCAGATCGGCGAACCCGTCGAATCGCGCCAGGGCCGGCGCCACGGCGACCACGCCGTCATCGACGCCCTTGATGTGGGCCCGCGCGCTCGACCAGGCCCAGTCCTCGGCCCGCGCCACCAATCTGGCTCGAACCGGATTGAGGCTGATGTAGCGGAAGGCCGCCAGCACATGGGCTTCGTCCATCGCCACGCTGGCGAAGCGGCTCTGGAACAGGTGTCCGGTCCAACCGCCCCGGATGTTGACGTAGTTGGTGTAGCGCCGGTGCGCCTCGCCGACGGCCAGGCCGAGACCGTCCGCCGACCTCGGCGTGAGAACGAGGTGAACGTGATTGGGCATCAGGCAATAGGCCCAGATCCCGACCTCCCGGCGCCGGCACTCCCTGACCATCAGGTCGAGATAGATCTGCTCGTCCCCGGCCTCGAAGAAGATCGGCGAGCGGCGATTGCCGCGCTGGGTCACGTGGTGCGGCTGATCGGGAACGACGACACGAGGCTGTCGGGGCATGGGCGGACGGAATAGGCCGCTTCGCCCAGGGGGTAAAGATATCCTGTCCCCTTTTCCCCTTTTCCTTTCCTTTTCTCTTTCTTGTTTCACCCAGCCCACAGCGAGCGCGTAAAATCGTGACACTAAAATCGTAAAATCGGTAAAATCGTGACATGATATGATTACCGACTTTCTCACGGTGAGATCGCGACGCTCTTTGGCGGGCGCCGTCAGAGCGGTCTTCATCGTGACGGTAAAGATATCCTGTCCCTATTTCCCACCCAGTCCGCGGCGAGGGGGGCCGCGGGCTGGGAAGGCGATCGCGAATCTTACTGCGGCGTATCGGCGCTCGGCGAAGGATTGGGCGCTGGAATCGCCGGCGCGTCGGCGGCCGGCGGGGCGACGACGGGCGGAGGGTTGACGGC
>DASRLN010000197.1:0-7826 GCA_035648435.1 Caulobacteraceae bacterium
CCCCGAGAGGATGTGAGCGCCGACCTCGGAGCCCTTCTCGAGCACGGCGACGGAAACTTCGGTTCCCTGTTCGGCGGCGAGCTGCTTGAGGCGGATCGCGGCCGAGAGGCCCGCCGGGCCGGCCCCGACGATGACGACGTCGTATTCCATGGCCTCGCGCCCGGCGTCGTCGCTCATGGCCGTCACCTTTCATCGCCAAGCCCTCGCGGCGGCCTTAATCGAAGCCGGGGGCGGGACGGTCAAGGGCAAACCGCCCTCCCCTCGCCGCCGCGCCCGGTGTAAGTCCGGGTCATGAACCTCGATCCGCGCGCGGTGGAGAGCCTGCTGGGCTTCTGGGCCGAGGCCGGCGTCGATGTCTGTTACGCCGAGGCGCCGATCGATCGCAGCCTCCCGGCGATCCGCTCCGCGACGCCCCGACCGTCTCCGGGCGCGACCCCGAGCGTTCACGCCCCGATTGCGATCTCGACCGTCGTCGATCCGCCGATGGATCTGGACGAATCCCGCCGCGCGGCCACGGCGGCCGGCGACCTCGCCGCCCTGGAGGCCGCGATCACCGCCTACGACGGCTGCGCGCTCAAGAGGGCGGGGGCGAAGCGCTGCGTGTTCTCGCGAGGCCACCCGGACGGGCCGGTGATGGTGATCGGCGAGGCGCCCGGAGCCGATGAAGACGCCCAGGGCGCGCCGTTTGTCGGCCGCGCCGGCAAACTGCTTGATCTGATGCTGCGCGCCGCCGGCCTGGAGGGGCGCGTGTTCATCACCAATACCGTCTTCTGGCGCCCCCCGGGCAATCGCACGCCGACCCCTGCCGAACAGATGGTCTGCGCGCCGTTCCTGGAGCGAGCCATCGCACTCGTCCGGCCTCGCGCCCTGTTGCTCGTCGGCGGAGCTTCGACCAAGGCGATGCTGAACCAGAGCGAAGGAATTCTCACCCTTAGGGGACGCTGGTTCGAATGGCGATCACCGGACGGGGACCTCGAAATTCCCGCGCTGCCGACGCTCCACCCGGCCTTCCTGCTGCGTCAGCCGGCGGCCAAGAAGAAGGCCTGGCAGGATCTGTTGACACTGGTGGAGCGGGTGGACCGGCCGGACCGACCCGTCTCACCGGCTGACTGAGTTCTTGCTTTGTTCCAAGCAATTGCATATGATTGCGCATGTCCCAGCCACCCACCTCTGCACGCGGTCGCGGGGCGGCTTCAAACGCGACCGGACGCTTCGAATCGCTGACGCACGCCGGGTTCGACGACGGCTGGACCATCGACGACGATGCGCCGGTCCCCCTTCGAACCACGGTGACGGCGGAGCGGGCGCGGGTGATCATCACCCGCAACGACAGTCCCGATGTCGGCTTCGACCGCTCGATCAATCCCTATCGGGGCTGCGAGCACGGGTGCATCTATTGCTACGCTCGGCCGGCCCACGCCTACATCGGCCTGTCGCCCGGTCTCGACTTCGAGAGCCGGCTGTTCTTCAAGCCCGACGCCGCGCGGCTGCTCGAACGGGAACTCTCCCGGCCCACCTACCGACCCGGCGTGATCCATGTCGGGGGCAACACCGATCCCTATCAACCACAAGAAAAACGCCTCCGGGTCACTCGTCAGATCCTCGAAGTCCTGGCGCGTTTCCGCCATCCGTTTTCGATCATCACCAAATCGGCGCTGATCGCTCGCGATCTGGACCTGCTGGGTCCGATGGCCGCGGCCGGGCTGACGCGCGCCGCCGTCTCGATCACCACCCTCGATCGCACGCTCGCCCGGAAGATGGAGCCGCGCGCCGCGACGCCCACGCGCCGGCTCGACGCGGTTCGCGCCCTGAGCGCCGCCGGCGTTCCGACCGTGGTGATGTTCGCGCCGGTCATTCCGGGCCTCAACGATCACGAACTGGAGTCGGTCGTCGCGGCGGCTTCGCAAGCGGGCGCGGCCGGGGCCGCCTACGTCGCCCTGCGCCTTCCCCTGGAGATCAAGGACCTGTTCCGCGAATGGCTGCAAGGCGCGTTTCCCGATCGCGCCGGTCGGGTGATGTCGCTGGTCCGCCAGATGCGCGGCGGCAGGGACTACGATCCGCAATGGAGCAAGCGGATGAAGGGCGAAGGCCCGATCGCCGATCTCATCGCTCGCCGGTTCGCCATCGCCCGACGAAGGTTCGGCCTCGACCGGCCGCTGGCCGAACTGGACCTGACGAAATTCAAGGTTCCGGACAGGGCCGGCGATCAGATCGACCTGTTCGGCGCTCCGCCGCCGGCCTAGGCGACCAGCCGTTCCTCCGCGCCGGGCTCGAGCGCCCGGTTGAGCGCCTCCGCGAGGTCGGCCACGGTGACTGGCTTCGAGAGGTGGCCGTCGGCGCCGGCCAGGCGGCTGGCTTCGCAATGCTCGGGAAGCGCGTTGGCGGTAAGCATCACCAGCGGCGTGCGGGCGGCGCCGGTGAAGGCTTCCAGCGCCCGTATCCGTCGCGTCGCCTCCAGGCCGTCCATCACCGGCATCTGCATGTCCATCAGCACGATGTCGAATGGCTGACGCTCAAACGCCGCCAGCGCCTCGGCGCCGTTATAGACCGCCGTGGTTTCCGCGCCGAATTGCTGGAGCATCATGCGGATGACGGTCTGGTTGGTGGCGTGGTCGTCGGCCAGCAGGATGCGCACCGGGCGATCGTCGCCGATCTGTTTCGTCGCCGCCTCGTCGTCCGTCGCCACCGGCGCCGCGACCGCCGCGAACGGGGCCTCGAACCAGAACCGGGAGCCGGCTCCGAGTTTGCTGTGGCAGTCGAACTCCCCGTTCATCAGGCTCGCCAGTTGGCGGGAAATCGCCAGCCCCAGGCCGCTGCCGCCGAAGCGCCGGGTGATCGAGCCGTCGGCCTGCTGGAAACGGCCGAACAGGCGCTCCTTGTCCTGGGCGTCGAAGCCCACGCCGGTGTCCTCGACAGTGAAGCGCAGACCTCCGGCAACGCCGGGACCGGCGATGATCGTCACCCGCCCGGTTTCGGTGAACTTCACCGCGTTGCTCACCAGATTGGTCAGGATCTGCCGCACGCGGATGGCGTCGCCGAGGAACCAGCCCTCCAGCTCCGGCGCGATCTCGGTGGTCATGGCCAGGCCCTTTTCCCCCGCCGCCATGCCGGAAAGCGCCGCCACCGAGCGAACCAGGTCGCCGGCGTGGAAGGGAGCGGCTTCGATGGTCATGCGGCCGGCTTCGACCCGAGCCAGATCGAGGACATCCGAAAGCAACCGCTCAAGGGACTGGCCGGAGCTGCGGATGATTTCCACCATCTCGCGCTGGCGTGGCTTCAGGGCGCCGGCGGCCAGCATGTCGGCGACCCCGACCACGCCATTGAGGGGGGTGCGGATTTCATGACTCATGTTGGCCAGGAATTCGCTCTTGGCCCGATTGGCGGTCTCGGCCCGCACCTGAGCATGGCGAAGGCGTCCGGCGACTCGCCGCTGCCAGAGGAGGACCGCGCCGGCGCAGACCACGAGCAGCCCGGCGAGCGCCGCGACCCAGCGCTGGTCGGCGATCACCACCTGCTTGAGATCGGCGTTGTGGCGGGCGCTATCGACCTGGGTCTGCAGCTCGGTGGTGATCTGGCGCACGCCGGCGTTGAAGCGTTGGGAATTCGCCATCCCGCTGGCCACCGAATACTGCCGAAGTCTTTCGAACGCCTCGCGATAGCGACCGCCGGCGAGAAGCAGTTCGGCCTCGATCTCGGGCTCCCGACTGAACATGGCGACATCGAAGAGCTTGGAGGCTTTGAGCTTGCGCAGCCGCGCCAAGTCCGCTTCGGCGGCGGCGACGCGACCCTGCCTGGCCTCGGCGATGGCGCGCATGGGAATGATGCTGGTGGCCACGAAGTCCGCGCCGGTCAGGGCATCATCCAGGGGCGCGAAGCAGTCCATGACCTGGCCGGGCGCCTCGAACGCCTCGGCGACCATGCCGCAGAGGTTCATGTCCCAGATCCTCAGGTCGGGCAGATCCGAGCGCGTGGCCAGGCGATGGTGCACGGCGGCCAGCTGGCTCGCCAGCTTCGCGTCGCCCAGAAGCGTGGCGGTGTGAGCCATGTCATAGACGCCGTCGAAGTCGGGGCGAGGATAGCTCGGATCGGTGTCCTGAAAGTCGGCGCGGTCGAAGGCGGCGGCGCTGCCGTCCAGATCGTAGAGGCCCATCAGGGCAATGCCGACCGATTCCCAGACATAGGCCTCGGCCGCCCCGGCATACCGGTCGCCGGCGGGAATGAGCGCCCGGGCGTCGCTCAACAGCTTCAGGGCCGATCCGGTCTGGTTGCCCTGGCCGCGCATGATGGCGGCCACGCTCATGGCGTAAACCCGGGCGAACCAGTCGGGCTCCGTCCGACCGATGCGCTCGACCTCGGCCTGAACGGTGGTGTCGCCGCGATTGTAGCGGCTCTGGAGTTCATTGATCGCGGCGACCGTGACATACCTCTCGTCGCCCTCGCGCAGGGCGTTGCGCCGGAGCAGGGCGTTCCAACGGTCGAATTTGCCAAACTCGGACTGGTTGAGGATCACCAGGGCGACGTGCTGGAGGCGGTTGAGATTCTCCCGGCCGGGGCCACGGGCCGCCGCTTCGCCGAACTTGTCGAGGTCAGAGAAACTGGTCTTGTCCGCCCGTCTTTCGATGGCGGCGGCGAGCGCGCGCGGGCTCATCGGTGGCCGCGCGCGCTCGGCGGCCCGGCCGGCGGTCGCGACGGCCACGAGTGAAACCACCATGGCGAAAGCGGAAATCCTGGCGAAAAGCATGCTTGGCCTGACCCCGACGTCGTTCTGGGACCGGACCATGGGGCAGATAGGTTTCGGAACCGCTTACGTCGCGGGAGCCTGGGCCGCGGCCATGGATCGCGGCTTTTCCAACAGTATCGCCTTGGTCAGGAAGGCGCGGTCGCGCGCGACCACGACGAGCCCGGCGTCGCCGAACAGCCCGGCGATATTCGTCGCGCCGTAGCTTCCGAAATAGGGTTCATGGAAATAGGCGGGAAAGGCCTCGAGGAGCCGCGACAAGCGCGGCTCGTCGGCGGGTTGCAGGGCGTCGGCGAAGGCCAGCAAGCCGCCCGGCCGCAGCACCCGGGCGATTTCTCGGGCGACCCTGGCGCGGACCGCCGTCGGCAATTCGTGGAAGAGATAGACGGCGGTGACGGCGTCCAGGCCGCCATCGGCGAACGGCAGGCGCTCGGCGTTGGCCTGGACGAGGGCGCCGACCCCCGATCGCGCGCGCGCTTCGCCCAGATAAGCCGCCGACAGATCGACGCCCGCGAGGCTGGCGCGGGGGAAGGCGCCGGCGAGATCCTTCAGGAAGGCGCCGGAGCCGCAGGCCAGATCGACGATCCCGAGTTCTCTCTGGTCGCTTCCACGCCAAGCCTTGGCGAGCAGCGACAGAGCCCGGCGGCGCATGGGGCCGGCGGTTCCGGAGAACAGGGCCTCGACCTGCGCTTCATAGCGGCGGGCGCTGCCTCGGGTGAACCAGCCGCCGGTCTGAAAGTGGAAGTTCTGACGATAGTAGCTGGGGTAGGCGCCCGGCGTCGGAGTGTCTTCGCGAGCCTCGCCACCGCCGCCGCGCCGGCGGCGAGCCTCGACCCGCCTGGCGTCGGCGAGGAAGTCGGCCCCTTCGAGGATGGCGCGCAGTGGCCGGATCGGTCCGTCGGAAGGCGCGGGATAGAGTCCTTCGGCGACGTCCCGCGCGTCCTTCTCGAACGCCTCAAGCCACGCGCGACGGATGAACCCTGGCGGCGCGGGTTCGGCCGCGGGAGCGAAATCCGCCGGCGTGGCCCGCGAAGGCCTGGCGATCGCGCGCGCCGCGGCGCCGGCCGCCCCCCACCACGCGGCCTTGATCGCCGAGCGCGCCAACAGCGAGGCGCGATCGACGGCGAAGGCGGCGGCCGGACGCGGGGGTTTGTTCAAGGCGATCACCTGGAAAAGACACCGACCAGTTCGATATGGGGCGACCACAGGAACTGATCCACCGGCAGCACCCGGTCGAGGGTGAAGCCGCCGGAGGTCAGAATGGCGGCGTCGCGGGCAAAGGTGGCCGGATTGCACGAGACGGCGATGACCTTCGCCACCGCCGATCGGGCCAGGGCCGCGCTCTGCGCCGCCGCCCCGGCGCGCGGCGGGTCGATCAGGACGACGTCGATCCTCTTCAGTTCAGCGCCCGACATCGGCCGGCGGTCGAGATCGCGGACCTGGGCGGCGATCGTCTTCAGTCCCGGCGCCGAGGCGGTGGCGGTGGTCAGCGCGGCGATGGCCGGCGCCGAGGCGTCGGCGGCGAGCACCGGGGCGAGGCTCGCCAAGGGAAAGCTGAAGGCTCCGACCCCGCAGTAGAGATCGGCGATGCCACGGGCGCCGGCCGACTCGGCCAGGGCGAACCGGGCCATCGCCCGCTCGGCCGCTTCCACCGCCTGCAGGAAGGCGCCGGGCGGCAGGGCGACGCTCGCCGCCCCCATTCGCACCCGCGCCGGTCTGGCCGAATAGAGCACCTCGCCGGCGAGACTCACCCTGGCCATGTCCGCCGCCGCCGCCACCGCCGCCGCCCGCATCCGGGCGTCGGCCGAGAGGCCGCCGGCGCGCCGCTCGACGCCGGTGACGTCCACGTCCAGGCCGGTGGCGGTCCAGGTCGCGTGGAGGATCGGGGCCGACCTGGGATGCTCGAGGAACGGCGCCGCCAGCCGGCGCAGCACGGGCAGGGCCGCGACGATGGCCGGATCGGCGATGACGCAGGTTTCGATCGCCGTCAGCCGCCAGGACCGCCGCGCCTTGAACCCAAGAACCGCCTCCCGGCCCTCCCGCCGGGCGTGCAGGGCCAGCCGGCGCCGGGAACCGGGCGGGGCCGCGAATGGCGCGAGAATCTCGGTCTCCAGCCGCTCGCGGGCGAGCGCCAGGCCGATCCGCTCGCGCTTCCAGGCGAGATACGGCGTCTCGTCCCAGTGCTGCAGGGCGCAGCCGCCACACGCGCCGAAGTGGGGGCACGGCGCGGCCACGCGCCCGGCGCTGGCTTCGAGAATCTCGATCAGTTCGGCGCGCTCGCCGGTCCGCCGGGCGACCACCGTCTCGCCGGGCAGGGTCAGGGGCGTAAACACCGGCCCCGGCGATACGCCGTCGCCTTCGGCGCCCACCGTCTCGATCGCCAGGGTGACGATGCGCGCGGCGTCCCCATCCGGGTCCGATTTTCTGGAGGTGATCGCCATCCTCGCCATTCGAATGCCACGCTCGCCCACGAAGCTCGCATGAACGGCGCGCTCAGTCGGGGTTCAGATTTGTCCCCCGATGATGGGCGCGTACAAAGGGAGACTCCACCGCCGTGTCCATTCACCCGCTCTTCGCCCGGAGCGTCCTCGCCGCCGCCGCCGGTTCCCTGGCGCTGGCCGCCGGCGCCGCCGCGCCCCTCGCCGCGACCGCCCAATCGCAGCCCTACTACGGCCCCAACGGCGAGCCGTCCTATCAGGCCTATCACGACTGCGAGAGGGACAGGACCGGCCGGACCATCTTCGGCGCCCTGATCGGCGCGGCCATCGGCGGCGTGCTCGGCAGCAATATCGCCGCCGGCGGACACCGTGGCGACGGGACCGCCGTCGGCGCCGGCGTCGGCGCGGTCGGCGGCGGCATCGTCGGCAACAGCACCGCCAATTGCGGCGGGGGCCCGCCGCCGGGCCAAGCCTACTACGATAACGGCGCTTACCGCAGCGGCTACAACGACCGCGACGGGCGCTATGGTTCGCCGCCGCCGCCGCCCGGTCCCGCCTACAGCGACAACGACGGGCGGTATGGGCCGCCTCCCGCCCCGAGATACGACGACGGTCGCTACGCCGCGCCGCCGCCGGGCGACGACCAGGGC
>DASRLN010000198.1:0-6974 GCA_035648435.1 Caulobacteraceae bacterium
GCATGCTGGCGGCGGCGCCGGAACTGGTCCGCCTGCAGGCTTGGCGAAGCGTCTACGCCAAGGTCGCCAGCTACGTCCGCGACGACCATCTGCGTCAGGCGCTTTCATTCCATACCCTGCTGGTCGGCGGCAGCCCCTTCGCGGCCTCCTCGATCTACGCCCTGATCCATGCCCTCGAGCGGCAGGGCGGGGTGTGGTTCGCCAGGGGTGGGACCCACGCCCTGGTGCGCGCCCTGGGGGCCCTCTTCACCGATCTGGGTGGAATCCTGGGGGTCGGCGACCGGGCGCGCGCGATCACCACCGAGCACGGCAGGGCCACCGGCGTCGTCCACGCCGATGGCGCCTTCGAGACTTTCGACGCGGTGGCCTCCAACGCCGACGTGGTCCACACCTATGACGTCCTGCTGAAGGACGATCCGCGGGGCCGGACGATGGCCCGGCGGCTGAAGGTCAAGAGGTTCAGCCCATCCCTGTTCGTCGTCCACTTCGGCTTGCGGCGCGAGCACCCGGGCCTCGCCCGCCACACCATCTGCTTCGGACCCCGGTACCGCGGCCTGATCGATGACATCTACAAAAAGCCGACTTTGGCCAATGATTTCTCCCTTTATGTTCATGCGCCGAGCGCGAGCGACCCGAGCGTGGCGCCCCCCGGATGCTCGGCCTTCTACGCACTTTCCGTGGTCCCGAACCTCAGGGCCGGCCAGATCGACTGGCGCACGCGGGCGGCGGCCTACGCCGACGAGATTCTCACCTATCTGGAGGCCCGCCACATTCCAGGACTGAAGGCCGATCTGGTCACGCGGCGGATCGTCACGCCGCTGGATTTCCAGAGCGATCTGGCCGCCTGGCAGGGCTCGGCGTTTTCGCTGGAGCCGGTGCTGACCCAGAGCGCCTGGTTCAGGACTCACAACCGCGACGATGTGATCGGCAACCTCTATTTCGTCGGCGCCGGGACCCACCCGGGGGCCGGCATTCCCGGTGTCGTCGGGTCGGCCAAGGCCACCGCATCGCTGATCATCGCCGACGCAAAGGGCGCCTGGTGAGCAAGAGCGATCTCGAAGCCTCCAGCCGGGAGGCGATCCGGAAGGGTTCGCGCAGCTTCGCCGCCGCCGCCGCCCTGTTCGATCGGCCCACCCGGGCCGACGCCGAGGGCCTCTACGCCTGGTGCCGCCACTGCGACGATGTCATCGACGGCCAGGTGCTCGGCCACGGCATGACGCGGCAGGATCCGGACGCGGCCCGCGCGCGCCTGGAAGCGCTGAAAACAAGAACCCGGTCGGCGCTGGCCGGGACGCCGACCGACGATCCGGCCTTCGCGGCGTTCCAGTGGGTCGCCCAGCGGCGAAATATTCCCGAGGCCTGGGCGCTCGCCCTGCTCGATGGCTTCGCCATGGACGTCGATGGCCGGCTCTACCGCACGCTCGACGAGACCCTCGACTACTGCTGGCACGTCGCCGGCGTGGTGGGCGTGATGATGGCGGTGGTCATGGGCGTCGCACCCGACGATCTTGCCACCCTGCGCCGGGCGCAGGACCTCGGCCTCGCCTTCCAGCTCACCAACATCGCCCGCGACGTCATCGAGGACGCGCAATGCGGCCGGGTCTATCTGCCCATCGACTGGCTGGAAGCGGCCGGTGTGGACCCGCGCGAGGTCGCCGAGCCCCGCCACCGCGAGGCGGTGGCCGCCTCGGCCTGCCTGCTGCTGGCGGCCGCCGAGCCTTATTACGACTCGGCCGCGGCGGGTCTTGGCGCCCTTCCCTTCCGCAGCGCCTGGGCGATCGCCGCGGCGCGCGGGGTCTATCGCCGGATCGGCGTCGAGGTCGCCGCCCGCGGGGTCCGGGCCTGGGACTCGCGGGTGTCGGTGAGCGGCCCGATGAAGGCGGCTCTGGCGATCCAGGGCGGCGGCCTCGCCCTGGCCTCGCGCCTGCGCCGCGAAGCGCCGGTCAGGCCCGCTTCGTTGTGGTCGAAGCTCTAGAGGATCGACCCGACCCCTCAGGGCCGCCCTCCGCAACCTTTCCCCACCGCCGGATCGAAGAGCGCGGCGCGCAGCTTGCGGAAAAGAAGGGTGGCGGCGGGAGGATCCCGGTTGGCCAGAACCACGATGGCGAGCTGATCATCGGGGAAGACCGTGGCCTCGACGTTCACGCCGGGTGCGCCGCCGTTGTGGCCGAACCAGCGGCGATCCACGAAGCGCCCGACGCCAAAGCCAAATCCGTAGTCACGCTCCGGCTGGTCGCCGGTGGCCGGCGCGGCGACGATCTGGGCCGAGACCAGCCTTCGGAACGAGGCGGCGCTGGTCAGTTTCCCCTCTGTGAGCGCGGCGAAGAATCTCTGCATGTCGTCCGCGGTGCTGAAGGCGCCGCCGGCTGAGCCGCCGTGGAGCGCGGCCTCCGGCGCCGGCCTCGCAGGCCCCGGCCCCGGCGGCCCCGGCGGGGCGGCCATGCTGGTCATGCCGATGGCCCGGGCTGGCGGGGGCGCCAGGCCGGTGGAGGCCATCTTCGCGGGATCGAATATGTGGGATTGGAGATAGTCGCCATAACTCCGTCCCGACGCCCGCTCGATCATGAGGCCCAGCAGCAGGAAGCCGGTATCGGAGTAGGAGAAACGCGAGCCCGGCGGGAACTGGGGCTTTTCCGCCGCCACCAGCGGCAGGAGGTCGCCGAGGGTTCGCGCCTCGAGCATGGCCGGCAGGTTTTCGGGCGCGAAATAGTTCCCGAGCCCGGAACTATGGGTCAGCAACTGGCGCACGGTCACGGCCGACGCCTCCGCCGTCAGGCCGGCGACGTAGCGGCCGATGGGATCGTCCAGCCCGACCTTGCCAGCGTCGATCAGCTGAGCGACGGCGACGGCGGTGAACATCTTTCCCGCCGAGCCGAGATTGAACCGCGTGCCGATGTCGATGGGCAGACTCCCCGGGCCGGCGACCAGGCCGCGCGCATAGCTCGTCATCGCGCCGTTTCGCACGACGGAGACGACGCCCGAGAAGTCGAGCGCGCGGGCCGCGGAAGCCATGCACGTCCCAATCGACTCAACCGCCGCGCCGCTCGCCGGCGCCGCCCGGCTGGCTGAAACCGCCGGTCCCGCCAGGGCCAAGGCCGCGCCAAACGCCCGCCATCTCGAATTCCGCCGCATTGGCGCCTCCGACTGAATGCTGTCGGCATAGGCCCATCCGGCTTGTTCAATTTGAAGATGAAGGGTTGAACGTGGCTTCGCGTCCCGCTCCGTGGGCGCCCCGAGACGCCCGCCCATGATCGACATGACCGACATCATCGACCCCGCCGCCGCGAAGGTCTTCGCCAACCCGCGCCAGCGAAAGCTCGTGTTGGCGCTCGTCGATCGAGAGCGATCCCTGAGTGACCTGGCGGCTTTGACCCAGACCCCGCTCAATCTGCTTCACCACCACATGCGCTCGTTCCTGCGCCTGGGCCTGGTGGAGATAACGCGACGGCAGGTCCGCGCCGGCGCGCCGATCAAGTTCTACCGCGCGACCGCGAGGGCCTTTTTCGTTCCGGCCGAACTGGCGGGGGGAAGGCCGAGCGATTCGATGTCGGTTCGACTGCGAGCCGCCGTCGATCGAAATCTCGCCAGGACGGTGAAGGGCGTCGTCTATTCCCATGACGGCGACGGGGCGCGCATGCGGGTGGTGCGGGACAAAGATTGCCCCGCGACCGCGTTCGAGGTCTGGCTGGAGGTCCATCTCGATGAGGCGGACGCGGCGACGCTGGCCGACGAACTCAGGACGCTGCTCGCGCGCTTCGGGAGGCGGCCGGGCGCGTCGGGACGAGCCTGGATCGTTCACGCCGCCATCGCGCCGTCATAGCGCCGGGTCTCCGGCGGCGTTGATCGCCGTCAGCCGGGCCTTGAGGTCCCGCACCGGTGGGGCGAGGAGGAAGCCGAAGGAGACGCAGCCGTGCTTGGTGGTCACCGCGTGGTGGATGCGGTGGGCCTGGATCAGCCGCTTCCAGTAGGGCGAGCGGCCACGCCACGGTAGCGGATAGCGGCGGTGGACCAGGCCGTCGTGGAAGATCGCATAGACCGCGCCATAGGCGGTGATCCCCAGGCCGACCGGCAGCAGCGGCGGGACGCCGTGCACGCCCAGCCAGATGCAGACGATGGCCGGCGCGGCGAAGACCACCGCGAACAGGTCGTTCAACTCGAACCTCCCCTCGCGCGGCTCATGGTGCGATCGATGCCAGACCCACAGGAACCCGTGCATCACGAACCGGTGGGTGAACCAGGCGAAACCCTCCATGAACGCCAGGGCGGCGGCGAAGAGCAGGATGTCGATCAGGATCCTCATTCGGAGCCCACCGGCGCTCGCAAATCGGGGACATGAACGCAATTCGGGAAAGACGAATTGCGATCAAGTCCCCATTTGCGCGAGGCGTTGCGGGCGAAAGGCATGCGATCGAAGTTCTTCAGCGGCGGATGCGGCGGGCGGCGAGTTGGGCGATCAGGAGGCCCGCGGCGCCAATGAGGGCGAGGACGAGCCAGGGCTTATACAGCACGCCGGGACCCTCGTCGCGCGCGAGGGCGCCCTGGTAGGCGTCGATCACCCAGGCGTGGGGCGTCGCCCAGCCGATCGCCTGGAGCCAGGGCGGCATGAGGAAGCGCGGCGCCATGCTGCCGCCGACGGCGGCCAGGATGAGGATCACGAAGGTGGCGAACATCTGGCCCTGCTCGCGGGTGCGGCAGACGGCGACGAGTCCCAGCGCCAGGCCGGCCGAGGCGGCGGCGGCGGCGATGGTCGTCGCCGTCCAGCTGGCCAGGTGAGCGGTGAGGGGAATGCCGTAGACCACCGCGGCGGTGACAAAGATCGCGGTCGCCTGGGCCACCGCCTGCCCGGCCAGGAAGAGGAACTTTCCGCTGACCACCGGGGCCATGCCGGCGGGTCCGGCGAGGATGCGGTCGGCGATGCCCGAGGCGCGTTCATCGATCAGGCTGAGCGCGCCGTGCATGGCCGAGAACAGCGCGAAGAGGATGGTCACCGCGCCGGCGTAGTAGACGATGTTTGCTCCCCCGCCGCGGACGGCGCCCACCGCCTCGCGGGCCACGAGGTGGTCGGAGAGGCGCTCCGGCTTTCCGGCCATGGCGTCGGCTTTGAGATCATCCTCCGCCCCTTCCAGGGAAAGGCCCTGGTCGGAGGTGAGCGGACCGATGGCCGGCGTGAGCTCGCGCGCCGCGCGATCGACCATCACGTCGGGCAGGGCGCGCATCATCGCCTGGCGGACGCGGGCTTCGACGAGCGGGGCGGCGACGGCCCGGCCGGGATCGGCGAGGACGAGGATCGGGGCTCCGGCCGCACCGGGATCGGCCCGGATGACGACGCCGGCGTCGTCGGCCCCGGACTTCACCCGCTTTCGCGCCACCGCCAGGCTGGCCGGCGCCACGGTTTCGGCGCGCAGGGATGGGTCGGCGAGGAGGGCGGCGGCCAGGCGGCGGGAATCCTCGCTTCGCGCCAGGTCGGCGACGGCGACCGAAAGGCGGACGGCGTCGCCGGCGGTTCCGGCGAACACGGCCGAGAAGATCAGGAACACCAGCGGGGGCAGCACGAAGGCCATGACCAGGGCGGCGCGATCGCGCAGCAGGCGCAAGGTCATCACCCGGACGACCGCGGCGATCATGCCGCGCGCCGGGTCTCGGCGATCCGGCCGTAGAGGCTCTGCAAGGTCGGATGACGGACGCGAATCTCCCGCACCGCCAGGCCCGCGCGGCGCAGGTCGGTGTCGATCCGCGCCGCGGCGCCATAGCCGTCGGCGCAATAGCGTCGCCAAGCCCCGGGGGCGCCGGCGGGGATGAGGCCCGTCGCCTCGAGACTGACCGCGGCGCCGGCGTCGATCTCGCCGGCCATGTGGACGAGGATTTCCATGTCCTCGCCGAAGGCCTCGGCGAGCAGATCGGCCGGGCGGCCCTCCAAGGCCATGGCGCCCTCGACCAGAAAGCCGACCCGGGTCGCCAGATCGCCGGCCTCGTCGAGGTCATGGGTGACGATGAGCACGGCGACGCCCTGCGAGGCGAGATCGCGAAGCACGGCGCCCACCGCCTCGCGGGCCGTCGGATCGACGCCGGCGGTGGGCTCGTCGAGGATCAGCAGGCGAGGTCGGTGCGGGATCGCGGCGGCGATGTTGACCCGCCTGCGGTAGCCCCCCGATAGCCGCGAGGCCCGCGCGTCGGCGTGATCGAGGGTGCGGGTCAGCGTCATCGCCTCGCGAACGGCGGCGGCGACATCGCGGCGCGGGACGCCACTGAGGCTGGCGAAGACCTCGAGATTTTCCCGGACCGTGAGGTGGGGATAGAGGGCGATCTCCTGCGGCGCCAGGCCCAAGGTGGCGCGGGCGCGGGCGTCGGCGTGGGGGTCGGCGCCGGCCACGCGCACCGAGCCCTCGTCGAGCTTCAGCCGGCCGCAGATGGCCCGGGTGAGCGTCGTCTTGCCCGCCCCGTTGGGACCCAGGAGCGCGTAGATGTCGCCGCCGGCGAGGGTCAGATCCACCCCGGCCAGCGCCGGTTGATCGCCGTAAGCGTGACAGGCGCCTCGAACCTCGAGGATCGGCGCCGTGTCCTCCAGGGTCACGCCGCGGCCTTGCGCCCTGGAAAGAGACTGTCGGCCAGTCGTCCAAGACGTCCTTCGCAACCGGCGCGGCCCAGCGCGGCGGCGGCTTGCTCCAGGTGTCCGGCCATGGCGGCGGCGGCTTGACGGGCTCCCAGAGCCGAGACGACGGTGGTCATGCCGGCATCGCGGCCGACGTCCTTGCCGGCCGCACCCTCGCCTTCCTCGACATCGATGAGGTCGTCACGGATCTGGAACGCCAGGCCCAACCGCCGGGCGAATTCGCCCACCGCCGCCCGCGCCGCCGGCGAGGCGCCGCCGATCAGAGCCCCGGCCTCCGCCGCGGCGACCATCAGCACGCCGGTCTTCTTGTGATTGAGCAGGTCGATCTCGGCCTGGGTGCGCGACCGCTCGCGCTCGCTGAGGT